>DASRUE010000241.1:0-7314 GCA_035687895.1 Bacteroidota bacterium | reverse complement strand
TGCTGTTTCGCGATATTATGGATCAGTTCGAGAATGATCACCGTCTTGCCAACACCAGCACCACCAAACAACCCCGTCTTGCCACCTTTGGAATAAGGCTCCAGCAAGTCAATCACTTTTATTCCAGTCTCGAACATCTCTTTCTTGGTGGAAAGGGAGTTAAACGAAGGAGCAGGCCTGTGAATCGGGTAGCGCGTTTCAGATACGATCGGGCCGAGACCATCAATCCCTTCCCCCAGAACGTTGATAAGGCGACCGAGGACTGCGGGACCGACCGGAACAGAGATCGGGGCACCGGTATCTACACACTTCATGTCCCTTGCCAGACCGTCCGTGGAGTCCATAGCCACCGACCGGACACGGCTGTCTCCCAGGTGTTGCTGCACCTCGACGATCAAATCCTCCGATTTTCCATCGGATCCGAGCCGGGGAATCTTGATGGCGTTCAGGATGGCGGGCAACTCACCCCCCGAAAAATCAATATCGACCACAGGTCCAATAATCTGGACAATCTTGCCTTCGTTCATTCAATTCCTTTCCGGTGGAGTGTACTGACGGTTTGATGGGAAAAATGTGCACGAATCTACAAAAACCGGCCATGAAAATCAACCAACGACACGCGATCGGATCGCTGAGATGATGACCGGTCCATGGAGTCTTCCATTCTCGACGAACACTTTGTTGTTAAACTTCCCCGCAACAAGGGAGCCGGCAACGAACAGGCCTTTGATGTTGGTCTCGAACGTCTTCTCGTCGA
Organism: Bacteroidota bacterium; assembly: GCA_035687895.1. Lineage (GTDB taxonomy): Bacteria > Bacteroidota > Ignavibacteria > UBA10030 > UBA6906 > JAERML01. Next base: position 6,557 of record DASRUE010000241.1, on the reverse strand, counting down.
AACGAGGCGCAAGTGTGTCCGGGTGAATCTCCACCCCGAACTTCTGCAGGTGTCCCGTGTCAGGATGGAAACCAATAAGGACAAAAGTGAAATCGTTCTTGACCTGATCTGTCCCCGATGGGGTCTTGACCAAGAGTGATCCGGAGGTGATTTCCTTGACGGTACTGCCGAACAGTGCGCGGATTTGTCCGGCCTTGATTCTATTCTCAATGTCCGGAAATATCCAGTACTTTACCCCCTCGCTCAGCTTCTCGCCCCGGTGGATCAGCGTCACACGAGCCCCGTGACGGAAGAGATCCAGCGCCGCCTCCACTGCCGAATTCCTCCCACCAACCACCGCCACATCACAGCCATAGTACTTATACGCCTCGTCATAGTGGTGCGCGACCTTGGAGAGAGATTCCCCCGGCACATCAAGCCAGTTGGGGTTATCATAGTATCCAGTAGCAACAACCGCATTCCTCCCGAAATACTCCTTGCCCGAGAGCGTCGTTACCCGAAGGGTCTCCCCTTCACGTGCAATGCCTTCCACCGCATCGAACGGACGGATGTCGAGTCCATAGTGCTGGCAAACCCGCTGATAGTACGCAATCACATCTACTCGCGTTGGGCGGACTGTAGGAATGACGAACGGAACATCGCCGATCTCCAGCAACTCAGGTGTGGAGAACCAGACGAGGTTGGCCGGGAAACGACGGACTGCATCCACCACACTCCCCTTCTCAAGAATTAGAGCAGAAAGACACGCCTTCTTTGCTTCGATGGCACAAGAAAGTCCAGCCGGTCCTCCTCCAACGATGATGAGGTCAAACAACGGAGGCGATTCGTGAGACTTCAAGGTTGTGTCTGGTTATTGGATGAATTGTTGCGTGAAAAAAAGAACCCACCTTTCGGTGGGATCTCTAATGTCCTGAGCTGGCGAGGAGACTTGAACTCCTGACCTGCTGATTATCCCGATGCCGCTCTCGAGCTGGCGAGGAGACTTGAACTCCTGACCTGCTGATTACGAATCAGCTGCTCTACCAACTGAGCTACGCCAGCATGGTCAAATTTTGTGGCGGCATCGGGACTGCTCTACCAACTGAGCTACGCCAGCATACTTCAAACGATAGAACAATGGTACAAAAAACGGGAACGAGAATCAACGCGTGAATCGCTCTCTCCCCTCTCTTGCTCAGTTCACTTTCGAACCCGGCAACGGGAGAGGCCCCGTCTCTACGATCTCAATACCTGTCCCCCGTATCCACTCGGCGTGCGGCAACACCGATCGCTCCGTCCAGGCCTGCGCGACCTGGAGTGATTCGCCACTCGGTATCATCTCGATCGTTTCCCACGGACAGTACTTCACACAAAGCTTGCAGCCGATGCATATATCGAGGTCAATCTCCACGAGTTTCTTGTGCTGATCGTACTCCGGTCCCGGTACGGTGAGGATGCAATCCACGGGGCAGAACTCAATGCACACCTCACAGCCTGTACATCCTGCCTGGTTGATGACGGCAAGTTCTTTCGGACGTTTCTTCGCCTTGGGTAAAGGTGCGGCGGGGGCGGAGGATTGCACGCCTTCGTCTGACATCGTCTTTCACTCCTGACGTGAGAGAGAACAGTTCCTTATGAAAGAATTAATCCAAAATGAGTGCGAATTGCAAGACCGGGTATTCAGATTTCTCCGACTTCAACGCTTCCTCGAGCGAGCTTCCTCTACGATGGGCTCACGGAGCTTCAGCGGTTCAATCGCACGTCCGCGCAGTTTCAGGTTCAGCATCTCCACAAACACCGAGAACGCCATGGCAAAGTAGATGTAACCTTTCGGGATGTGCTGGTCAAATCCCTCCGCAATGAGTGCCACGCCAATGAGCAAAAGGAAACTGAGCGCCAGCATCTTGATGGTCGGACGCTTCTGGACGAAATCGCTGATAGCGCCGGCAAAGATCATCATGAAAATGACGGCGATGACGACAGCGATCACCATGATGCCCAACGCGCTTGCCATGCCGATGGCCGTAATAACGGAATCGAGGGAGAAGACAATGTCGAGCAGCATGATTTGAATGATGACGCTGGCAAACGAGGCCGTCACCTTTCTCGACGTTTTTCCTTCATCCCCCTCCAGTTTCTCGTGGATTTCATGCGTGCTCTTGGCAATCAGGAAGAGACCCCCGACAATGAGGATGATGTCGCGTCCCGAGATTTCGTTCCCCAGCACGGTAAACAACGGGGCCGTCAACCGCATGATGATCGTGAGTGAGAAAAGAAGTGCGATGCGGGTGAACATGGCAAGGGTCAGGCCAAGGGTGCGGGCCTTTGCCTGTTCGTTGTGAGGCAACTTCCCCGCAAGAATGGAAATGAAGATGATGTTGTCGATGCCGAGGACGATCTCCAATGCTGTTAGCGTAACAAGGGCAATCCACGCCTGGGGGTCGCTGATCCATTCCAATGTCAGTCTCCTTTAGTTGTCGATTCTTTTCCTGGTTGCAGCGCGAAAGGCTACCTAGTCGCTGCCTTTGGTTTCCACCCCGGACCCCGCACGACGCGTCCGGGTTTGGCGCCGGTATGCTTGCCATCTGCGAGCACCTGGACACCGTTCACAAACACATGTTGGACGCCGGTTGAGAACTGGTGTGGCTTGTCGAAGGTAGCGTTATCCTTGATGTAGGCAGGATCAAATACCACGACATCGGCATAATTGCCTTTGGCAAGAAGACCACGGCGGTTCAGTTTGAGGTTGGTAGCCGGAAACAACGTCAGACGCCGAATCGCTTCCTCCAGGGGGACGAGATTCTCGTCCCGCACGTACTTGCCGAGTAGCCGTGCGAAGTTGCCGTATGCACGAGGGTGGGGATTCGACTTCATGAAGACCCCTTCAGGCGCCATCGATTCGGCATCCGACCCAAAACTCACCCACGGCAGCGCAACCTCTTTCTTAACATTCTCTTCAGACATCAGGAAGTAGACCGTCCCGACCCGGCTGTCATCCTGAATCACGAGATCCATTGCTGTTTCCTGCGGCGACGTTTTCCGCATTGCCGCCACCTCCGCGAGCGTCTTCCCTGTCAGATACTTCAGTGAATCGGTCTTGAAACCGACCAGCACAATTTTCTCTGGAGATCCGCTTGCAACATAGAAGTTCTCCCATGCATCGGTTGGCTTTGACATCTCCTCCTTCACCTTCCGCCGGACTGCAGGGTCTTTCAGGCGAGCCTTCCATGCCTGTAATCCACCTTCTTGAACCCATGGTGGCATCGATGCGTCGAGTCCTGTGGCGCCCGCTGTGTAGACATACATGTCGGCGGTAATCATGAGCCCTTCTGCGCGTGCCGCTTCGATTCTTTTCACGGCAGCGTCAAGCTTTCCCCAGTTCGACTCCCCTGCCGCCTTCAGATGATAGATCTCTGCAGGGATGCGCGCCCCCCGCGCAATCATAACAAGCTCATCAATCGCTTCGAGCAGACGATTCCCTTCGCTCCGCATGTGAGAGATGTACATCCCGTTGTATTCCGCGGCTACTGCACACAGCGCAACGAGCTCATCCGTTTTTGCGTAGAACGCCGGTGCATAAATCAGCGACGAGCCGACACCAAGCGCCCCCTCCTCCATCGCATGTCGGACGAGGCCCTTCATCCGTTCGAGTTCTTCCGGAGTTGGTGACCGGTCCTCATAACCAAGCTCGTGTATCCGCACGGTCGTTGCTCCCACGAACGACGCGACATTTGTAGAGACACCCTTCTGAACGAGATAGTCGAGGTATTCTCCAAGCGTTGTCCATTTGATCTCATACTTGATGTCCCCCATTTGCTCCACTGCTTCCTTTTTCATCGCATCGTTCAGGGGGCCCATCGACCATCCTTCCCCAAACACCTCCAACGTCACCCCTTGCCGGATGTCGCTCTGTGACTCCCCATCCTCGATCAATGTCTCCGTCGCCCAACTTAGCATGTTGATGAAACCCGGTGCTATGGCAAGACCACGGGCGTTGATTTCTGTGCGACCACGAACATTGGAAAACACACCGACCGCAGCAATCGTATCTGCGTTGAATGCAATGTCCCCTTCGAACGGCGACGACCCACTCCCATCATAGATCAGCCCGTGCCGTATGATCAGATCATAATCAGCCTCGCGGGAACAGGAGAAGGACGCCAAAAGGAAGAGTGGCAAGATCACCCAGGACACTCGCTTTACGTGGTGAAGACTCCCGAGCTTGATTCGCATGGTTACCCTATCGTTTTGGATAGATATAGTTTTCTCCTGTCTTCACCCGGGTCACCTTCCCGTCCGGGCCGAATTCAAACACGAAACGAGAACAAGCGAAGCAATGAGCGATCGGATCATCAATGGTCTCCGCGTAAGAGTAAGAAATGATGATTGGAAACTGAAGTGTGGTATGGAGAACTCCGGCTACCGCCTGTAGACGAGCGTCCCTGCAACAACCGTCATCTCCACTTGTACCTTCTCGATCGCAACGGGATCTATAGAGAGGATATCATCCGAGAGCACAACCAGGTCTGCCATCTTCCCGACAGAGATGGAACCTTTCTCCTTTTCCTCGAACGCTGCGTACGCGTTGTTAATAGTGTAGGCCTCGATCGCCTCTGCAACGGTGATCTTCTGTTCAGGGATCCAGCCATTTGGGTTTGCGCCATCGGTGGTACGGCGGGTAACGGCCGCGTAGATACCGAAGAGTGGGTTGATCGGAGCAACTGTCCAGTCGCTGCCAAAGCACATTTTCACCCCACTGTTGATGAATGTCCGGAACGGATAGGTGGTCTTGCAGCGTTCGTAACCGATACGACCTTCGGCCCAGCGCCCATCGTCGATGGCGTGGTATGGCTGAACCGACGCTATTACATTAAGACGGGCGAACCGTGCGAAATCCTTCGGATGAATGTGCTGTGCGTGTTCGATTCGAAACCGTCTGTCCCAGTTTGGATTCTGCGCTATGATCCTTTCAAAAAGGTCGAGCATCAGACTGTTGGCACTGTCGCCGATGGCATGTATGCTCAACTGCAAACCCGCCCTGTCGGCAGCGAGAGCCCATTTTTCTAACCTTCCATTCAGGACGATGTCGCTCGGCAGTCCATGTGTGGTGGAATCGTTGATGAATGGTTCGAAGAAGAGGGCCGTTGTTGAACCAAGCGAGCCATCGGCAAATGCCTTCAGCGAGCCGAGACGGACCCATTCATCTCCGGTCCTGACTCTGATCCCCTGCGCGATAAATTGTTCTGTCGTCGCAATGGGGAAACGGCAAAAGAAGCGCGCAGTCAGTTCACCACTCGCCTTCAGCTTCTTGTAGATTTCCACGTCAGCAATGGACGAAATATCCTGAATGCTGGTCACACCCCACATCCGTGCCTCGGTAAGCGCCCGCCGCGCTGCGTCCATCATCTCACTCTCCCCGGGATCGGGAACGTGCTTCCAGACGTAACTCATCGCCTCGTCTTTGAGAATACCAGTGGGCTCTCCCGAGGTCTTGTCCTTGACAATTGTCCCACCGGGGGGATCGGGTGTATCCCGTGTAATGCCCGCAAGCTTTAGTACGTAGCTGTTTGCAAGTGCCATGTGGCCGTCGTACCGGCTGACGAATACCGGTGTCGTTGCAGTAAAGCGGTCGATCATTTCCTTTGTTGGGAGGTTACCTCCGGGCCAGTTATCATGATCCCAGTCCCCACCGGTGATCCATCGATCGGGGTACTTCTCTCCACGCTCTCTTATACGCTGCGCAAATTCCGCTTCGCTCTTTGCATTACGGAGATCCACGTTCGCCAGTTGAAACCCACCGCTCATGAAATGGGTATGGTTGTCTATGAACCCCGGAAGCACACGTTTTTTCTTGAGATCGATGACCTCCGTATTAGAACCGGCGAACGCTCGGATATCGACATTACTCCCGACCGCTATGATTTTCTCACCACGTATCGCAACAGCCTCAGCGGTGGGCAGTTCGGGATCCACTGTCCATACCTTCCCGTTGACGAACACGATGTCGGCAGGTTGAGCAAATAAGTACATGAATGGAATTGTAAGCAGACAAAGAATCAAGAAGCCAGGGCGCATGTTGGTACTGAGGAGATGCGAAGTTAGAGTCTTGCTGACGTTGATTTCCGCCCCCTCTTCCAGCCGTGCTTTTGCAGATCGACTTTTCCGCCGAGAAGGAGGATCCCTTCCTTTGCGAGCAGCGAGCGCTGGCGCTCATAGGCAACGCTCGATCTGGGAAGCGAGATCCGACCCTGCGCATTGATTACCCGGTGCCAGGGAATATCAACTCCGGGGGGAGCGTTCCGCAACGCGGTGCCGACAAGTCGCGCACGACGGGGGAGTCCACTACACGAGGCGACCAGTCCATAGCTGGCGACTTTGCCTTTCGGGATGCGGGACACGGTCCTCCAGATGCGCTGGTAGTTTTCCGAAAGCGTGTTGCCGCGTCCCATACGTGCGCTGCCTTACAGAGTCACAGGGTCGGCGAATTTTGCCAGTTCCTTCGCTGATGCCTTCTCGACGTCGGCATGAAGGCTATTGCCATGCGAGTCCATCGTGACAATAACCGGGAAGTCCTTGAC
>DASRUE010000240.1:0-2551 GCA_035687895.1 Bacteroidota bacterium | reverse complement strand
GGGTCCAGTCGAAAAGCTATCCACGAATGGACACGCCTGCGTGCCGAAAACGCACTCCGGCGTGCAGGCACGAATAACACGAAATGGAAAAGGAAAGCAATAGGGTAAGTCTTTTTTGGACTAAACCATGTCCTCCCGCCTTTGGCCCGACAAGTCGGACCGTTGACGGGAAACTCAAACACACAGAGACCCTCAAGGTGCGGAATGGATCAAGGGCTCCTATTCCGCAATCTCAAATCTGAAATCCCAAATCCCAAATTTAAAATCTCCCAATGCGTTTATCTTCCGGCTTCATCCCCACCGTCAAGGAAACACCCGCAGACGCAGTCATACCCAGCCACCAATTGATGATCCGCGCAGGAATGGTCCGTTTGCTGGCTGCAGGCATCTATTCATTTCTTCCTCTTGGCTACAAAGCTATGAAAAAGGCAATGGAAATCGTGCGTGAGGAAATGGATGCGATTGGTGGCCAGGAGTTTCATCTCCCCGCGCTCAGTCCAATTGAGTTGTGGGAAGAAACAGGCCGGGTGAAAGCTTTTGGGGACAATCTGTTTCATATCAAGAACCGTCCCTTGGTGCTTGCACCTACGCACGAAGAGGTCATCTGCTTGCTGGCGAAAAATCACATCGAGTCATATCGGGATATGCCGCAGATTTGGTACCAGATTCAAACGAAATTCCGGAACGAACCCCGCCCTCGATCCGGCGTCTTGCGAGGAAGACAATTTCTGATGAAGGACAGCTACAGCCTCGACACATCCTGGGAAGGTCTGGACAAGAGCTACGATCTCCACGCCCAGGCGTATCGGAACATCTTCACCCGCTGCGGCCTCCGGTTTTTTGTTGTCGGCGCGTCGAGCGGGGCGATGGGAGGAAGCGGCTCGCAGGAGTTTATGATGGAATCCGAATCCGGAGAGGATGTAATTGCCTTGTCGGAGGATGGAAGTTATGCGGCGAACCTCGAAGTAGCGACGTCAAAAGTCCCTGCATGTGTCCGTTATCCAGACAACAAATCGGTTGCCGAAGTCCACACACCCAACGTCAAGACAATCGATCAACTTGCCGGTTTCCTCAAGGTAGACCACAGCCTCCTCGCCAAGTCCGTTGTGTACTGGGCCGGCGAGATTCCTGTGTTGGTTCTGATGATGGGGAACGATGAGCTGAACGAGTCCAAGTTAATGTCAGTAATGGGAGCAGCTGTGCGGCCGATTGAAGCTGACCGGTTGTTGGAACTGACTGGCGCCGATGGGGGTTCAATTGGTCCGGTTGGGTTGAAGGGCGGTTTCAAGATTATCGCCGACAAACGACTTGAAGGCGCCAACAACCTGATCAGCGGAGCGAACCGGAACGACTATCACTACGTCAACATCGATCTGCAACGCGACTGCAAGATCGATGGATACTACGATCTCCGTACAGTCCAGGCAGGTGAACAGAGTCCGACGGGCAAAGGCACCCTCAGAATTGTCCGCGGGATTGAGTTGGGCCACATCTTCAAGCTTGGTACAAAGTACGCAGATGCGCTGAAGGCGAACTTCCTCGACGAGAACGGCAAGGAACATCCCATCATTATGGGGAGTTACGGAATCGGGATTGAGCGCCTTGTGGCTTGCCATATTGAGCAGAATCATGACGGGAATGGCATCATCTGGGACAAAGCCCTCGCCCCCTATCACGTACACCTCATTGCCGTGAGCGCGAAGAGCAAAGAAGTGGTAGAGATGGCTGAGAAGGTCTACACAAACTTGACCGAAGACGGTGTGGAGGTACTGTACGACGACAGAAAGGATATCAGCCCGGGGTTCAAGTTCAAGGATGCTGATCTCCTTGGCATGCCTTTCCAGGTGATTGTGGGGGAGAAGAACCTTGCGAATGGGAAGATCGAGATCAAGGAACGAAAGACTGGGGAGCGTCTCCTCGTGGATTCAGGCCGGGTCATCGAGAAAGTTCAATCATTGCTCATCTAAGGGGGCGGGGGATGGAACCATCCGGGTTCCTGGTAAACGGTGAATGGCGTCTGACGGACAGGATTCGAACAGTTGTCAACCCATTTGATCGGAGTGTTGCTGGAGAAGTCTGCCAGGCCTCTCCCAAGGATATAGACGACGCCATCCAGTCCGCTGTTGCCGTGTTTCAGGTTACCCGAAAGCTGCAGCCATACCAGCGCTCGGAGATACTCTCATTCATCGCTTCCGAGGTCGATAAGAACAAGGAGAAGTTCGCGCAGCTCATCACTTCCGAAACAGGCAAGCCGATCGTCTTCTCTCGGGCCGAGGTGGAAAGAAGTATTTTCACATTCACCTATGCTTCTGAGGAAGCAAAGAGGCTGGAAGGGACGGTGCTCCCGTTGAACCTCGCCTCCAACTCGGATGATCGATTCGGGATTGTCCGGCGCTTTCCCCTTGGCCCGATCGCTGCGATAACACCATTCAATTTTCCCCTCAACCTTGTTGCACACAAACTCGCTCCGGCAATTGCTACCGGCAACCCGGTCGTGTTAAAACCATCGTCAAACGCGCCACTTACCTCTCTTATGCTTGCTGAGGTTGTT
>DASRUE010000239.1:0-3027 GCA_035687895.1 Bacteroidota bacterium | reverse complement strand
TCTCTTGGTGATGATGGCTCTCAGGTACATTTCCTCTGCTTTTCTTGCGTCTCCCTTCGCCTCATACGCGATTCCCATGTTATACCATGGCTCCGGATAGTCGGGCTTCAGAGCAAGCGCCGCATGGTAGATGGCTATCGCACCATCCGGATCTCCTTTTGCTTGCAGAGCAGTCCCAAGGTTGTTGTGCGCAAGAGGGATCTCCGGTTGAACGCTGACGACGTACCGCCAGAGAGACTCTGCATCACGCCAGTGGGAAACCTGTTGCACCGATAAGGCGCCCCATACCACGAGAATGCCCGCCACACCAATAAGGACGAAACGCAGCCCGGCGGGCCTTGCAGCAACGATGCCGGCACCACACAACACGAACAGACTTATGCTTGCCATGTAGCTGTATCGATCTGCGATTGGCTGTATCCCGGACGATGCGGCGAGGAGCGTGGGGAGAAGAAACAATACATACACAAGCAGGGCGAGAAGCCAATCACGCTTCCCCCGTCGTGCCGCGTATACACATGCTGCGACGATAACGAGCGACGCGACAAAGGCAACAAACAATATCTCGACCGTCACGCGCGGATACACGGGCGTCAGCGAAAGAGGGACAATCGTCTTCAGGAGATAGAACATCGTTGCATAAAACGGAAACACGAGCTTTAACCCGGGACTAAGATGCTCAACCATCCACGCTTCCTGGCTTCCCGGCGCAGCGACCATGGCCATGACTCCCGCTGCAAGACTCAGCGCAAAAAACGGAAGCTTCTCCCGCACGGATACTGACAAATGATCCCGCCAGTTTCCCCGCTCAATCAGGAGGAAGTCCACGAGAAGCAATACAGCAGGTGCCATCACAGCAATGGGCTTCGAGAGGAGAGCAAAGGTGAACAACACAAGCGAGACGATATACCAACGTCGTGCTGTCTCGCCACCCCGGCGGGTTGCATACCAGAGATAGGCAATGAACGAGGGGAAGAGAAAGAAGGCGCAGAGCAGGTCCTTTCGGTCGGAGACCCAGGCAACGGATTCAACCCGGAGCGGGTGCAACGCAAAGAGCAATGCCGCGGCAGCACTCCCGAGTACCATGGGCCATGTAACCCGGCCCGGGTTCTTCGATCGAATGCCATACACCACCAGGCCGAGGAAAAAGACCCAGAGCGCATTGATGCTGTGCAGCAACAGGTTTGTCAGATGATGGCCGCGCGGATCGTTTTGCCAGAGGGCATAATCGATTGTGTGCGAAACCATCGTCAGAGGAATATATGATCTGTAATAAGGGTGAGCGAAGAACCAGCCGAAATGTTCCGGACTGAATGTCTGCACCCGCGGATTATTGTAGACGTAGATATCGTCATCATACGCGAGGAAATTACTTCTGAGAGTCGGACTGAAGACCAGAAATGTTATCACCACCACCCAGAGACCGACAAAAACGAAATGGATGGGCAAAGGATGAGAGTCGGTGTGAACCACGCTGTCGTTCATCAGAGTCCCGGGAATTGAAGTAATGGCGAGATCAAAATAGCAAAAGGGAGGGAAGAGTCAACACCTATCAGTCGGCCTGCTGCGCCGATTCCAGATTGGGATAGCGTTTCGTCGATGGTATCACAAGCCTCTTGATCACGTCCCACTCCGTTTTCGCGAACATTTTCAGTTTCGCAGCCAGCGACACTTTCACCGGTTCAATCTGACCATCTTCCGCGGGTGGGTAGTACACTTTCACGTTCACGCGCCCCAATCCCTCGCAGTCCTCGCTCCGGGACTCAAGCGTCCACCCGCCGGGATCAGCCCCAAGGCCGTGCAGCGATTCGGTCAACAGGATGTACTCTTTGCGTGCGATGGAGTTTTTCAGAAGCCGGTGCACAAGGATCATGTCCTCTCCAGAGAGCTTGGTGAACTGTCTCACCTGTGTGAACACAGCTTCTCCATGGTGCAGGACTGCTTTCAGTTTCAGCCGACCGACCGTGGTGCAGGCATCGCATGCGCAGAGCTTACATTCGCCGACCATTTCACGTTCTCTCTTCCGAAACGTTGCCACACAATGCAAAGCCTGACTGCAGACATTGTGCGCCATCTCCGGGCTGCCGTCAGAGAGGGCATAGAACGTGACCGCATCTCCTTCCAGCTCATGCAGGACCAGCGGAAACTCGGATGCGTCGATGACGCTTTCGATCAGCTCATCAATGATTCGTTCCGCATGAATCAGACTGATCTTGTGTGCCTTGATGAACTTCGTGTAGCCGCTGATATCAAGAATAACCAGAAACACTTTTTTTATTTTTGCGGGAGGCTGCATCAACGCTGTGCCTGGGTGTTAGAATGGTTGGTTTGTGTATCTCGAGCGTTGGCTATGATAAATTCATTCAGAATGTTTGAGCATTAGATTTCGCCGACGCCTGCCCGCCATGTTTTATCTCTGGGCGGGCTCAATCCGCCTGCCTCGACGGAGTCTGTTTCTCAAGACGCAGTCGGGTCAGCTATTTGTTGGGCGTTGTTTGTGCGCTTCTCGGCATCCCGCCGTTCTTGACGGGACGAAACCCGCCGTCTTTATGGCGGGAGCCGCTTGTTAGACGGCAACGGTGCACTGAATTAGTTGTAGTCGTTTATTGTCTAGGATTCAACGAGAGATCTATTCCGACCACAATAAGAGTGATGATTGCAAAGACTACCACTATTATGTTTGTCTTTACGTACCCCGGAAGTTCACTCCATCGCCCTAGATTCTTGCCGTGAACCAATAGAAACACAGCGATAGATATCAATGCAATCGATAAGACGGGGTTGATTGGGCTATTGGCTTCGAGCCATCGGGCTATTTTCTCGCTCATTTACTCTTGCATCGAACTGGCATTGAGGAGCCCAACAAAACAGAATTGTCGGAGATGATTACTCGTTGCCGCCTAACGGACTGCGGCTCCGCCTTCAGCGGCAAATCGCTTGCGGCGGACAGGTAAGCTGCCTGCCCGCCGGAACCTCTCGTGTGAAGGCGGGCGGAGTAGAATGATTTGGTTTGTACTACCCCAACCT
>DASRUE010000238.1:0-10735 GCA_035687895.1 Bacteroidota bacterium | reverse complement strand
GCACCCAATTCCATAATTGCATCGGAAAAACCCTGGCGTGTCGCCTTTTCTCCCTTGCTTTCAATTCTCTTCATCACACATCCACTGTGAAAGACGATCTTAAATTGCCCGACTACTAAGCGAGGACGGGTGCAGATTTCTCCCACTCAAATTCAATAAAGTCGCCGAATCTTGTTGGCGGAAGTTCACCCAACGCCTGTTTACCCTGCTCGATGCTTGGTGGCACACCGTGCCAGCGGTAGTCATCCTCCATGAAGGACACGCCCCGTCCCATGAATGTCTTCGCTATGACCACGGAAGGTTTCCCCTTGAAGTTTCGCGCCTTCTCCATGGCATTGAGGAACCCCTCAACATTGTTGCCATCGCATTCGATGACATTCCAGCGAAATGCCCGCCATTTATCGGCCAGTGGCTCCAGTTCCATCACCTTGTCGGTTCGGTTATCGATCTGGCAGAAATTTCGATCGACAATAGCCGTCAGATTCTCAAGATTGTAATGACCGGCCGTCATGATCCCTTCCCACACCTGACCTTCATCAAGCTCTCCATCGCCGTGCAGAACATACACGTGGTTTGGCTTGCTGTCCAATCGCAAACCGAGAGTGCACCCGACGGCGATGGACATCCCCTGCCCCAGCGAACCCGACGCAATCTCAATTCCGGGAAGCCCGTGCGTATACCCGGGCGCGGGATGGCCCTGAAGACGCGTGTTGATCTTGCGGAGCGTTTCCATTTCCCTGATCGGGTAGAATCCTGCTCGTGCCAGCGCTGAGTACCAGACCGGCGCCAAATGGCCGGCTGAAAGAAAGAAAAAATCACGCTCCGGCCAGGATGGATTCTTGGAGTCGAACTTCATGATCCTGAAGTAAAGCGACGCAAAGATATCCGCCAACCCAAGAGGCCCCCCTGAATGTCCGGATTGTGATATCATCAGCATTTTGATAATATCGCGGCGGATCTGTCGGGCCATCTCCTGCAAATCCGGAATGCTCATCATATGTTTGTTCACTCCAGCCATACAACGTCTGCTCACTCTGGTTTTTGAAGTGTCCGGCTCTTCATGTACTCCACCACGGGTTCAATATGCCTGAGGACGATGATAATCATTAGGATCGATCCATAGTACCTGAAATCCGTCGGTCGAATCCATTCCGAAAGAAGAACGCGAAGCATCTCTGTCGGAACAAGGGCAATCAGAAAGAGAAGGAGCACTGATGCAAGCGCATTGCCCATGTTCACTTTTCGCCAGATCAAGAATCCTATTCCCCATCCAACCCCCCAAATGGCAATCCAGACCCATCCCATAACAAACATGGCCCCAGCCGCGGTCGCCAAACCACGCCCCCCCTTGAACTTGAGCCAAATCGGGAAATTGTGTCCAAGAACCGATGCGACCCCGCCTACCAGCGAAGCCTGCACTTCATCAGGCCAGAACGTGCCTGCAAGCCATACGGAAACAGCCCCCTTTAACAGATCCAGCACAAGAACGGCGATTCCCACCGATCGTGACCCGGTGACTTGAAAGCTGTTGAGCGTGCCGACGTTCCCGCTCCCAGCATTCCTGATATCAATCTTCGATTTCCATCTGACCAGAAGGTAGGCAGCCGGAACGGACCCAAGGAGATACCCGAGGATGCCTGCAAACACGAGAGAGAACACGATGATGTGACGCGCTTGTGCTGAACGTGTGAGGGATTCCGGACAAAAAATACGAAAATTTCGCTGGAGAGTCAAGGTAACGGAAGAGCGTAACAGCTGAGCATCAACGCGCATGCGCGGTTCTTGCCTTGATTCTGGAAGCTAAAACGAGTATATTTTCAACGCCAACCTGCTTGTCAGCCGACCGTGCGATGATCAGTGGTGACCATGAAGAGTCATCATGCGACGTTGTTGTCAGTGTCGAGGGACGGGCGGAATCTCGGACCCACATTAGCGCCGATTGCCGGCAACGCACCCTTCCCGAAAGCTCGGTCTCAATGGCCAAGAACGACATACAGACGATTCTACGACAGTTCAAGCGCGGTATGATTTCTGAAAGAGACGCCCTCGCCGCAATTCCGAGCGCTTTCAACGATGGACTCGAATTCGCTACCATCGACAGCCATCGTGCAGCCCGGCAGGGATTTCCGGAAGTCATTCTCAGCGAGGGAAAGACTCCACGACAAGTTGCGGCGATTGCCGGAAGGATCGTTTCGCACGGGAGTATCTTGCTTATCACGCGAGCTCGAAAGGATCATTACCTCGCGGTGAAAAAGGTGATCCGTAAAGCTCGATACAATGAGACCGCCCGCACAGTTGCGGCTAATGAGCATCTTGCGCGACCGCAGGGCCGAGGCGTTATCTTGATAGTAACGGCAGGAACTTCCGACATCTCTGTGGCCGAGGAGGCAGCAGAGACAGCCTCGATTATGGGAAACAAGGTCGAGCGCATCTTCGATGTTGGCGTCGCAGGAATTCATCGGGTCCTCTCCCAGAGTAACCGATTGCGGAGCGCTTCGGTTATCATTGTGGTTGCAGGGATGGAAGGGGCGCTTCCGAGCGTGGTGGGTGGCCTGGTCGATGTGCCAGTAATCGCTGTCCCCACTTCTATCGGTTACGGGGCGAGCTTTCAGGGTCTCTCGGCATTGCTCGGAATGCTCAACTCGTGCGCTGCAGGCGTTACTGTGGTCAATATCGATAATGGGTTTGGGGCAGCGTTCGCCGCCAGTCGGATCAACCGCAAGCGATGAAAAAAGTAACGCTCCCGGCAATAGTACTCAACTACTTACTGCATAACAAGGGAGTGGCATGGTAAAGGATTTAAAAAAAGTCTGTTACTACGACAACATCCTCCAGACCATCGGCAACACGCCTCTTGTCAGGTTGAACAGAGTGACCGATGATGTCAAAGGGGTAATTCTCGCCAAAGTGGAGTATTTCAATCCGGGGGGTTCAGTCAAAGACCGGATCGGTCTCTCGATCGTTGAGGAGGCTGAAAAAGAAGGCCGGCTCAAGGCTGGAGGAACCATCGTGGAATCCACCAGCGGAAACACGGGTATGGGTCTCGCATTGGTTGCCGCTGTGAAGGGGTTCAAGACCGTTTTCACTCTCCCCGACAAAATGAGCATGGAGAAGATCCGTCTTCTCAGGGCATTCGGTGCAGAGGTCATTGTCACACCCACCGCCGTGCCACACGAGTCACCGGAAAGCTATACTGAAGTCGCCAAGAAAGTCGTTCGCGAAACCCCCAACTCGGTCCTGGCAAACCAGTACTACAACCCCAAGAACCCGGAATCCCACTACAACACCACCGGTCCTGAGATATGGGAACAGACCGGCGGCCAGATCGACTATTTCGTCTGCGCCGTTGGAACAGGCGGAACGATCAGTGGGGCCGGAAAATTCTTGAAGGAAAAGAATCCTGGCATCAAGGTGATCGGGATAGACCCCAAAGGATCTGCCCTTCGTGAATATTTCTATACGAAGAAGATTACGCCACTGCTCAAGACATACAAGGTTGAAGGGATCGGCCAGGACTATGTGCCGGGCGTTCTGCACCTTGAATATGTGGATGAAATGATCGAAGTGACTGACAAGGAGTCATTCCTCATGGCGCGGCGGCTCACTCGAGAAGAAGGATTAATGGCGGGTGGTTCGGCCGGCACCGCTGTGGCTGGCTTGATGAAGATTGCTGACAGGTTCAAAGATGATGATGTCGTCGTCGTGCTGTTGCCCGATTCGGGCGAGCGATACCTTAGCAAGATCTACAACGATGACTGGATGCGAGAGAACGGGTTCCTTACACCCGAGAAAGTCACAGCACGGTACGTGTTGCAGTCGAAGAAAAAGAAAATGGGTGACCTGGTGGCTATCGATCCCATCACCACCATCCGCAAGGCGCTTGACCTCATCAAGGAGCACGACGTTTCCCAGCTTCCTGTGCTCGACCGGGGGAAGCCAATCGGTGCCGTGCACGACAATGAACTGATGACCAGGGTGCTCGAGCGACCGTCGCTGGTGGATTCTCCTGTTAGCACCGTGATGGGACCGAGCTTTCCGCTCGTGAATATTGATTCCCAGATCGAGGACGTCATCCACTTCATGACTTCCAAGAAGAATACCGCGGTTCTGGTGGAGGACGATCAGAAAATCAGCGGCATCCTTACGCGGTACGACGTCATCGAGTTCCTGGGCAAATAGCGCCGGATGTTCTCCGGATCATTCATCCATTGTCTGATGAGGCGAAAAAACACAATGGGCTTCGCAACCAAAGCAATCCACGCCGGACAGCCGGCAGAGCAAGTAACTGGCGCGATCATGACGCCGGTGTTCCTCACCTCCACCTACGTGCAGGAAGAGCTCGGCAAGAACAAGGGGTACGAGTATTCCCGGGTTTCGAACCCGACGCGGACAGCTCTCGAACAGAATATCGCCGCACTCGAAGAAGGTGCACACGGCATGGCATTCGGGTCCGGTACTGCGGCCACCGATGCGATCATGCACCTGCTCAAGCCCGGCGACCACGCAATCGTGTCACGGAATGTCTACGGCGGAACGTATCGTATCGCCAAGATGATCTGGGAAGACTACGGCCTGCAGTTCGACTTTGTCGACACCACCGACCTCCAGCAGGTCGAGCGGGTGATCCGACCGAACTCGAAGATGCTCTTCATCGAAACCCCGACCAATCCCACTATTGAAATTACCGATCTTGCAGCCTCCGCCGCGCTCGCGAAGAAGCACCGGCTCATGTCTGTAGTTGACAACACCTTCGCTACCCCGTACCTCCAGCAACCGCTGCGATACGGATTTGATCTCGTGGTTCACAGCCTGACAAAATACCTGAACGGCCACAGCGACATGCTGGGAGGGTTCATCGTCACCAATAATGAGACGATTGCCGAACGGCTCAGGTTCTTTCAGAAGGCCATCGGAGGTATTCTCAGCCCATTCGAAGCCTGGCTTTGCCTTCGTGGGACAAAGACGCTTGCCGTCCGTATGAAGCAGCATAACGAGAATGCACTCCAGGTTGCGCGTTGGCTCGTACAGCAGCCGCTTGTGATGAAGGTCTTCTATCCGGGACTTGAGAATCATCCACAGCATGCGCTCGCGAAGAAGCAGATGTGCGGTTTTGGAGGAATGATCTCCTTTGACCTGGGAAGTCTCAATGCCGCCGCGGCATTCCTTAAGAGGGTCCGGTTGTGTGCACTCGCAGAGAGCCTGGGAGGTGTTGAGACAATCATCACACATCCGGCGACAATGACGCACGCTGCGATACCGCCAGAACAGAGACAGCGAATTGGCGTGACCGACGGGCTTGTCCGCATCTCTGTTGGCATTGAGGACGTTGAGGATATTATTGCTGACCTCAAGGCCGCAATGGACAGTTAGGCGCACCTCGTGTAGTTATTGAATTGAACTACTGTTTTGACTATCTTTGCATCGGCATTCACAATCCATTCCCTGACAAGCTCATTCCTCCACCAGGTGTAGCCGCACGATGAAAGCAGTCATAATGGCTGGTGGGTTCGGGACCCGGTTGCGGCCCCTCACGTGCAAAACCCCGAAGCCCATGGTTCCCCTGATGAACAAGCCGATGATGCACCACATCGTCGACCTTCTCAGGAAACACGGAATCAATGACATCATCTGCACGCTTTTCTACTCTCCGGACGCGATTACAAGTTACTTCGGCGACGGCTCTCAGTTTGATGTCAAGATGGTGTATGTCAAGGCCGAGACCGACTACGGCACAGCGGGCAGTGTGCGGAATGCCACCAAGGGAATTAACAAACGGATTCTGGTGATCAGCGGGGACGTTTTGACGGACTTTGATCTGACCGCAGCGATCCGCTTCCACGAATCGAAGAAGGCGAAAGCCACACTCGTCCTCACACATGCAACCAATCCGCTTGCATTTGGCGTCGTGATTACGCGGGAAGACGGAAAGATCACCAGGTTCCTTGAGAAACCATCCTGGGGAGAGGTCTTTAGCGACACGATCAACACCGGCATCTACATTCTGGAGCCTGAAGTCCTCGAGATGATCCCCTATCGTGAAGACCACGACTTCAGCAAGGATCTGTTCCCACTCCTCCTTCGACAGGATGCCGGCCTGTTTGGTTATGTCTCGGATGGCTACTGGCGGGACATTGGCAACCTGAATGAGTACCAGGAAGCACACATCGATGCCTTACTCGGTAGAGTCATAGTCAACTTCGGAGGGAAGAGGATCGGCGTGATGCATGTGGGAGAAGGAACCAGCTTCCAGCCTGATCGCATCCAAGTCACCGGGACCGTCCTCATAGGCAGGAATTGCACGATCGCGGACGACGTCAAGCTCTCGAACACCGTCATCGGCGACAACTGTGTGATCGGCCCGGGTACGATCCTTAGAAACGCCGTCCTCTGGAATGATGTCGTCATCGGTCATAGTTCCGAGCTGACATCTGACGTCGTCTGCGCGAAGTGCTCCATCGGCGAGAAAACCGTGATCGCCGAGAACGTGTTCATTGGCGACTCCTGCTCGATCGGTCGCAAAGCGCAATTGTCGGCCAATATCAAACTCTGGCCTGAAAAAGTTGTTGAAGAAGGGGCCATCGTAACGCGCAGCCTGGTCTGGGAGGACAAATGGCTGAGGGAATTGTTCGCAGACTCCCGCGTCACAGGGCTTTCCAATATTGAAATGAACCCCGAGTTCGGAGCCAAGCTCGGCGCAGCGTACGGCGCGTTCATCGGCGAAGGGAAAACAGTTGTCACGTGCCGCGACTCGGACAACGTTTCCCGCATGATCAACCGCTCCCTGATCTGTGGACTGATTTCCGCCGGTGTTAACACTTTCGATCTGCGAGCCACTTCCATTCCCCTCCTCCGCCACGAACTGAGCAGCGGCAAAGAGGCTGGAGGAATTCACGTCCGCCGTTCTCCCTTCGACAAGAGCCTGACCGACATTATCTTTTTCGATTCGAATGGCAAGGACCTGCCGAGCAAGAAATCCAAGGGCGTGGAGAGGCTTTTTTTTGGGGAGGACTTTCAGCGCGCATCGCAGGAGAAGGTGGGAAGCATCTCATTCCCGGAGCGAACCACCGAGGTCTACCGGGAGAAGTTCCTCTCATCCATTGACACCGCGACAATCAGTAAGAAGAAGTTCAGGATTGTCATTGATTATTCCAATGGCATCGCCGCCACCATCTTCCCGATCATTCTTGGCTCGTTCGATTGTCAGGTAGTGGCGTTGAATGCCCATTTGGATCCCCGGAAGTTGACCCGGGACAAGTATGAGTTTGATTACTCCATGAAGCAGCTCGCCCACATTGTCACTTCCCTGCAGTACGACATCGGCGCGTTGATCGATGCAGGCGGGGAGAAGCTCTTTCTGGTAAACGAGCAGGGGGAGCCGGTCGATAGCGACCGGTTACTGACTATCGTCGCCGACCTGTTCATGCAAACCGGAAAGGATGTGAAGGCGATCGCCGTTCCGATTACCTCTTCGGGAGAGATAGACCTTGTCGCCGCCAAGCGGGGAATCCAGGTTGTGAAGACACGCAACAGCCATCTGGCCATGATGGAGGCCGCAACCGGTAAGTCCGTCCAATTTGTAGGCGGGACGAAGGGTGGATTCATCTTTACCGACTTCTTCTTCGCTACTGACGCCATGTACTCTGTTGCCCGGATTCTGCAGATGATGGCCCAAACGGGGAAGCGACTTGGGGAAATCGACAGGGACATCCCCCGGCTTTTCACGGCAAAGCGGAATGTCAACTGCTCCTGGGAACACAAAGGGAAGGTCATGCGGAATATCATGCGTGACTCGGAGGTCCTGCGGCGAGATCTCGTCGATGGCGTCAAGATCTATTTCGACAAGAGCCACAGCGGTGCCTCCATTCTCCTCATTCCGGATAAGGAGCGTCCGCTCTTTCATATCAACGTGGAGGCCGAGGGCCAACAAACAGCAGAGCAACTGGCCTCCGAATACGAAACCAAAGTCATCAGATGGCGTGACGAACCATAGGAGAGTTGCAGCATTATGAGAATCAGTGATATCCTGACCGAAGAGGTTGTCGCGACCGACCTTCCCGGTGGCTCCAAGGAAGAGATCATCGATGCAATGATCGATCTGGTAGCTGTCTCGCCCAAGATCATTGACAAAGAGAAAGTTCGGGAGGCTGTGTTCGAGCGGGAGAAAATCATGTCGACCGGGGTGGGGAATGGGTTCGCTGTTCCCCACGGCAAGACCGACGCCGTCTCCGATATCGTCGCAGCATTCGCCGTCACTGCCGAGCCTATCGATTACGAGTCGATCGATGAGAAGCCCGTGCGGTTGGTCTTCCTTCTCGTCGGCAAGAACAATATGGTCGGTCCCCACATAAAATTGCTAAGCAGGATTTCCCGCCTGATGAACAAGGAGGAATTCCGGAAGCGCCTCATCGCCGTTTCAACGCCAAAAGAAATCATTGAGATCTTCAAGCAGGAAGAAGCGACGTACTTCGAGGTATGAACAGCCGCCGCACCGAACCCACTGACCCGACGGAGACGATGGCAAAAACCAAGAAGCAACCGGATATGCCGGAGTACCGCCTTCTGATCGCTCCCCGGTTTGACGAACGTGAACAGAAATACAAGACGCTCGTTCTTCTGGAAACCGCCAAGCTCTTTGCAAGTTTCCGGTACGAACTCTCGGTGAAAGAGGAACGGGCTCCCCAACAACTGCGATACACCGTCCTCGGTCTTAAGGCACCGCAGTTGAGTCTACCGACAGCGGGACACGCACAGTTTTCCCGCATCTATGAGAACTTGAGTGGAACCTTCGAGGTTTCTGTACGTGGTCTGGACGGCAACGTAAATACCTTCTCCGTACGCATTAGACCGGAGCGTGTGGAGCTCCTGAAGTCTCCACCGAAGAGGTTCGTTGATTTCGTCGCGGGCGACGCCAAACCATCCACTCACTAGCACCCAGCGCGCTCATGATCCCCATTCTTTTTGAGATTGGACCAATCAAGGTTCATAGCTTTGGCCTGATGCTTGGCATCGGGTTCATCCTCGGAAGCTACATTCTCTCGCTCGAATTGAAGCGAAAAGGTCTCGATCCCAATCTGGCGAGCGCCATCACCGTCCTCGCAGTTGTCTTCGGCATAGCGGGAGCAAAGATCCTCTATCTGATAGAAAATTGGAGCGCCTTCCTCGCCCGCCCCGTCGATATGGCGTTCTCCGCGGGAGGATTGACATGGTACGGCGGCTTCGTCCTCGGCATGACGGCTATATCTGTTTACATCAGGAGAAAGAAGATTCCCTTTCTGAAGATCTGGGATGGCCTTGGAGTTGCGCTTATCCTCGCGTATGGCGTTGCGCGGCTCGGGTGTCACTTCGCCGGCGACGGCGACTACGGAACACCTACAACCCTTCCGTGGGGAACAATCTATGCGCAAGGCGTTGCCAAACCAACGGAGATGCTCAGGGAATATTTCGATACACACCCTGAGGAAAGAAAGATCCTGGCTTTCGATTCATTGTCCGTCATTCCGGCAGGGCGCGACAGAATGGGACACACGTATTCGCGCTTTGATGAAATCACTTCGCTTCACCCCACGCCCATTTACGAATTACTTTTGGGGATGGTCGGTTTCCTCTTTCTTTGGAGAATCCGGACCACGCCACGCCCCGACGGCGCACTTTTCATGATCTATCTCATGCTTGCCACCACGTTCCGCTTTGTGGTGGAATTCCTCCGTCTCCAGCCGAAGCTCCTCTACGGACTGTCGGAAGCGCAGCTCATTAGCATCGCGTTGTTTGCCGTCGGACTCATCGGAACGTTCATTCTCAACAGCAAAGCTCCAAGACAATCGACATCACAACAATGATTTTGGTCGAGCTGTATTCAAAAGAGGAATGTCACCTGTGTGATGAGGCACGGGCTGTGCTGGAGAAGGTGCGGCAACAAATCCCCTTCAATCTTCGGGAGTCCAAGCTCTCGCCTGGCGATGAGTATTATGACGAGTACGCAGAGATGTTTCCGGTGGTTCATGTTAACAAGGTGCTAACATTCAAGTACCGCGTCAACGAACACATGCTTAGAATCAAACTGCAGCAGCTGACCGAGGGAGCCCGCTCCCCGGATGTCAGAGCGGATGATTCCACCATGGAGCCAGGGACATGATACTGGTGGCCAAAGGCCTCGAAGCCCTGGGCATTGCTTCCGTGATGATTGGGCTCGTTCAGGGAATCCAAAGTGAGAGTATGTGGATGGAATTGTATCTGAGCATCATCGGCATCTTCTTGTTTCTTTTCGGATGGGGTGTGGAAAAATGGGTTGTTCGTCGACGCCGCGCCGGAGAGCATTCCGTACCACCCGGCTGAACCTTACCACATCTGCTTTTTCTCATCCGTTTTTTTGACCACCAAACGCGAGCGAGCCTATGCACAGGATTATCGCCGGTCGCAAGCCCGTCCTGGAGGCCCTGCGGGCCGGAACCACTATCGAGAAGGTTGTTTTTCTGCTGGGGGTCCAGGGAAAAGTCATGGTTGACATCAAGTCACTGGCGGAGCAACATGGGGTTCAAGTGATAGAGGCGGGCAAGCAACAGTTTCGTGAACTGGCAAACGACGTTACCACCCAGGGCGTTGTTGCAGTCGTCCCGACGAAGGAGTATGTCGACCTCGATGATATTCTGACAATCGCTCGCGAGCGGAACGAGCAGGCATTTATCCTGATCCTAGACGAGGTGGAGGATCCCCACAACCTTGGGGCTCTCGTCCGTAC
>DASRUE010000237.1:0-14535 GCA_035687895.1 Bacteroidota bacterium | reverse complement strand
TTCACCATCTCGCGCTGGTCGTCCGATCGGAAGCGACGATACAACCCCACTTCAGGATCGAAGTGTGATTGCCCCTGATCGCGCCAGTACAATTCGTTCGCGATTAGCCGTCCGTTCCTGTAATAATAGAACTCTCCATCCTGAAGAGGAAAAAAAAACAAGAAGTGTTTCCTCGGTTTTTGGTGGAAGATGAATACCTCGGCGCGGGAGTTTCGCATCGCAACCCTTTTCGCTCCTGCCAGGGCCTCCTCATCCGCTTTGTATTCGTTACCGCGGGTATCGTGGTAGAGATAGTCGCCGTCACCGTGGATGACGCACACGATTGAATACGGTGCCGCGAGCACACCCTCCTCCGCTTGTTGAGCTTCACGCTGAACAGGAAGGTCGGCGCTGCATGAAGACAGCAACACGGTGAGCGCCGCGCAACGAAGGTTCGCGAAAAGCATTGAGTACGGGGCACCTCTGACCGATCGGCTGTGCAGGTCTCGCATATCGAACTCCGAATGGTCGCCGTGGAGAGACTATTTTACGATGAGCACGATCAGGATGATGATCAAGAGCAGAGTGACAAGACTGATGGTTATTATCTGGTCGGCCTGCTCCATGTCTTGCACGACGTAGTCAGAGAAGGCATTGAGTTGCTCATCCGGCACGCGCACGTAGCCATTGCTGCCTGCAAGCTCATCCTGCTTCTCTTGGAGTGTAGCTTTGAGGCGATCAACGCCGACGCCATCGTCTTTCGAAATCAGCGGCGAGCTTTGAACCATGTCCAAGGCTTTAGACATGGTCTGAAATGATTTGTTAAGAATTTCGCGCTTCTCGGATGGGTTGTTTGTTGCTTTCACTTTGTTTGCTGCATCGCTGAAGTATTCTTGAAGTTCCCCTTTTCCACCCGCATTTGCCTGGAGGGCCAGAAGAAGCATCATGACGATAGATACAAAAGCTATTCGTGCTGTCATTGTTGCACCTTTCATGAAGTAGAAACAAAATTGATTGGCAATTTGATAGCCGGGACGGTTTGTGTTTACAAAATGGTATGCATCGCGTTGAGTAACCCGGATCGTCAAAAAAAGTATCTTGCACCGATGCCCGCATCAATGCCAAAGCCTGTTGATGATGTCAACTGGAGTGACGGAACGAGCTCAAGAAATACATCGATGGGCGTGTTGTGTGGCAGCCATGCAATACCGAATACACCTCGAATTGCGACAGAGCCGTCATAACCAGCACCACTGTTGATGCGGCCGCCGATGCCATAATACAATGGGAATCGCTCAGACGAGTGAATGGCTTCAAACGAATGCCACAGGTAATCCATGTGAAAATGAACGCGGCTTCTTCCATTGTAGTCTCCCTTGTATTTGCCGATCCGATCTCCTCCGATCGACCAACCGAGACCAAAATCAAACGCATTCACTGACGATGTCCATAACTTCGCGCTGATTCCTGTAGGCTCACCGATGATCACGCCAAGTCCAAAACCACTCTCTTGAGCGACAGACCCCTGAACGGCGAGGAACAAACAAAGTGCGATGATTGCATAACAAGAATGTTTCATCGTATACTCCTTCTTTACATTATTGTAGCGTTAGTTGACTAATTGTATTCCCTTGTTCAATTCTTAGTACCAAACACATTTTGTCCGCGAATGACTCTAAGCAAGACAGCCACAATGGCGATTACCAGAAGAACGTGAACAAAACCGCCCATGGTGTAGGAAGTAACCAGCCCTAAGAGCCACAGGACGACGAGAACAACAGCGATAGTGTACAGCATAACAAATATCCTTTCTTTATTGGTTTAATTTATTCTATGATTTCTTTAATTACCATTGCTCCGATTCCGACACGCTGCTATTTGCCCTGCGTATCCACCCTCAGTGTTGGAGGGTCTCCGCCGAGAATAACAACTGTGTAGTTGTTGTCGTTTGAAGCATTGAACGTAGTCGCAGGAGATACAGACTCATTCTGAATTACTGCGGTAACAACAATAGCTCCTTCAGCGACGTCTTGAAAGTTGCTGTACGTCCCGGATTCCACATCGTTATGATTGATCGTGTTTCCGTTGGCTTGCTTGAATTGAACATTCGCTTTGGTGGCCCGTTGGTTCACTACCCGGACACTCGGTGGGTCGTCAGAACATCCAGTGAAGGATAAGAGAACTGCAAGTGCAGCAACAGCAATGATGGTACTTTTCAATTTTCCTCCTGTGGTGGTTTACCGGTGTTTCCCCCTACACAAAACTACTTCATGAGGATTAACTTCTTCATTGAGACGAAGGATCCGGCTTCCAAACGGTAGAAGTATACACCGCTCGAGAGACTGAGTGTTCCCTTGTTGGTATTGAACGGCACGGTGTAGCTGCCGGCTTCCTGGCGGCCGTTCACAAGCGTAGCAACTTCATGACCAAGCACATCATACACCTTGAGGGAGACCAAACCGGCATTTCCAATTGTGTATTGAATCTTTGTTGACGGATTGAACGGATTCGGATAGTTCTGGAAGAGCGCGAATTCTTGAGGCGCTAATCCAATCTCGACAGCGGTTGTCCCCTCCGGCTGGGTGATGGTATTCGCGTCTAACGTAACTGCGGTCTGTGTTAGCGCTCTGCCGTTCAGCGTTGCGCCGGTAACCATCACCGTAGCTGTTTGACACAATATGATTCCCTTCATTGCAGCCGTCATTCCAAGGGTAACTTGGCCGGCAACCTGCCAGAAGATGTTAGAGGCCTTTGCACCGCCGGCGAGAGTAACCATGGCACCGTCGGCTAATTCGAGATTCTGCGCTATCTGGAAGATCCAGACATCGGTTGCGCTACCCGAGATCGTAACACCACCTGCAGATACCAGGACCCCAGTACTCCATTTGTAAAGACCGGGAGTGAGGGTCTGCCCGGTAACATCTCCGCCGTACAGTTCAGTAAAATCGGGTAATGTCCGCCCGGCGGCGTCGGTGTACGCGGTTTCCATGTCGCTTACAGCCGTAGTCATTTTCGTTGGAGTTGGTGGCGCATAATCGGCGGCATATACCCTTCCGGTGACTAACGATGATGTCGAAAATGTACCTGAGGAATCCAATATTAATCCAAATCCAGTTACGGCTGTTGCAGCTATAGGACTCACTCCGATATCACCAGTAATTGAGGTGATGCCCGTGGTTGAGATTCCTGTTTTTGCCAGAATCACGAAATCGGCAGCTGTTCCAAGGTTTACTGGTGACGACTGAGAAATAGCGATGGCAGGCACCACCATCAAAGCAACCGTCAGCATCGCTCCGAGGAAGCGCGCCATTCGGTCTAAAATACCTGCTGTATGTGTTATACGAGTGTTCATAAACCCTCTATGTAGTGTAGTTAGTGGAAATGAAGTACGACCTGTTTTATTGCGTAAGAAATTCCTCTTGCTTACGGCGCTGGCTTTACAATAGTATTGCCGGCTAATGTTATCGCGGCAATACGTGCTAACAATCTGCCTTCAATTGTTGCACCGGTATTCAGCGAGATTGATTGATCAGCCATAATGGTCCCCTTGAAGACAGAGGTCGTTCCAAGAGTCGCTGAAGTGCCAACCTGCCAAAAAATGTTCGAAGCCTTCGCACCGCCACTCAAAATAATCTGGCGACCCGATGTTGTGATAAGTGTGGATGCTATCTGCACGATGAAAACAGCATTAGCATCCCCCCTGGCATCGAAGGTGAGATCACCTGACGATATTTCAAGTGATCCACTGGATTTATACAGACCGGGTGTCAGTGTCAGCCCGCCAAGATTCCCGGCAAGAAGTACCATATCTGCTGATGTACGTCCCGCCGCATCATTATACGCCGTTGTCAAATCGCCTTTTGCCGCTGTTAACATAACAGGAACAGGAGAAGCATCATCAGCAGCGTATATTGTCCCGGTTACTTCGGTCAAGCCAAAACCGGTAATGAATGATCTTGCAGCAGGACTCAATCCAAGATCCCCTGTGATGGCAGATGTTGGAACGTTGGAAACTAACGAACCAGCAAGAATCACAAAACCTGTGGTGGATCGAAGGTCGACCGTTGCCTGCACGGTAGTTTGAAGAGGTATGACTGTTGGTGTTGGAGCTACTGCAGTATCATCTTTTTCGCATCCGGCGACAATAACGACCAGGAGTAATACCGTCAGCCACATCGTAATGGGTAACTTAGAATACTTACTGAGTTTTTGCACTTGCGTACCTTTTTAGTTAAATGAGTATCGCTTCTCTTGCTTGGTTTGTTTCTGTTGTTTAGCTTCACAGCAATTCAAAAAACCTCTTTCTGCGTGTGGAACAGTGTACCGATGATAACCTCGACATACAATCGACCGAAAGGATGAAAGGGTAGCTAGCTACTTTTTGAGAAGGAAACTCCCGGCAGGGTGTTGGCTTGGACAAAATTTGTCGTTCGTCATGGAGGAGAATACAGCGGTTCAAACGTCACTCCATCGTTCGAAGAGGATTAGGAACGCTGGGCCGCGGACTCTCTATCGCTTCCGAAGTGTCGGGAGACCGTGACAGGGGGGAGGAGGCAATGCTGGTGTTGATTCGAGGAAAGTGTCGATCAGGTTGGAAACGTCTCGTCGTCGCGCATATGCTTTGCTATCCGTAGACGACTATGCAATGCCAGTTTTTCCAGAATGTTATGCAGTGCGTTCCCCTAAATATTTTGTTTTCTTCTTGTTTATGCCAGATGTTTTTATAGACACGTCACCTCTTCGACTCTTACCCATTCTTATCTTGTCTTGAGTGAAGCGTTCATTCCTTGCCTTTTCAATCCCGATGACTTTGAGCGCTTCTGATTCTTCGGCTTCAAATTCAGATCGTAGCACAACAATCTGGGCTTCCATCGCTTCACGCTTACGCTCTAATCCAAATTGTTTGCTTCCGATTTCTTGATGACGCAATAATTGTTCCGCGTCGTCTTTCGTCTCCTGCGATAATCGCGCCGAGCCTGTCAAGACACCGTCCGCGCCAACATAGACATCAAGGAGTTCGATACCGTGGTCTGTCAGCAAAAACTCGCGAATCTGATTCGAATGCGCCATACCGCGCGATTTAAGCACATACAATCCTCTGTTCCGTTCACCTCCAATTTCAATATCACGCACAAGCAACCATGTATCTATCAAGGATGAGATGTGAACATCGCTCATCTCCATTTTGTCGCCGGCGGAAGTGAGACTGGTGAAGAATGCAGTGACCCGCTTCATCTTCAAAAAATCTACAAGGCGCAGTAACATTGTTTTGACTTCAGTTTGGTTCTCTCCAATCATGAATCCATTAATTGGGTCGAGGATAACGACGTTCGGTTCAAATTTATTGATCAATTTGATACTCGTCGTCAGATGAGTTTCCAAGCCATAGAGTGTCGGACGTGTTGCATGAAACTGAAGCAACCCTTTTTTCACCCACGGTTCTAAACTTATTCCAATTGAACGCATATTGCGCACAAGCTGACTAGGCGACTCTTCGAAGGTAAAAAAGAGAACGCGTTCTCCCCTCTTGCATGCCGCTTCCGCAAATTGCGCGGCTATGCTCGTCTTGCCCGTACCGGCGGTGCCTGAAACAAGCACTGTACTGCCGCGAAAGTAACCTTTGCCGGAGAGCATTGTGTCAAGACGCGGAATACCGGTGGAAACTCTTACGTTGGATGAAAAGTAATTCAGTCCGAGGGAAGTGACAGGCAGAACAGAAAAACCATCTTCATCAATAAGGAACGGATACTCATTCGTACCGTGCGTTGAACCACGGTATTTGACAATACGCAGCCGTCGTATGGATGATTGATCGTTCACGCGATGATCGAGCAGAATGACACAGTCGGAGACGTACTCTTCCAAACCTTGACGCGTTAAGGCACCTTCACCTCGCTCTGCAGTAATTATTGTTGTAACGCCTTTCTTTTTCAGCCAGCGGAATAACCGGCGCAGTTCAGCACGCAGTATACGAGGATCTGGCAACTCTGAAAAGAGTGACTCCATGGTATCCAGCACAACACGCTTAGCGCCGATGCTCTCAATTGCGTGATAGATCCTGACAAAGAAACGTTCCAAATCATATTCACCGCTTTGTTCGATTTCACCCCGTTCAACGTGTATGTGTTCAAGCCAAATCTTTTTGCGCTCTACAAGGCTGTTCAAATCGAATCCCAACGAAGCAACGTTTGCTGTGAGTTCTTTCTCTGTTTCCTCGAACGACATGAAGACGCCCGGTTCATTGTACTGCGTTGCTCCGCGGACGAGGAACTCCATGGCAAAGAGGGTCTTTCCGCAACCTGCACCGCCGCATACAAGCGTCGGTCTGCCTTTCGGTAATCCTCCGCCCGTGATTTCGTCCAATCCTTGAATACTTGTGGGGGATTTTGGAAGGACATTACGTTGAGATTGTGCCTCTTTCTTCTTCATGATATTTGCCCCTTGGGATATGTTTCTGTTACGTGTAATAAAATCTGTCATTTCTATTTTCGCTTGACACCAATATCCATCTGCTAACAACGTAGTACAACCCCTTAGAAGAGTCCCTATACCTCAATAAAGGATAGAAACATCTGTAAAACGAAACAATAGTCCAAAGGGATGATAAAGGACCTAATCCCTTTTTGAGAGGGATGTAGTATTGATGAAGGATTCAAAAAAAGGGAGATCGGAGGAAGCCTCCATCCGCTTCGCGGCCGTCGTAACTTTGGGCCACATTGGGCTCCGTTATGCGGTTACCTGTTTTTGATACACCACACCGTAGTGCCACCGCCCTATACAGACTGTGAAGAAGTATACCAATGATTGGTATGGAAGGGAATCGACAGGAAGGATGAAAGAGTAGCTAACCCTTTCTGAAGAAGTAAGTGCTCTTCATAGGAAGATCGGATCCCTAACTGGGTGTTGAAAAACAAAATTCTTGGCCACGGAGGCACGGAGTGACTGTGATGAAAAGAGGACAAAATCAAACCTTCCTCTCCTCAGTGTCTTCGTGACTCTGTGGCAAACCTCCTTTTTCAACATTCTGCTAACGGATGCCTTCGGCATACTTCGCATATTGATTCATAGGGGTAAGGGAAACCGCGACAGGAAGAGGACGTAACTCTGGTGTTGATCAGAGGAAGTGTCGATCAGGTTGGAGACGTCTCGTCGTCGCCCGAATACCTTGCTATCTGCAGACGACTGTGCAATGCAAGTTTTTCCAGAATGTTGTGCACATGGCTCTTGACTGTATATGTCGCAATGTTGAGCCGATGGGCAATTTCCTTATTGCTTAGAGCATCGGCAATCAGTGCTATGATTTCACGCTCACGTTTCGTCATTCCCACTGCTTTGTTCAGTTGCCCATTTCCCTTCTTGAGTGAGTGCTCAACAACATGAGAAAAAAGTGAGTGGGTCAGCGAGGGTGGAATAATTTTCCCCCCATGGCCCACCGATCGTATGGTCGTGAGAAACTCCTCGACCGTCGCATCCTTCAGAATAAAGCCCGATGCTCCTGCCTGCACGAACTCGACGATGTCCAACTGCGCAGGGATAAGACCCATTCCGATCACCTTGAGTTCTGGAGTTTCCTTCGTCAGCGTGGCCACTACCCGCAAACCGTTTTGATTCCGCAAGCCGAAATCGAGGAGAATCACCTGAGGTTTCAGGGTGCGTGCCTTGAGCACAGTGTTTTCACTCCCTCCCGATGCTGCCACAACTTTCATATCTGCTTGCGCATTGATCATGGCGGTAATACCTTCGCGCAACAGGCGGTTATCTTCAATCAGAAGGATTCGGATCTTGCTCGTCACAACGGGATCATCATAGTTTTATCGGTCAATTTGCAGGGAGTGGCGTCCGGACAGCATACACTCCAAGGACTTGGCAAAAATATAGAGAAGTCAATTCTGATTGTCAAGGGATAGGGGACTGTCTAGCGACGGTGTGATTGCTCCCATTTTGAAAGAAGTGGGTGTGTACATTTACAGTTTGTATCTGACCAGGACTCTCTCAATCTCGGGAGCCACAGTGCGGTAGTGTCTCAGTTTCAGAATCAGCGTCAGGTTGAGCGAAGTCGAAACCTGCTCTGTGTGCATTTGTCACCCTTCGACTCCGCTCAGGGTGACTGTTGTGTATTCGAAGCAGTCAAACTGAGACACTACCCACGGTGCGTAGCCCTTGACGTTGAATGGATTCCATCGTAGGTAAGATCGCCACGAAGAAAGCTTCACTTTCCCTCAACGAGAAGGCGAGTCAGAAACCGCACTCCATTCACCCATTCAAACAACCACACCTCGACCCACTTCAGCGGATTCCAGATATGAAGATACCACCGCCGCCAGACGCGTTGTGCGTGCACCCTCGTGTATGCGCCTGCAAATGGGTTATGTTTCTTGAACCAGATGCTGATGACAGAAGGAACCTTGACTTCCGGCATCTCCTCGTGAAGCCTCTCGTAGAGCATAACGAGTTCTTTTGCCCTGATATCCCGCCAGTCAGTGATGTCTTGTTTTGTTGTTGCGATCAGCTCATGAAGAGCCTCCTCGATCTTCGTTTTCGGTCGACTCCTAAGCCACACCTCTTCGAGCTGGAAGAAGAGACTCACGATCCCCCGCAGCCGCGAGTGAATGGTCTTCAGTCGCCCCCACCAATACGGAACAAATGCCTCGCGCTCCAACCCGGATCGCCGGTCGGCCCGGTTTCTCACAGTCCAGAACCCGCAGTTCATCGGGTGCAAGCGCTCGATCCTTGACGCATAGAGATACGCTGCAAAGAAGAAGAGCCTGTTCCAATAGCCGCTCCGGTCGTTCCGCCAGATTTTGAGGACATCGACCATATGCTCGGTGGAGTAGAACTGGTCCCACGCTTTCCGGTACGCGTCCATCAACTCGTCACGTGTCATCCGTTCCGGTGCCACGGCAACGTGCGCCGAATCGTACGTGTTGAAATCGTTATCCATCCATCTGCGTTCCCGCCACCATCGCTGATGGTCCTTCGAGCCGGGAAGAGGAGACAGAATGTAGAACGACGCTGAATCAAACCCGATCTGCTGGAGCTCGGCGATATCCTGCTTGATGCCTGTTGGCGTGTCGAATGGCAGACCGAGAATATACCCTGCATGGCAGGTGATGCCAAGCGAGTGCAGATGTGCCGCGAGACCTCTGTACTCCAAGACCTGGTTCTGGAATTTTCCTTGAGAACGGAGGTTCTCACGGTTCACACTTTCAACACCGAAGAAGACCTGGTTGCAGCCTGCCCGTGCCGCGAGGACAAAGAAATCCCCCGGCGGAATCTTCCGGGCTGCGAGATCGCTCTGCATCATGAACGTGAAAGGGATGTTTTCTTCTTCTCGAAGGTGGATGAGCCCCGCAAACAGCTCGCGCCATCGCGGGTTACGAGCGATATTGTCATCCGTAAAGAAACAGTGTGCAATACCCACATCGCGGTAGCTGCGACGAACAAAATCGACAACCTGCTTCGGGTCCCGACACCGCATCGTCCGACCCTGCACGTTGATAATAGTACAGAAATCGCATGTGAAGACACACCCGCGTCCGGTATCGATTGTGCTGTATGGCGAAGCAAACCCTTTCAGATCATCCTTTGTGAGTTGGGGTGTCGGGATGTTGGCAAGGTCAGCAGTCGGATTTAAGAAGTTGTAGAGCGGTTGTGCCTCTCCCCGGATGACATCTTCCACAATGGCCGGCAATCGGCCACCCTCTACCTCACCGGCAACAAGTGTGATTCCCTTTGTCATTGCTTCCCTGAGATCGGCTGTCAAGCCAACCATGGCAAGCATGCCGCTTACGTGGAATCCGCCGATCATGACGGGGATATCGTGCGGCAGAAACCACGCGGCGATGTCCTGTGCCCGGGGATACTGGTTCGTTTGCACCCCAACGATCATGACGATCGTCTTTACCCCGGGGACTCTGGAACGCCTGAGTATTTCCCTGGTGGGCACCCGCTGAATTGCTTCGTCGATCAGGCGGACGTTGAGCGAGAGTCCGGAGAAAAAAGGGTAGTTCACAAGATCACGCGCCAGCGTCCCCATCTGCGTGAGGGTGTTGCTGCGTATGACGCCGACCCGCATGGTGATCGGATATCCGTCATCCGTGTAGTTGGTTGCGCGGATGAGTGTCACGTCCAGTTCGCGCACACCGAACGCACCTGCCGTCACCGGATCGGACGGCGCTACTTGGTGGACCGGGGAGAGCCCTTGCATGGCTTTTTCCTTAATAGAGTTCTTGATTGGACTTTGCTTATTCCAATTTATCAAAATTGCATGCAAAAGCGAATAGATGCAGAAACAGAAATTTGGTGTAACAACAAACCCTGCTCACGAGGCAGGGTTTTGCGTTTGGGATCGCATCTACGAAGCTCGATCAACTACACGGAGAATGCCCTGTGGACGGCAATCGCCAGGTCGGCAGAGGTTGTGTATTTCATCCCCTTGATGATCTCCCATACTGTGTTCTTATTCATATCGAGGAATCGGCCAATGGACGCTGCGTCATCACGGGTTGCTTCCTTCACAAATTCTATCCCTTCCGTTCGTACAGTGTATCAGTCTCTCCGACAACCGTTGTCAGACAACTAATCTCGCCTCACGCGTTTCCATCTCAGGTAGGATTTCAGACTTCAGATATGCATTCGCATCATGATAGAGTGCACCTTCCGGCAGCCAATCCCACATTGGCCCGAGATCCTTCCGCACGCGGTCGACGTAAAACTGCGGGAGTTCCGTTGTCAGCTGCTCGAAGAACGGGCGGAACTGCGGATCAGCATCGAGCCGGCGCCGAATCTCGGTGTAGTAGTTAATCCTGCCATACCCTTCCGATGAGACTGCCCGGACCACATTCAACCATTTCGGGATGAGGGCATTGGTCGCCCTCGCCCTGTTGAAGATCGCCTTGGGGGAAAAAGAATACCGGGTGAGATCGATGACGTGCTGGTAGAAGCCCGACCAGGAATAATTTCTTGGCTCAAGGTTCATTGCGCCATTGTTGTTCAGGAAATGGAAAGGAAAAGGAATGACCCGACCCTGGCGCTGGTATTCGAGATTGAGAGGCGCGGCTTGGCCGAACGCGGACAGTAGTGAATACCCGGGAAACGCGCCGGGCGTGAGATCCACAAACCGCTTTGTCAGCTCGAACGGTTCCGCTCCCTCATCTCCATCAAGCCCCAGCACGAAATTGGTCTGAACGTACGGAACATACTTGAGGATCATGTTGACGTGTGCGGAGACCTCCAACACCTTATCCATCCCCCTCAATCTCCCTGTGCGCGACTTCTCACCCATGTCATACCACGACTCAATACCGGGGAGGAGGGCTTTAAAGCCGTTTCTCTTCATCCTGATCAAATGGGGCTCGGAAAGAAGCGACAGGCTGCTTTCGGCAGCAAAGTCAACGGCACCTGCGGGCACGGCCTCTTCAATAGCGTCCATGCAGCTATCAAACTGGACGCCGAAATTAGGATCGTGAAAGGCAACCAGTGGCCGTTTGAACTTTGTCAACAAAAACGTAAGGTCCTCTTTGACCACATCGAAATCCAGAGGCTGATATGGCACAACAGAATCGATGCAGAAGCTGCAATGGTACGGACAACCCAGACTTCCCAGCATCGGCACCATCTTGATGAGCGGTGCTTTGCGGAGTGTTGGTTCGATGAACTTCCAGCGTTCACGGACTCCGGGCAGGGATGTCGGCTGGCCGGATGCAGAGAGATAGACGCCCATCGGCCGGTGCGGGGCACAATCATTCAAGACAGCATTCACAACGGATTTGTCGGTAAAGCCGAGCACATAATCGAAGTACAACTGCGCATCCTGCGGGTAGCAACGGGCGTGGGGACCACCGATGACGGTGATTGCTCCCCTGGATCGGAATTGATTGCTCAGCGCGTATGCAAGTTGCGCCGCTTCCGTGAACGCGCCGATGAATACCAAATCTACCGTGGCGGGTAACTCTGCCGTAAGATCCTCAAAACCTGTATAACACACGAACGTCACCTCGTGCCCTTCCTCCTCACACCACGTAGCAATCACCTGAGGCATGATGCTCGCAAGGTTGGCATTCATGACGCGCGACCACAATGTGCGGGTTGGACCCTTACTGACGAGATCAATGACGCCAACGTGCAACTTCCTCATGGAACGTCCTCCTCAAAATGGCATGCCTGTGGAAACTGCCTTTCGAAACAAAATCCTGCCCAATAGCATATGGGGAAACAAGCCGGGATAGTATCCCTCTTGAAAATGAAAAAGGATGTAGTCCTTTTGGGTGAGTCGCTCCGGGTCAGGGTCGCTCCATGAGCTTCCTGAGAATGCTCTGGACGTGGCTTGCCACTGTGCTTGTGGTGATATGGAGTTGGCGTGCGATCTTTTTTCTGCTCACACCTTTCGAAATCATCGAAAAGATCTGGCGCTGACGGGGCGTGAGGCGTTCATGTCCATTCCCGGAGGGCCTGGATGGCGGAAGAACAGATGATCCTTTGGCGACCGTCCTGATCGTTGCGAGAAAATCCTCCTGCGTCGTTCCTTTCGGAAGGAAACCGGTAATCCCGGCGTTTACCAATCGTGCGAGCCGGCTGTCAGGACGCTGCTTAGCCGTTACACCTTTTCCACGCCCGCGGCTATATCTCCTACCCTTCGCCCTTGTTGCCACACTCTCCCTGTTTTGCTTTCTTCAAGGCCAGTTTCAAACGAGGCCGCCATAAATCTCTGGTGGTAGAAGCCTACGCAAAGTTTGTGTAGAAGGGAATCGCTCAAACAGATGAAAAAGGAATGTCAATCCTTGGGACGATGAGTTCCAGGCGGACCGATGCGTGTCCTATTCGGGGAGAGACCCCTGGTGGGCGTAGGAGGCAATTTCAAGCCGGGTATGCAATGCCAGTTTTTCGAGGATATTGTGAACGTGGCTTTTCACGGTGTCGGTTGCGATGCTGAGTTTGGCGGCGATATCTTTATTGCTCAGGCCTTCTGCAATCATGTCCACTACCTCCCGTTCTCGCTTGGTCATCCGGACGGACCTGAACAGGTTGCCTCTCCCCTTCCGGGTTGCATGCTCGACGATTTGTGAGAAGAGAGAATCCGTCATCGGGGGCGGGAGCACCTTGGCTCCTTCGGCCACCAAGCGGATCGTCTTAAGAAAGTCATCCAACGAGGCATCCTTCAGTATGAAACCCGAGACTCCCGCACGCACAAACTCGACAAGTTCAGTCTGGACGGGCACAAGATCCATGACGATGATCTTCGCGTGAGGGGCCTCTTTTCGCACAAGTTCGACGACGCTCAGACTACTGTGACTTCGCAAGCCCAGGTCGAGCAGGACAACGTGGGGATTCAGTTTCTTTACACGGAGGAGGGCATCGCTGTTTCCGGCAGAGGCAACAATCTTCATGTCCGGCTGCTCTTTGAGCATGGCCGTGATGCCTTCACGCAGCAGCCGATTGTCTTCTATGAGGAGGATCCGAATCTTTTTCATGATGAGTTGGTGTGCTGCAAACCTGCATTCCTCTGCAGTTGTGCTGAACCTATGAAGCACAAACCCCGCTACAGGCGGGGTTACTTGGAGCGGGCTCTCCCACCCTGATGCGAAAAAGCCTCGTTGAATTGAGATCGTCGATTGAGCGGGAGACGGGACTTCCCGATCCTACGGATCGGGACGACGTCCAGCTTGGTTCCGACTCCTCGGCTCAGTCCACCCCTGAATTGATCTGCCCCCCGACACTTCCGCGGGATGTTCTTCACTTTTCAGAGCGGGAGACGGGACTCGAACCCGCGACGTCCAGCTTGGGAAGCTGGCATTCTACCACTGAATTACTCCCGCAGGCGTGAGCATAGTAACATAATTCCTGTTCAGATTCAACCAAGGGCGCGAGGGCGAATAACGAAAAAGGGAGTCGTTAAACGGCTCCCTCTTCATTGTAATTTCTATGTGCGACGCCCTACTTCCGCACCTTCTTCTGCTGCACCGTCGATGCCAGCACCCAACCTGTCTGACCGGATGTCCTCTGCACTTGCATCCAGCCTGGTCCGGTTTCCGGAATATACGTCCGTTGGATGGATACCTTTTCACCCTTGCGGAGTTTCACACCCAGTGACTTTGCGTCAAAAGAGTGCCTTGATCGGAGCTTGATCTCAGGGACCGTCACAATCCCCTGCGGCAGACCTGAAGTCTTCTGCACAACCGGAGGTGGGGGCGTCGGTCGTGCAGGCTCGATGTTGACGACAGGGATCGTCTCCGCGAACGGCATGACGGGTGTCTCCACCAGTCGTGGCGATTCACCACGCATGGTCACAACAGCAAGCGACAGAAGCGTTATCGAGAGAACGATGACAACACCGATCAGGGCCTTGGCACCGAACTCCTTGACGTCCACACGCGGTTGATGGACCGGCACTACGGAACGTGGCATCCCCTTTTGTATGGGCTGTGGCGTCTTCGCACTTCCCGGGACGACGATTTTCCTTGGCGGCGTCACCGGCAATGCTGGCTTCCTTATGCTATTCGCGTTCGTACTTTTCATTGGTTTTCCTTTGGTCGATGTTCAAGCCGGTCTCCCTTTCGC
>DASRUE010000236.1:0-5082 GCA_035687895.1 Bacteroidota bacterium | reverse complement strand
TAAGTGACGGAAGGAATTGTTCAATGAAAAAGAACGTTATCATCGGATTTGTGATGCTTGTCCTCGCGGGAGCGGTCATCGTGTTCATCTACCCGAAGCCGTTCTCAAAACCTGAGCGAAAGATCCTGTATTGGACTGATTCAATGATTCCCGGAGATCGCAGTGATCGTCCCGGGAAGTCTCCCATGGGAATGGATCGGACGCCGGTCTATGCCGATGAATCGCACCTTGAAGCGCAGGCGGACTCATCATACTACACCTGCCCCATGCATCTGTCAGTTCATAAGGACAAACCCGGCGCATGCCCGGTCTGCGGAATGGCGCTCGTGAAGAAGACTATGCAAAAAGATTTGACTCCGGGAGATTTGGGCGGACTGCAAGCTGTGAGTCTCTCGCCGACGCAGCGAGTGATGGCAAACATTACCGTTGCAAAGGCAAAGAGGAAAACAGTCAGCAAAGATATTCAAGCTGTTGGCGTTGTAAGTTATGCCGAGCCGAATTATCGTCACATCAGCATGCGTTTCCCCGGACGGTTGGAGAAATTGTATCTCTCGTACACCGGGCAAACTGTTCGCAAAGGCGACCCGGTTGCTGACGTGTACAGTCCCGAAGCAATTTCCGCGCAGCAGGAGTATTTGCTCGCGCTGGAATCGGTGGAGCAGTTGAAGAATGCACCTGAAAACGTTGCGGCTGGAGCGGTTGACCTTCACGACCAGGCAGGGCAGAAACTGCTCCGTTGGGGATTCACTGAGCAGCAGGTGAAGAAGCTGGATGAGACACGCCAGATTGCCCGCATTGTCACAATCCATTCTCCCATCAGCGGGACAGTTGTGAAGAAGAGTGTTGACCCGCAACATTACGCGAATACAGGCGAGGACATCTTTGATGTTGCCGACCTTTCGACCGTGTGGATTCTTCTTGATGTGTACGAGAAGGATATCCGCTTCATCAGTCGCGGGCAGTCAGCACAGATAACAACCGAAGCATACCCGAACGAGAAGTTCAAGGGGCGCGTGGTGTTTATTGACCCGGTGCTCAATCCAGAAACACGAACCATACGCGTGCGAACAGAGTTCGCGAATCCTCAAGGCAAGCTGAAGCCAAACATGTTTGTCAATGCGACGATAGCGATTCCCAAAAGTAACGCGCTTGTCATTCCGTCCACAGCAATTCTCTCAACAGGCAAACGTACAGTCGTATGGGTTGAGGTGAAGGAGAACACCTTTGAGCCCCGTGATGTCGTTGTTGGTTCAACAAGCGAAGGCTTCACTGTTGTGTTGGACGGGC
The DNA here is from genome assembly GCA_035687895.1 of Bacteroidota bacterium. Taxonomy (GTDB): domain Bacteria; phylum Bacteroidota; class Ignavibacteria; order UBA10030; family UBA6906; genus JAERML01. The sequence continues at coordinate 3,795 of DASRUE010000236.1, read as the reverse complement.
TTGATGAGGGAGAAACCGTGGCTGAGACTGGCGGCTTCCTAATAGACTCGGAGAGTGCTCTCACTCAACCGACAGCCGTTGACCCGCATGCAGGTCACGTGAAGAAAGAAGGACAGTGAGGCACTTATGATTGAGAAAATAATAGACTACTGTGCTCGAAACAGATTCATCGTTATCGTCGCGTACCTGCTTGTCATTGGGGCGGGGATTTGGGCTGTGGGCACGACGCCGCTCGACGCGATTCCCGACTTGTCGGAAAACCAAGTCATCGTTTTCACGGAGTGGATGGGACGCTCGCCGAAGTTGGTGGAAGACCAGATTACGTTTCCGCTCGTGACTGCACTGCAAGGCGTGCCGGATGTGCGTGCAATCCGTGCACAGTCCATGTTCGGCATGTCATTCATCTACATCATCTTTGAAGATAGAACAGATTTGTACTGGGCACGAAGCCGCGTGCTCGAAAAACTTTCTGTTGTCCAATCAGCGCTGCCACAAGGTGCGAAGATGCAGCTCGGCCCCGATGGAACTGGCGTCGGTCACGTGTATTGGTACACAGTGGAAGGGAAGTACGACCTCGGCACGCTTCGGGCGATTCAGGATTGGTACATCAAACTGAATTTGCAAGGAGTGCAAGGTGTTGCTGAAGTTGCATCACTTGGCGGCTACGTGCGGCAGTATCAAGTGGATGTTGACCCGAACAAGATGAAGGGTTATGGACTGACGCTCGGCGACATTCGCAACGCAGTGATGCGCTCGAACAATGATGTCGGCGGAAAGATTATTGAAGTCTCGGACGCCGAGTATTTTGTTCGAGGGCAAGGCTACATTCAGTCAGTGAAAGATGTCGAGACCGTCGTAGTCGGAACGGGCCCGAGCGGAACGCCCGTGTATGTCCGCAACATCGGCACAGTGCAGCTTGGCGGCGATATTCGCCGCGGTTCGATTGAAAAAGACGGCAAAGGTCAGGTTGTCGGCGGCATTGTGGTGGCGCGCTACGGTGAGAATGCGAAAGACGTGATTGACCGCGTGAAGCAAAAGATTCATGAGATAACGCCCGGACTTCCGCAAGGCGTTCACATCAAAACCGCGTACGACAGAAGCGACCTCATCATGGCTTCAATCGAAACGCTGAAGAATGCTCTTATCGAAGAAGCAATTGTTGTTGGGATTGTAGTATTTCTTTTTCTACTCCATGTGCGAAGCGTGTTACGTGTGATTATCGAAATCCCTATCGCAGTTCTCATCGCGTTCATAACTATGAAGCTCGGCGGCATTACGTCGAACATCATGTCGCTCGGGGGAATTGCAATTGCTATCGGGGTTATCGTTGATGCGTCCATCGTGCTGGTGGAAAATGCGTATCGCAACGTCGCAGAGGCTCAGGAGAAAAAAGGAACGTTGACCAACGAGGACTTCATAGAAATATCCATTGTGTCGGCGAAGCAGGTTGGTCCTTCAATCTTCTTCGCGGTGGCAATCATGGTCGTATCGTTCCTACCGGTGTTTTTGCTTGAAGGACAGGAAGGGAAACTCTTCCGACCGCTCGCGTTTACCAAAACGTTTGTGTTGGCAGGGTCTGCAATCATTGCCATTACGCTCGTCCCGATGCTAATGACAATGCTGACACGCGGCAAGTTCCGCAGTCAGGAGCGAAACCCAATAACTCGTGTTTTGAACCGACTCTACGCGCCGATAATCCATTGGGTATTGAAGCATCGCAAAACCACGATAGCGCTGAATGTGCTTGCGTTGTTGATTACCGTTCCGATGATATTGAACATCGGTTCTGAATTTATGCCGCCGCTTGATGAAGGAAGTTTGCTCTTCATGCCGGTGACGCTTCCATCTGCTTCGATTACTGAGGTGAATCGCATTCTGCAGGTGCAGGATGCAATTATTATGTCCATGCCCGAAGTAGAAACAGTTCTTGGCAAAGCAGGGAAGGCTGAAACATCAACCGACCCTGCACCCGTGAGCATGATTGAATCCATCATTCTTCTCAAACCGAAAGACCGATGGCGGCCGGGTATCACGAAGAACGACATCATCTCTGAGCTTGACGCGAAGCTGCAAATTCCCGGTGTACGCAACGGCTGGACGCAGCCCATCATCAACCGCATCAACATGCTCTCGACCGGCGTTCGAACGGATTTGGGTGTGAAGATTTTCGGAACGAACTTGGACACGCTTGAACGATTGGCAATTCAATCCGAAAGAATTCTGAGAAAAGTTCCGGGCGCGGCAGATTTGTACGCGGAACGAACACAAGGCGGCTTGTTCCTTGACATCAAGATTGATAGAGAAGCAGTTGCCCGCTACGGAATCAATGTTGGCGATGTGCAAGATATAATTGAGAGTGCGATCGGCGGGGAGAATATCGGCACGGTCATACAGGGTCGTCAGCGCTTCCCCATTCGAGTCCGTTATGCTCGTGAGCAGCGAAACAACATTGATGCACTGAGGAACTTGCTCGTTCCCGTGAATGGTGGTGGTGCAATGAAGCAATCGTCATCGGTCGCGAGTAGGATGGGAGAAAGTGGTGGAGGGATGAAAAGTGGCGGAGGCGAAGGAATGTCAACTGCAAAATCTCAACTCCGTGTTTCGCAACCGCAGATAGCATTAGTGCTGACCTCGGAGAGTCGTTCTATTCGCAGCGACGTTTCATCGCGCACCTATATTCCGCTCAGTCAATTAGCGACTATCGAAATGGTTCCGGGACCACCGATGATTGGCAGCGAGAACGCGCAGCTTCGCTCCATTGTTTTTCTGAATGTTCGCGGACGTGATATGGGAAGTTTCGTTGGAGAAGCAAAGGAAGTTCTCAGTAAAGAGCTTAGGCTTCCGCAGGGCTACACAGTGCAATGGAGCGGACAGTGGGAGAATCAAATTCGTGCAAAGCAACGGCTGCAAATCATGATGCCTATCGTCTTCTTCATTATTTACCTTATGCTGTATTTTACGACGAAGGATTTTGTTGAAGCAGGGGTCGTCATGCTCTCCGTTCCCTTTGCGCTCATTGGTGGTGTGTATCTGATTTATTTCTTGGGATACAATTTCTCAGTTGCCGTGTGGATAGGATTCATTGCGCTCTACGGCGTTGCCGTACAGACGGGCGTGGTGATGGTAGTCTATCTGCACGAGGCGCTTGATAAGAAACTCCATGCACACGCCGAGGGGAAACGGGGTCCCATCACTGCGCAGGACATTTACGATGCAACCGTGGATGGCGCGGTGCTGCGTCTCCGTCCCAAAGTGATGACAGTAAGTACTGCGCTCATCGGTCTGCTGCCGCTGATGTGGAGTACAGGCGTCGGCTCCGACGTGATGCGCCCAATTGCCGCCCCGATGATTGGCGGACTGATTACGTCAACGATTCACGTCCTCGTCGTAACGCCGATTCTCTTCAGTCTGATGAAACAACACGCGCTGAAGAAAGGGACGCTGAAGATGTCGAAGATGGCGGGGTGGATGAAGGAATCGTAAAGACTGTCATACCAACATGAAAGGGAACACAGATGAATCGACTCAGCTCCATCCTCGCAATCGTCCTTCAAATGGCCGCTCTCGGCTGTTCAAAGGATACCACGTCTCCGATGAGCTCCACACAGCAATCAAACTTTCAGGTTCGTCCCGCTGATGGGGAAGCAGGGGTGAGTTTGGATACGCGTGTGGAAATGATCTTTGCAAGGCCCGTGGACAGAGCCATTGTGGAGCGCAACTTCCACCTCATCAGCGGTCGGTCGATGGCGGATTCCTTGTGCCCGGTAGATACTACCATGCGCCACAGCGTAATGG
>DASRUE010000235.1:0-3037 GCA_035687895.1 Bacteroidota bacterium | reverse complement strand
AACCCTTCCTCCCTCACTTTTGATTCACCTGCCGGATAGTAGTTCATCCGAACACCGTAGTACAATCGGCCCAGACCGACCTTACTCCAATCTACGGTATACTCCTTCCCGGCTGAGAGTGCACCAATCGACTCTCTTGCAGATGCAGTTTTGAACGATCTCCCATCGAACAGTTCGTCCATCAAGGACTTCCCTGCAAGCTGGACTTTCACCCGGAACTGCGGTTCCTGACGTTCATACTTCTTGAAGTAGGTCGCGAGCGCATCCACCACGTAGAGATTCTCCTGCGTTGTCCGCCAGTGGCCGGACTCGCGCTTCTCCAGGAGCCATCGCACCACCTTCGGCATGAGATTGTTCTCGGCCTGGGTTTCCACCAACGTCTGCATCACCAGAGCTGTCGTTCGGGTGTTGGAGCTGAAGACCCAGTCCAACCCGCGATCGTCCCTTTCCTCAAAATGCGCTGAAGTGGGTGCAACTTTTGCCTGGTTGGTCAGGTCACGCGCGAGATTCTCAATCATGCTCTGGTTTCCCTTTGCTGCGGACAGAGCGCGCAGGAGATATGCCCTGGCGAACAACGGGAGCGTCCGTCGTTCGTTGTACAATTGCTCCATGTATCCATGCTCGGGAGTGCCATTGAGCGAAAACGTGTAGAGAATCAACGCCTTTGTGCAATTCGAGGCAGTGTGGGTGTAGTACTTGCAGACTTCGGTTCCATTCATCACCCTCTTGAGATACTCAACCCCGTTCTTGAGAACACCATCGTTCACTTCATGGCCTGCTTGCTTTGCCTGTACCAATGTGTAAACAGCATACGCGGAGATATACGGCCAGGTCTCCTGCGTATTCTTCCAGTATGAGAAGCCGCCATTCCATCGTTGGAATGACGGGACCTCATCCAGAATCTTCCCGACCACCTGACGATAGTCCTTGTCCTTGTAAACTTCGAACCGGAATGCCTCCACCAGATCTTTCGCAAGGATGATAGGAAGGACCGCCGACAGGCGTTGCTCCAGACATCCGTACGGATAGGAGAAGAGATACGACATGCCACCGGAGAGGCCGAGCATGGCGGTGGAGGCGGCGGTCAACTCAACCTCCCCCAGGTCTTTGAAGATATCCTTCGGGATGACAACCCTCTCCCGGACAAGGCTGTCGGTGGTCGATTCATAAAGTGCAACCGATTCGCGTACGCGCGGAACATTGATCGGTATGGTCCATTGCAGGCCATCGTAGTCGTCATCAGTCCGAGCACGGAATGTGAAGGTCGCCTTGCCGACTTTCTCTGCAACATATTTTCCGCGCACTTCAAGCGCCTGCCCCGGCTTTACAACATGGTGCGACGTGTCCTTTGTGCTGCCTTTCAATCCGGTTGCTGTCATTTCGAGGCGGACGTTCTTCTCCTTCTCCGAGTAGTTCACCATCACCACGCCACCTTCGAAGGAGTCCCCCACACGGGCAAAGCGTGGGAGCGAAGGCTGCAGCAGGAGTGGCTTGCTCACGGTCAGCGTATTCTCGCCGTATCCGAACTCTGACTCTACCGTGTGCGCAACCGCCATGAGCGCAAACGACGTCAGGTTATCGGGGAGCTTGAACTTCACCCGCACCTCTCCCTGCTTGTCAGTGAGCAGACCGGGATGCCAGTACGCTGTCGCCCGGAAATCCTTCCGCACACCCTCCGCGTCAACCGATGCAAGCGCTTTGGCTTCTGCACCTCCTCCTCCCTCATCCTCACCCTTTTCTCCGTACTCCCGTTGTTCAACAAGATGCATGCGCGTTTCGGTGGTCTTCACTGCAAGTGGCCGTTCACTATAGAATCCATGAAACGGATTTGGCAGACGGTAGCCGGTAAGATTCAATACGCCAAGATCGGCAACACTGATCGTGACCTCCGCAGGACGCCCGCGGCCCGTGGAATCCTGTACCCGGACGACCACTTCGACGGAATCTGCAGGCCGGTAGTCCTTCTTGTCCGTTTGGACTTGAAGTTTCAGCAGCTTCTCCAACGGACTGACAGAGAGCTTGATGTAACCGACCTTGAACGACGGACGACCGACATCGCCCTCCTTGCTATTTCCAGGTTCACTACGACGACCCTGCAGCAACACGACCGAAACAAACACATTCGGAAGATGCTCTTTGGCAATCGGGAGATCGATTTGTGGGGCGCTGCCGACAAGTCTTGTGGTATAGTGGGCGATGATCCCCTCACGTTCAACGCAAATGAGTGCGATCGCCTCTTCGTAAGGAGATTTAACAAGAATGCTGGCACGATCTCCTGGCTTGTACATTGCCTTATCTGCAACAAGCTCGATCTTGTCATCGTTTGTTCGCTCCCAGGCCACGTAACCGGATCCGCTCAGGTAAAAGTAGGAGTTCGAAAGGAGTTCGTTGCCCCGCTTGTCCTTCGCTTCAACCTCGATGAAGTAGAAACCGGCCTGTCCTGTCTTGAATGAACGGAGAACAGGGTTCTTCCCGGACCGCACTTCGGCCGAATCCACCGGTATGTTCTCGATCTCCGATTGCCATGCATACCGTCCCCCCGACTCGGCCTTCCGAACAGATCGCCAGATACGCTGATAGATCTTCACCCGGAGTGGGATGTCTGTTACAACGCTCCCTTCAGGATTGACTGTAATGAGTTTGTACGTCAGGGCGGAATCACTTTTGATGAATGTGTTGGATGGTGCGATGCCGATGTAGAATTCACCTCCATGGATTATCACAGACGTACGGCCCGAAATCTGCTGACGGGTTGGGGAGGTAACGTCTCCTTCAAACAGAAGCGACATTGTCCCACTCACTTCGCCAACCTTGATCTCGGACGATACCCTGATTCCTCCCTGGTCATCAAGTCGCTCTTGCTTGCTGGAAAGAAGTCGATACGAAGATCTCCCCATGTAGCGAGTCAGCCAGTGCATCGGCCCGAAGAAGTACCCATCGAATCCCTCCGGCCGCCAGCTCGTTGCAGTTACCGACGTGCGCCAGGTGACGGGTTCGTTCTTCAGCGGTGCGCCGAAGAGATACCGGGCATTGAGCG
>DASRUE010000234.1:0-19260 GCA_035687895.1 Bacteroidota bacterium | reverse complement strand
CAATGCCTGGATGTACAAGGGATGCTCACAGTATTCCTCGACCAGCTTCACATCGAATCCATTTCCAGAGAGCACCCTGTTCCATTCGTTCACGCTCGATCCTGTGGTGGTCCTGGAATAATGGGGATACAATGGGAGAAGGACTACTTTCCGGATCCCGCGATGGCGCAACTCGGCGACTGCCTCTTCCGTGAATGGCTTCCAATAGCGCATCGCAATCGCAACCTTGGCGTTGAGTCTTCCTTGGAGCGCCTGTTCAAGCGCTTTCGCCTGGCGCATAGTCAACTTGAGAATGGGTGATCTGCGCCCAATGCGTTTGTAGAACTCCTGCACTTTCGGGGCACGTTTGCGCGAGATGAAGCGAGCCAGCGGTTTTCGAAAGAGGAACGCCATCGGTAGATCGATGATATCCGGATCGCAGAAGAGATTGTAGAGAAACGGCTCGACACTCTCCAGAGAATCCGGTCCTCCCAATTGGAGCAATACGATTCCGACTGGGTCATTGTCCATGGTTCAATCGTATTCCCCTCGTGTTATCGCTTCGCTTCATCCAGCACACGTCGCACGGCGGCAGCAAACTCCTCCGCACGATACGGCTTCTGGACAAACGCCTTAACTCCTTGCGCCATCATCTCACGTGCACGCTCATCTTCCGCATAGCCTGTGGAGAGGATGGTCTGCACATCCGGGTTCTGATCTTTCAATCGGATAAACACTTCCCGACCATCCAAGCCGGGCATCGCCATATCGAGAATGATGAGGTCAATTGATGCCCTGTTCGCAGCATAGATGTCAAGCGCCTCTTGGCCGTTGCTTGCTTCCAACACTGTGTAGCCTTTCGAGCCAAGAAGGTCCTTGGCCAGCATTCTAATCATATCCTCATCGTCCACCACAAGAACTGTCTCATTCCCCCCACGGGCCGTTTGCGGACGGTGGTCAATGCTGATGGCCTTCTCAACAACGGCAGGGAGATAGACCGTAAACGAGGTTCCCGAGCCAATCTCACTCTGCACATCGACATAACCGCCATGATTCCTGATGATACCATAGACCGTGGCAAGCCCTAACCCCGTCCCTTTTCCCTTTTCCTTCGTAGTGAAGAACGGCTCAAAAATCCTCGCCATAATTGCCTTATCGATTCCGATGCCACTGTCCGTGACCGTTGCGCGAACAAATCTCGACGTCTTGAGGTTTGATTGGGCGCGTAGAAAATCATCCGGCTCGTCCTGAACGGAGGTGCAAATCACCAACTTGCCACCTCCCGGCATGGCATCTCTCGCATTGACACACAGGTTCATCAACACCTGTTGCATCTGACCTGCGTCTGCCTCGATTGCAGGCAATGGCTTCGTTAATAGCTCTTCGACCACAATGCTTTTCTCGAGCGAGCCGCGCAACAGGCGCAGGGTCTCCTCCACCACCAAATTCAGATCAATGGGCCGTACATCATACTTTCCACCACGCGCAAACGCGAGAAGTTGGGACGTTAACTCTGCTGCACGGAGGGCCGACCTCTCGATTGTCTCCAGATGCGAATAAATCTTCTCATCTTTGTTCATTCCGGTCTTGAGATACGATGCATAACCAAGAATGCCGCCCAGAATGTTGTTGAAGTCGTGGGCGATTCCTCCTGCCAGCAATCCAATGCTCTCCATTTTTTGGGACTGGAAGAGCTGCTCTTCAAGTTTCCGCTTGTCTGTGACATCTTCAATCATCACAACGACGTTGACGATATTGGCGTTCCGGTCAAATACGGGAAACAAACGAGCGTGGATCGTACGATCCGTGCCGGCATGAGGTTGGTTTGGATCCGTCACCATCGGGTCAAGAGAGAATGCCGGGATATCCACAGTTTCTCCTTTGAAGGCGGCCTCCACGAAGCTCCGGAGGTCCCATCCGTGGAGAAACCCCGATTGGCGGACATTCAACTTGCCAATGATCTCTTCTTTGTTCTCGATACCGATGAAACGCATCATCGCTTCATTCACGTCAACAAGATTTCCTTCCGGGTCAAAGACTTCGACCGCAAGAGGAATTTGCGCAAGAATACGGTTGAGAAAATCGTGCGATTCAATAATCGCATCCTCGAGTCGCTTCCTGTCGGTCACGTCACGGAATGTCCCGTCGTATCGAATGATGGTGCCATCGGCATTCGCCAGCATACTGCCCGATCCTTCGATGCAAAAAGTCGTGTTGTCTTTCCGCCGGGCAAGAAATTCAAAGTCCTCCACAAACCCGTTCTTGCTAAGTTCCTCCAGCAGGCGGAGACGATCTTCGGGACGAACGTAGAGATCGGGCCAACGCACGCCCGAGGCGAGCACTTCCTCTGGTGATCGGTAGCCGAGAATCGTTGCTCCTGCTTTGTTGACTCGGACCAACTTTCCGTCGCCATCGCTCTGGAATATCCCATCCCGGACGGAATCAAAAAGAGTCCGGTACTTCTCCTCGGATTCCATCAGGTTCCGCTCCCACATCTTCCGTTCCGTGATGTCCGTTGCAACACCCTGGATGCCGATCACCTTGCCATCTCGAAGGATTGGTCGTTCATTTATCTCAAGGAGTATCGCGCGGCCATCGGCATGGTAAATCTCGCAAAGATATGCAGGAGAGACAGTTCCCTTCTTCAAGGTTGCTTCGGTGTAAGCCTTGACCTGTTCATTGATTGGATTCGACGTCGTGAACCGTGTGTAGTGCGTCTTCCACGCGTCAACCGGATGTCCCGTGATTTTTTCTACTGACGGCGACACGTAGGTGAATATCCCTTTAACATCATGGACATAGAAAAACATATCCTGCGTCCCTTCCACGATGAGCCTGAGAAGTTCTTCGGACGCCGCCAGCTTTACCTCTGCCTTCTTCTGCTCCGTAATATCACGCGCTGTGGCAATAACCAGCTTCCGGTCATCAATGGAGATGATATTGGCTTTCACCTCAGCAGAAATCCGCCTTCCCTTTTTGTGCACGAACGTGAGGCTGCGGGAGCTACCGGTTTGCCTCTTGCTCCGCAAGCGCTTGTACGTCTTATGGAGTGTATCCCGTTCGTCGGGAGGATGAAGGTCAAGAATTGATCTACCAATCAGTTCTTTGCGGGAGAACCCCAACATGTTTGTGGCCTGGGGATTGACGTCCATAATTCGCTGAGTGATGGGGTCGAGGATGATAATGGTGTCCGTTGCGCCATCAAAGAACTGCCGATACCTCCCCTCCGACAACCGTACGCGTTCCTCCACCAGGCGGCGGTCTATCAACCGGGCAATTTCCTCCGCCAACGTGGTTATGAAACGAACAAAGTCCCGCCCGATCACCCGGCCACGCCGTGATGCAACGCTCAAAGCTCCAAACGTTGTTCCACCAACCTTGAGTGGAACCGAAACGAAGGTCTTCACCTTCACTTGGTGGAGCAATGTGGTGTTCAACTCCTTCCGTCGCGGGAGGGCGGATTGCACAACAGGTTTTCCCGTTGTCACCACCACACCCCCGAGAGTTTCCTGCAGAGGAACCCGACGCTTCCGCGGGATCAACCCTGCTGGAATGCCACAGTATCCCACAAACTCCATCATTCTCTCTTCACGCAGGTAGAGCTCAATCGCGACGATCTCAAAGCCGGTTGTCGTGCTCACCGTTTTCACGATTTGATCATAGGCCCGCTCAAGATTGCGTGCTCGGGTGACAACAGCAATCACTCTGTACAACGCAAGGAGCTGGTCCTTCTTGGAAAGAACCTCTTGGTCCCGATGCTTCCCGGTTCGCCGATGGTCGCTTTTTTTTCCTGTGATCTTTCGAGGCATGGCTGTATCGTTACTGGATCCACTCGCGAGGACTCGTGAGCAACTCGATGAGCCGAGCTTCACGTGTTCCCTTGGGCGGCGCGCTATTGTATTTCCACTGAACGAGAGGTGGAAGAGACATCAGAATCGACTCTGTGCGCCCCTGCGTTTCAAGTCCGAAGACCGTTCCACGATCATAGATGAGATTGAACTCCACATAGCGACCGCGGCGTAGCAACTGCCAGCCGCGTTCGTCAGACCCGTATGGTTCGGTTTTCCGCTTTTGCACAATCGGAAGATACGCAGGGAGGAAGGCCCCGCCGACGGATTGAACAAAAGCGAAATCCTCGCCCAGCCTTCCCCGCAAATAGTCGAAGAAAATTCCTCCGACCCCCCTGGTTTCGCCCCTGTGCTTGAGGAAGAAGTAGTCATCGCACCACTGCTTGAAGCGGGGATAGTACTCAGGGTGGTGCCTGTCGCATGCTGCCTTGAGAGTTCTATGAAAATGAAGGATATCTTCATCATAAGGATAATAGGGTGTGAGGTCCATCCCTCCTCCGAACCAGGCATCACCGTCCTCTTTCTCAAAGTATCTGAAGTTGGCATGCACTGTTGGAACCATCGGACTCTTCGGATGAAGGACGACGGAGACACCGGTCGCAAAGAACCTGGCCGGAACAATATTCATTTTTCGCGCAAGTGCCTCCGGCATCATGCCAAACACGGTCGACACCGCTACGCCAGCCTTCTCAAAGACCGCACCTTCCTCCATGACTTTGGTTACGCCGCCACCACCTTCTGATCGCTGCCACGTGTCTTCGGTGAACTTCCCGACTCCATCAAGCTCCTCCAGGGCCAGACAGATCTCCGATTGGAGTTGCTCAAAGCACCTCCGTGCGCGTTCGCCAAGCGTACTCAGAGTTGGTATGCTATGTGAGACCGTGTGTGACTCCACGACATTTCAGGAATGAAACGTAACACTCTCTTCTTGCACCGCCCGGACGAACGCCCGGGCATGATCCACCGGAACGTCGGGAAAGATGCCGTGCCCAAGGTTGAAGACATGACCGGATCCGTGCCCGAACTTTTTGAGAATTGACCGAACTTCGCGTCTGATTCGCTCTGGTGAGGCGTAGAGCGATGAAGGATCCAGGTTTCCCTGCAATGCCACTTTCTCGCCGATTTCGCGCTTCGCATCGGCCATGTCCACCGTCCAATCGATCCCAACAACATCGGCGCCGATATCCGCGATTTCCCTGAGCGAGCGGTTCGCGCCTTTTGAAAACACAATCACCGGTTGCCCGTTTCTGTGAAGCGTGGAGACGATCTTGAAGATGTACTCGAGTGAGAACTTCCTATAGTAATCCGGAGCAAGAATGCCACCCCACGTATCAAAGATTTGCACCGCGTCGGCCCCCGCGGCAAGCTGTGCCTCCAGGTACATGCGGACAACCGTAGCAAGCTTCTCGAGGAGCAAAGAGAACACCTCCGGTTGATCCAACATCAGCTGTTTAGTGTAGCGGAAGTCCTTGCTCCCCCCTCCTTCCACCATGTACGTGGCCAGTGTCCAGGGGGACCCGGAAAAACCAATCAACGGGACGCGACCACCGAGCGCCCGTTTCGTTGTCTCTAGAGCCCGCATGACGTAGCCAAGCCCCTTTTCTGGATCAACAATCTTCAGTGCATCAATGTCTTCTTTCGACCGAATCGGCCGAGGAAAATGCGGGCCACGAGATTCCGCCAATTCGAGGCTCATCCCCATCGCTTCCGGCACGACCAGGATGTCGGAGAAAATGATTGCGGCATCGACGCCGATAATCTCAACCGGCTGGATCGTGACCTCAGCGGCAAGCTCAGGTGTCTTGCAGAGAGTGAGAAAATCTGTTTTCGCCCGAACCGCCCGATACTCGGGGAGGTAGCGCCCCGCCTGGCGCATTATCCAGACCGGAGTCCGCTCCACCCGTTGTCGCTTGCAAGCTCTCAGAAAGAGATCGTTTCTCATAGGTTAGTCGAAGTATGCACAGATTGCATCCACAAGACCATGGACGGTAGACTCAGCTGCAACGATATCCGGTGCCATCCCAAGGTCGGATAGCGCTTTCGCCGTCGACGGGCCGATAGCGGCAACTGCTGTCAGGGTTTTCAAACGTGATATGATCTCTGCTCCAAATGCCGACGCGAAATTGGCGGCAGCGGAAGGGCTCGCGAAGGTTACCACATCGATCTTACGATTGGTGAGGTGACGACGAAGCGTCCCGGTGCTCGTTCGATCCGGAGCAATTGTCCTATACACCGTAACCGGCTCTGCTACACCACCACTTTGCGTAATGTGTGTGACGATGTCATCCTTGGACAGACTTCCCCGCGGGAAAAGGAACCTCTTTCCTGTTACTTGCTCCTGATTGAAAAATTCCATCAGTGATGTGGAGGTGTAGTTCTCCGGAACAAACTGCACGCTGATCCCCATTTCTTCCAGCGCCCGCTTTGTCTGACTCCCCACAGCAACAAAATCCTTCCCACGCAAGGAACCAACCGTCATTCCTTTGGCAACATACCGCGAGAGAAAGTATTGAACTGCATTGACACTGGTAAAAATCAGGCCCTTGTACGAATCAAGCCGCTCGATGGCTGCGTCGCATGCAACCCATGAATCGGGGTCCACAATGCGGATCATCGGAAAGAGAAGTGCGCGACCGCCGCGTTGCTCGATTGCAGTAACAAATTCCCGAGATTGTTCCTCTTGACGGGTGACGAGGATTGTCTTATTCCGAAGGCTCGTCGTCATGGAGCGGACGGGTGTCAGGCTCATGCTTCAACCTGCTGACCGGCCTCGCGTGAGGCAACACGCCGGATTTCTTGCAGAATATCTCTTGCGCCACCGGCAATCAACGTCTCCGCGAGACGAGTCCCCAATGTCTCTGCGTCGCCCGGCTTGCCGTGCACTTTTCCCCGGACTATCAACTTGCCATCCAACGAGCCTACCATGGCATCGAGGTACAGGGTTCTCATCCCTGTCTTGTCGGTTTCCACTCTGCCGTGCGTTCCAATAGGCACCTGGCATCCCCCCTCCAGTCTCCTAAGCAGCGATCGCTCAGCCGCGGCTGCTTGGGCAGTGGGAAGATGGTGCAAGCCTCCCACAAAATTCTGGACTCGTTTGTCGTCAGACCGGACTTCAATGCCTAGTGCCCCTTGCCCTACCGCTGGAAGGATCGTGTCTGCGGGAATGGTTTCGCCAATCTTTTCCTCCCAACCAAGCCGGACAACTCCAGCCCTCGCCAGAATCATGCCTGCCCAGTTCGAGTCTTCCAGCTTTTTCATTCGTGTGTGAAGGTTGCCGCGTATGTCGATGATTTCAAAATCCGGGCGACGGGCCAGTAGCTGACACTTTCGTCGCAGACTCCCCGTTGCAATCTTCGCCCCTTGACTTTGGTTCAGCAGAGTCTTCAACGGATTGGCAGGATGAGGTACGAAGACATCGCGCACGTCCTCCCGCTTGCAGATGGCACCTATAGTGAGTCCTTCAGGCAACATCGTAGGAAGATCTTTCAGGCTGTGCACCGCAAGGTCAACCTCTCCTTCCAGCAATGCGTGTTCGATCTCTCTTGTAAATAACCCCTTGTCGCCGATCTTGGAGAGTGGTGAATCAAGAATCTTGTCTCCCGTCGTCTTGATGATAGTGACGGTGACCTCAAGGTTCTTGAAGTGTTCCATCAATGTCCTTTGTACCCAGTGTGCCTGCCAGAGTGCAAGGTCACTTCCTCTGCTTCCAATTTTCAATGCTTCAGTTTTCATGCTCTCGCTTCTTGGGCTCACTGATGCCGAACAACTCCCGGAGCGCCTTGATGCGGAAGATCGTTTCACTTCCACGGCTTCCGTTCTCTGCGCCATGCTTCAGATTGGTCACCGGCTGGTGGAGGATTTTGTTTACGATCCTTTTCGTCACCAACTCCACCAGTTCGCGGTCTTCCGGATTAAACCGGTTGATATTCTTCTCCACCTCCTGCTGGCGGATAGTTTCCAGGGCATCGCGTAGATCGTGGATCGTCGGGCCAACCTGGAGCGAATTGTGCCAGTGGAAGAACTCCACCATTTCTTCACGGATGATCCGGGTTACCTTGGGGATCTCCGCCTTTCGTCTGTCGAGGTTCTTGTCGACGATTGCGCTGAGAGAATCCATATCATACAGAAAGACGTTGTCGATTTTCTTGACAGCCGGATTGACATTCCTTGGCACACCGATGTCGATGATGAAAAGCGGATTGTTCGAGCGCTGTTTCATCACCTTGTGGACATCATCGGGCTGGACGATGTAGGAAGGACTGTTAACCGATGTAATGACAATGTCGACCGTTCGGAGCGCGTCCACCATGTGTTCGTACTCGACGACCGATCCATCCACGCCAAGATTGGCCACAAGCGCCTCTGCCTTTCCCCGGGTGCGGTTGGCAACGCGCACACGCCCGATCCCTTTGCTGACCAGGTGCTTCATTGTCAACTCGCCGGTCTCTCCAGCGCCGATCAGAAGAGCCGATTTCCTGGAGAGATCTTCAAAGATCTTGTTCGCAAGCTCAACTGCAGCATAGCTGACCGATACCGCTCCCTCACAGATCGTTGTCTCCGTTCTTGTTCTCTTTCCCACATGGAGTGTCGTCTGCATCAACCGATTCATGACCGGTCCCATGACCTCCATTTCCCTCGAGAGTTGGAAGGCTTCTTTGACCTGGTTCAGGATCTGGATGTCACCGATGACCATCGAATCGATCCCGGATGCAACCTTAAACAGATGGTTAACAGCACCGCCTGCAAAGCTCGCGGTGAAGTGTTCCGGTTGGACGACACCGCCCGCGTTCTTCAATTCAATCAGGAACCTCTTTACTTCCTCATCGTCGATCTGCACATCAAGCGTCAGGCCGTACAACTCTGTCCGGTTGCAGGTGGAGACCAGCATGCACTCCGTGAAATACCGCTGCTTCAATTGTCGGAGTGCCTCACGCGTCTCGTCCACCGAGAGCCACATTTTCTCGCGGACATCCAGCGCTGCCGTATGGTGACTGATTCCTATGGAGTGAATGTTCATGCCCAACACTTCGGCCTAGTAGAAGGTGTGAAACCCGCTCAGATACATGTTAATCACAGTCATCGAAAGAAACACAAACCCAAATCCGACAAGAGAAATGATCATTGTCTTCCGACCCTGCCAACCTAGTTTTCTCTTTGCCGTGAGGCCGACCGCGTACAAAACCCAGATGAAAAGCGTACCGATCAACTTGGGATCCCAGTAGGAGAAGTTCTCAAATGCGCGGGGGAGCCAGATCAAGCCTACCGCAATCGCAATCGTCAACATCCAGAACCCAAACAACTCGGCTTTGTGGCTCATCTTTTCAAGCATTTCCAGATTGGGAAGCCGGGTGTATATCAATCCGAACCGAGAGGATTTGATTTCGTGATACAGCATCAAGTAGAGAAAACCGTATACTGCTGAAAGGGAAATCGCAGTATAGCCCAAGAGCGCCGTGGAGACGTGGAATCCGAGAAGCCGGCTTCTGAGAATAGGAGCGATCTCAGTCAGGTCTTTAATGAAGAGAGACGAGACCGTTTGAAACACTAATGCGAGGAGGAGGATAAAAAAACCGGTGTTGCTTGCCTTGGTTCTCAGCTCGATGTAAGTGTAGCCGACGGAAATCGACGCGGCGAGCAGGGTCATGATTTCGAAGACGGTCGTGACGGGCGGATGATCAAAGGCTGCAGTTCTGAGGAGGATGTAGCCGATGTGAAACAGAACCGAAACATGAAGAAGGGGTGATTTCCATCGATCGGCGAGTGGAATGGAACGGAAGAAGGAGAGTCCATACAAGATCACAAGGCCGGCGTAAAGGACAGGGATGAAAACGACAAGGAATTCAACGGCTGCTACAAGATCCATTACCATTCAGTATGAGGAAACAAACGTCAGACTAACTCAAATATAGCAAAACCGGCCACAAATTGAAATCGTACAGAGCCGCCCCTTACCCTTTGTAGAGAATGTCAACAAACATGCCGTGTTTGTGAAGGAGAGAGGTTAGAGAAAACGGGCGAGATTGTGCAGCGGCTTATCGCTTAAAGAGAGAGTTTTTGCAGTTTCAGGAAGACCAAATCTTAAATGTGCAGAAGACACTGTTGTAATCCCGGCTCAAGGAGAACAAACAGAGAGATGACGAGTTCCTGCTGGACCGTGAGGACAGAGTCTCGAGCTTGGACTACTCTTCCAACGTTGTAAGGTCTTTGGGATCCTGGCCAAGTGCGCGAGCCTTCAGAACCCTCCGCATGATCTTCCCGCTCCGCGTCTTCGGGAGAGATTCGACAATGTCGATCTGTTCAGGTTTGGCAATGGGGCCGAGTTCGTGGGCGACATGGGCACGAAGCTCCTCTACCAGCTTGTCGTGCTTTTGTACTCCGGCTTTGAGGATTACATACGCATGGATCGCATTTCCTTTCACATCGTGAGGAAGTCCGATGGCTGCCGCCTCGGCAACAGCATGGTGACTAACCAATGCACTCTCAATCTCAGCGCTTCCCAGCCGATATCCGGACACCTTGATAACATCATCCACGCGACCGATGACCCAGAAGTACCCATCCTCGTCACGGCGGGCTGAATCACCAGTCAGGTATACTCCGGGATACTTCGTCCAGTATTGCTG
Organism: Bacteroidota bacterium; assembly: GCA_035687895.1. Taxonomy (GTDB): domain Bacteria; phylum Bacteroidota; class Ignavibacteria; order UBA10030; family UBA6906; genus JAERML01. The sequence continues at coordinate 8,810 of DASRUE010000234.1, read as the reverse complement.
GACGTAACGTTCCGGATCCTTGTAAATGGTTCGTAACATCGCCGGCCACGGAGTCTTTATCACCAGGAAGCCCTCCTCATTGGGTCCGGCAGATTTGCCCTCTTCATCGTATACGTCCATCTGAATGCCGGGAAAGGGCTTTGTACCTGAGCCCGGTTTTAGAGGGAGACAGGGCAGGGGTGTGATCATGAACATTCCCGTCTCTGTCTGCCACCATGTGTCCATGATAGGGCATTTCCCCTTTCCAATAATGCTATGATACCATTTCCATGCTTCAGGATTGATCGGCTCGCCCACTGACCCGAGCAAACGGAGTGACGAAAGATCATGTCGGTTGGGCCATGCTTCGCCGAAGCGCATCAGCCCGCGGATCGCGGTAGGAGCGGTATACAAAATGTTGATCCCGTACTTTTCAATCATCTGCCACCAGCGATTGGGGTAGGGGTACGTTGGAGCTCCTTCATACATAAAAGATGTCGCCCCGTTCAAGAGCGGACCGTACACGATGTAACTATGTCCCGTAATCCAACCCGGGTCTGCCGCACACCAGTAACGGTCTTCTTCATGGATATCAAACACATACTTGAGCGTTGAGTACGTTCCCACCATGTAGCCACCATGTGTGTGGAGGATTGCTTTCGGCTTGCCGGTCGTGCCCGACGTGTACAGCATGAAGAGTGGATCCTCCGCGTCCATCACCTCGATGTGACAGCTATTGCCGGCGATAGGAAGTGCCATAAGCTCGTGATACCACATATCGCGCCCGGATTCCATGTTAACCTGTTCGCCGGTCCGTTTCACCACCAGCACACTCTCCACCGTTGCTGCGCGCTGGAGGGCTTCGTCTGCAATGGCTTTCAGAGGAACGATTTTGCCTCGTTGATACGCGCCGTCGCTGACGATAAGAACTCTGGACTGGCTGTCCTCGATCCGTTCCGCCAGAGCCTCCACGGTAAACCCGCCATACACGACCGAGTGGATCGCCCCGATCCGCGCGCACGCAAGCATACCGATCATCAATTCAGGTATCCGACCCATATAGAGGGTAACCCTGTCGCCTTTCTGAACACCCAGACTCCTAAGAACATTGGCAAACTTGCACGTCTCACGACGAAGGGCAAAATAGGAGAATGACCGAAACTCACCTTTCTCGCCTTCCCACAACAGCGCCAGCTTGTTTCGGCGTGCCGTTGTAGTGTGGCGGTCGAGACAATTGTACACGATATTGGTTTTCCCACCAACGAACCATTGAAAAAAGGGCTTCTTTGAATCATCAAGAGTCTTCTCCCAGTGTTGGAACCAGTGAAGCTCGTTTGCCTCTTTTGCCCAGAATCCTTCCGGGTCCTTCCCCGCGGCCGCAGCCATCTCGTCCCAATTTTTCACGTGGGCATGGCGGAGTACATCGTCTGCTGGATAGAATACCTCACCGGAGAGCTTCTTGGTGGTCATGAGTCCGATCCTTGTTTGTGTGTTCTATCAGGGGTTGGAGTGGTGATCTAGAAGTGGACGGGGCGGTCCACCGCGTCACGATGCCCGGGTTATGGCAAATGCAATATTGAAAATGAAGGAGTGAAAATCAAGCCAACGGCTACATCCCAGAGCGTAATGAACAATCGAAGCTGTTGTTTCGCTCCCCCCTTCCATGTATCTTGTCGGTATGGAAATAGAAACCACTTTTTTTTGTGCTTTCTGCTTGCAAGTCAACGAGATCTTGGTGGACGCGAGCGGAGGAGAACACCAGGAATACATCGAGGACTGTCAGATCTGTTGTCGTCCGAACAGCCTTCAGATTGATATTGATGTGGAGGGGCGAACGGCGGGGATTCTTGCCGAGCCGGCGTAATCGCTAGGATGCCTTGAGCGAAAACTGGTGGCGGTTGCCGGTCAGTGAGAGCATCAATTCGAGCAGGAGGTGATGGTATTGCAAATCCGTGATGGTACGGAAAAAGCGTGGGAGATCCGATGGGTTCACCTCGTATGAAGCCTTCAGAATAGGCTTCCAGTCCTCAGAAGAACCACTCCCCAGACCAACGATACTTTCAATGTCGGAACGGTCAGTTGCCTTTTTCAGCTCATCGTGGACCGTTTCAGCAATTTTCTTCTCCTTCTGCAAAATCTTCTCAAGCATCTTGATGTCGTGCTTCTTTGGTTGGATCGTTGGTGTGTAGCTCTCTCGATCGCGTTCTCTTGACTTTATCATCGCGGGGGCGTCGGTCCCAACGAATGATGCGATCCGAGAGTCCAGAACATTCAGGTTCAATGTCCACCACGTGGTCGCCCGTAGATCGTCCAGCGCCTCCTTCATCTCATTGAGCCTCTTATCCACTTTGCTGAACAGGTCGTCGGGCCCCCGGACCACAGAACCAAATTCAAACGGAAGCAGAATGCCGTGGCAGCGGAGGTCATTGATGATGTTCTCGTGCATCCCCCGAAGGTGTAGCGACTCCTGCTTCCCCAGCAGGAGGACCATGGTCTTACTGATATTGAGAACGTTGGGATTGATCTTGCTCAGGTAAAAGCGCATCCCCTCGTAATCGGAGGCAAAGACAAAGCTCTTTGGATCGAGTCCCTTCTCTTCCAGCATGAAAGGACCCGCAGAAGGCTCATCTCCATCGGATAGTAAGGCTACACCGTGGAGATAGGCATACTCATCGTCGGAGAATGTGCAAGGCGTTCGGAGGTGCCTGTGGCGCAGTCCACCGATGGTATCCGTGACGACCTCTGGCGACACGCCTTCGAGGTCATCCTGCTCACGGGTTTCTGTTGCTGAATCCGCCGGTTCTTGCCCCGACTCTCCAGAAGATTCTATCTGCCGTGAGGCAGCCAGCTTGGCAGTGTATTCATCTTCCACTTTCCTCGCAACCTCTTCCAACTTCCGCAGTTCGGCCATCGGATCCTCCTCGATTTGAGGAGGAGTGGATGCCTTCTTTTCGGGTTTAGCCCGAAGCTCCGCTTCCGTTCCACGAGCAGCTGGTGGTTGAAGAACTATGGGAACATCGATCGTTGGAGGAGGGAGCTCGATGGATGATGGATCCAGTTTCAACTCCGTTGGCTTTGCTTGAGATCCAGTCCTTGCCGACCGGAGATCTTTCTTCTCGGCCCCAAGCATGAAGGGCCTTTCCGGTACTACCTGAGGAATAGCCTCGGACTTTTTTGTTGCGCTCCTCTCTGGTTCGGCAGAAGAAGGTTCAAGAGATTTTGGCGCCAGGGGTTCGACGAACGGAGTGTTTCTCTCTGGAAGGCTCGTGGGTGGCTTCGTCTCGATGTGATTTGAGGATGGGATCTGTTTGATCTTGCCTTCAACGAACGGAGTCTCGGGAGTATTTTCTGACTTCCTCCTCCCTCGTTTGTCCATTGCAGTTCTCTTCTCCTCCAGAATCTGGAGTCGATGCTTCTCAACGACGTGCTCAAACTCGTCCAGCAAGCTCTCGAGAAGTTCCTCCATCGGAGCGGACGTCATATCCGCGAACATCCTCTTGATGTTCTCCCTGTCGGCGAGTTGCTCCAGCAATTCCTCCATGAGCAACGCTGCCAGACGCTCTTTCGATCGCTCTTTCATATCTCCGGTGGCCCTAAATGAAATAACCAAAGGAAGATACGGATTGATGGGATAAACGTCAAACATGATACCGGATGGTTGGTGCCTTTCGGCGTCTTCGCCTTCCCGCCTGCCGGTGCTTGCACACAACTCCTACTTTTCTTAGGTTGAGCCGGTGCCAAGCGGCCCAGACTTCTGACACTTTTCTCCATTCCACATCATCATATTAATGAAGACACTCAAACCGGCAACGACAGCTGACGCTCAATTGCTTACGGCCGCGGCCCGAGGGGATAAGGCTGCTTTTTCCACCCTCGTGCATCGATATGAAGACATGGTGTACAGGTTCTCCTTCAAGGTGTGTCGAAATAAGGAGGAGGCGCGGGAAGCCTTGCAGGACACGTTCATTAACGTCTATCGGAATCTTGATTCTTTCGACGGGCGATCGAAACTGAGCACATGGCTGTACCGCATTGTAACAAACAACTGTCTGATGAAGCGGCGTAAGAGGAAGCTGGATGATTTGCTGGTATCGTACGATGACCCCCCATTGACGGAAGAAGGAAAACTGAAACATCCCGTAGCGCGATGGGAGGAGACACCTGCCGATCTACTGGCGAAGAAGGAATTTCAGGAGTTGTTGGATAAAGCCTTGATGAGGCTGCCACCCGAGTACCGCGCGGTGTTTGTGCTGAGAGATATCGAGGGGAATTCCACCGAGGAGACAGGCCGGATTCTCAATCTTTCTGTTGAGGCCACTAAGTCGCGGTTGCGACGGGCACGGGCCTTCTTGCGGGAACAACTGGAGCCATACCTTGCCATTTCAAGAACCGGACGCCGATGAATTGCAAACAAGTTTACCTGTACATCTGCGACAACCTGGATGCGGACCTGAACTCGCGTCGATGCAGGTTGATCAGAAAACACATTGATTCATGCCCCGATTGCTCCGCGTACCTTGCCTCAATGAAGCAAACCATTGCATTGTATCGGATGGCACCGGTCCCAAAACTCTCGTCTTCACTGCATCGACAGGTGATGAGAGCAATCGACGATTCACAAAAGGAAAGGAAATCGGCATTGCGGGAGCGCAGCCGCCGCTGACCAGTTGCGCATGATTTTCCCCGTCATCCGCCGTAAAGGAAACCCTGACCCGATCTCAGCCGCTCAAGCATCCAATCCGTATGATTCCCCAATACTCTTCCAGCCAGGTATAGTACGGGACATTGTAACAAAACATGATGACGAGGATGGGTCAATTCGCAAAGCCATGACCCCGGCAATGGAATCCTTGTCTTCAATGACAGAGCAATTGAAATACGCCTTCAAGAGCGCAATGCGATTATGAGAAACGGGGAACTGCTATGAATCTCGGAATGAAGCGGATAGGTCTTATCGGGGTGGGCGCCGGTCTTGGTTTCGCCTACTATTACTTCATTGGATGCACAAGCGGTTCGTGCCCCATCACCTCAAACCCATTTATCAGTACGGCCTACGGAGCATTCATGGGAGCCGTGCTCGGCATCGGAAAATCAAAAACATAACTTACCATCCGTCTGGATTTGTGTACGCGTTTCGCTGCTCAGATGTGTGGTACAGCAGAAGGGTTGGGATCAGAGGGAGGAAGAACTGCGGAGGAATGGAGTAGAGAGAGGCTGCCGGCTACAGATCCAACCACATTTGGCCAATCCCGATTTCCTTGGCCCATCGATTGAGCATCTCACTATCTCCCCCAAGCACGCCCGCCTTATCTACATTCGGCGGGGGCGGAGCTAGAAGAGCCAACCTATCATACACCTGACTGCGATCCTTTTCGTCGGTCCGCGTGAGCAAATGCCAGAGGGTGACAGCATCTTCCCGGCGGGCTTCGCTGAGTACGGCGATCAAAGCATCACTAGCGTTATGTGCGCAGTCAAATCGGGCAAGTGCTTCCTGAAAATGCTCAGACGCTGACAAGTCAAACGGGGTCCCCGGACCGACCTCCGGCGTTGTCCGGCATGCAGCACCGGCAGGAACGATCGATTGCCTTCCCTCCCATTTCAACGCTACAAATCCTGCCGTCACTTCCAGCAAACTTATTCCCGCCTCATCAACACGCAACGTATACGCACAGCCGAGATCGATCACAAGTGCGGATGGGGTTTCGACAAAGAAGAGGCGTGGTGGGGCCCAAATCGTGGCGTGGATCGTCCCCCTTTCCAGGGAGATCCGGTGGTCCGTGATTGCCGCACCGACTAACCGAAGTCGTGTGTTCGGTTCTACATCTACCTCTCCGATCATACCTACCTCAACACGGGCCCTGGACGATGCGTCCGTCTCCAACCATTCACCCACATCGAGATTGGCACGGCCGGTGAACGGTTCACTGCCAATGTGAGGGAATCCGTCCACGCAAGCCACTCCCCACGAGGCTTCTCCAGAACCAATGGAAAACCAAAAACTGCCGACCGCGATGATGACGCTAGCAGTTATTGCAAGCGAGCCGAAGCGCCAGCGTGATATACGAGCCCGACGGGAATAGGGACGGGCAGTCGTTATCGCACGCCTCGGTGCACGCCGCGGAGCCTTTGTTGCTGATGCCCTCAGACGAAAGATATTCGTTGGCCCTGCGTTCCGTTCGATGCCCGCCACGACAACCTGCCAAAGACTACGCTCAGGTGTAATTTTGTGAGGCAACAATGATGCTTGATGATGAAGGGCCTTCAGAAGATGAAGCTCCTCAGAGCAAGTCGAACAACCTTCGGTGTGAAGTTCCACCAGGAGCCGTTCCTGATCGTTCGACTCTCCATCAAGATATGCGTCCAGAAGCTGTTGTACCTCTTGGCAGTTCACGACTGGAGCCTTTCTTTGAGAATAGTCCTCGCCTAGGCTTTTTGAAGTGCCGACGGCCAATTCAACTTGTTCGGCTACCTCTTTGCAGCGTTAACCCTCAATATCATGAAATAAGCCTCAATCGAGCTTTTAGGAGAAAGTACCGATTATCCCGCAAGCATGGGATCGTTTGTCATGCCTCCCTCAATCGCCCCCATAATCAGCAGGCTTACGAGATTGTAACCCGCATTAATCAAGTAGAGACCTTTCGGCCGACTCTCGAATAGAACCGAGGCATAACTTGTCGTGGCAATGAAACCAACCCAAACGATGAATCCGAGCCTAATGCCGCTTGACATAGTGAACGAACCGGTGTACATGATGAAGTATTCAAGAATAAATGACATGATCATTGAAGTAACAAGTGAAAGCGCGTAGGCTTTAGCTGACCCTTCTTTGCGAATCTCCTCCTCCGTCTTCCCTACAAAAGACATCCACTTCTTTGCAAACAGTAATGGTGAATACCAAAGCATACCTATCGCCATTGGTGCAAGTCCAGCAACGAAAATCGCAAGCCAGTTGATTTGGTTGATTGGCATATCACTTCTCCTATGTGAGTGGTTGTATCTGAGTAGTTAAGTAACGCAACTTACCAAATTCCTGCAATGAATTATTTCCTTCTCGAACGCGCTCTGCCACGTCTTTTGCCGGATGCCTGTCTCGTCCTGGGTTTCCTTTTGCTGGCTTTCTTCTTCGCGGGCGGAGCTTCCTCCTTCACCATCCCGATAATATTGCCTTCAGGATCAGTGAACATCGCCATTGTCACCATTCCCGGGATCTCCGTTGGCGGCATGATGGTCTTGCCTCCAAGGCTCTCTGCTCGATCAAGATACTTTTGCAGATCACTTACCTGAACGTAGAACGTCAGGCTTGGTGCGGGGGCGCTAGGATCGCTCTGACCAATCCCACCGTTAGCACCTTGTTTGCTGCCGGTGTTTACCAGTCCATAGTGCATAGGGTTATTCGCGTTGACCTTCCAGTCAAACAACTTCGAGTAGAACTCCTGCACCCGACCAGCATCCCGTGCATTGATCTCCCAATGAACAACTGGAGCACCCATGGGTTACCCTTTCTTAACCAAAATTGACCATAATGTTGTTTGGTCGCCTCAGCGACGGTGGTTTGTTCCATGTTACGGGTGCCAAGAGGCCTATTCGAGCTATCGTTTATGCAGAGTGGCAGAGCCACGGCAAGAAGATACAAAATTTTGATTAAATTCAAAATCGGGGGTCCGCCTCTCATATTCCTGTGCAAAGCTCGATCTCCTGGTCAAAGTCCTTCCTCCAGCCTTGTTTCTAGTGCAGATTCGACAATAGGCCATTCTGAGTCAAGACGTATTATAATACGTCGTTTCCCGCATCCTTCCCACCATTGTAGCCATATATTTCCGAAGGACCCCCTTCCCTTTGCTCCAATTCGAAGTAACGCTTTCCTTGATCGTTCATCGAGAATGTCTGTTTTGAACTCAACCCTCACACAACCCAATGTTTCAAAAGCATGCTTCACATGAGGTTCATTGCCTCAGTGCTGGCATAGGTTCGCTACCATTCACGACCGAGCCATCTCCAGCCGATCTCGAGTCGTTGGTTGTGCCTGTCGCTCTGGTGCAAAAATAGCCATAGAGGCATGGAAGTCAAAGAGAGTGACGATTGTATTGCCAACCCAACTCGCCGAACGCAAGCACTACACTGAACCTTGACTATGAACAAATCTCCGTTATCTTACCAAATAGTTGTTGTCCACCAATCGCTCCTAAACCGTGATATCCTCTGTGACGCGAACAATAGCTATTGTGTTTCTCGTTCTGTACGCATACAACATTGCTGGGTATCTGGCGGTGTTCAAGACAATGCAATACCATGTCCGGAAGGAAATCAAGCGTCAAATCAAAGAGGCCGTCCCCCAGAAGGACCTCACCCTCATCACGATCGCCGAAGGTGAGGAGAGTGCATTAAATTGGATCAAGGATAACGAGTTCCGTTACATGGGAAATCTGTTCGATGTTGTCCGGTACAGCAGACAGAATGACACAACCTACTACTATTGCGTCAACGACACTCAGGAGGAGTTGCTTTTCGAGAACCTCGACGCCCATGTCAAAACACAGATGAATGCAGACGGAGCGGCGCAGAAGACCGCAGACCTGTTCAAGAGCACCATCAAAGATCACTTCCCCCAGAGTTTGACGTTTTCCTTGTATCCCCCATCGGGAATCGTCCTTATCACCTCGCCGGACTTATTCTTTGATTCATTCACTTCAGATGTCCTAACACCCCCACCTCGTATAGCGTAGCACACCGCGGGCGCTTTCTGCCCAACAAGGAACGGCCATTCCCGGCGCATTGCAGGGCAGTGTGCCCCTAGTTCATTTCTTTTGATTGTAGGACCCGTTTCTTCGTGT
>DASRUE010000233.1:0-4961 GCA_035687895.1 Bacteroidota bacterium | reverse complement strand
TCTGACCTTCCCTCAAGTCATCTATCGCAAGACCGGTGATCCTGAATTAGCGGTCGCACTTTCCCGGTACTACACACTTGCCGGTGGCACCGTCACGTCGTCCCCGCAGGTTCTCCACCATCTTGGCTTCGCAGATGTGCTTGTTCCCATGCACCGGAGAGATGAAGCTGCAGATGTTATTGCATCGGCGATTATTGCAAACGGTGGACAAATGATCCCGCAAGCGAAGCTCGAAACGCTGGATTTCGAGAGGTTGGATGAACGGCTTTCGTTTGAGGATCGGCAGGAGGTTCAGATTGCCCGTGATCTCTTCTGCCAGGCCGATGCCTTACCAACGATCTTCGCACATGCACGCGGATTTCTTCCCTCTACTTATACAAGTGAGATGCGCATGATTGCGGATCGGGCAAGCCGCCGTTTGGCGAACAACTCACCCAACGCCGTGTGGGTGGCGAACTATTTGATCTCCAAAGGTTTTGATGGCTTTCTCAAGGGAATCGACAATGACACACTCGCTGCGTTTGAGCTTGAGCATCATCTCCGACAGGTGTTCGAACATCCTGATGCTCTGATAGGCCTTGAGGGCGTCGTGCAGGGGAAAGCAGTTCAGTTCAAGAGACGATACCCGTTCTAAGGGTGAACTATGGATGTTGCCACGAAGTCGCGAAGACACCAAGAGAGATATTTGGGTTCCATACAAAAAGCACCTTCGCGTCTTGGTGCCTTCGTGGCAATATTTCAATGATGAATCACCAACGCACAGGCAAGCCATGATCCGAGGACGAGTTCACAAATACGGTGACAACATCGACACCGACGTCATCATCCCTGCCCGCTATTGCACGGCATTCACCGAAGAGCTGCTTGCTCCACACTGCCTTGAAGATCTCGATGCGGACTTTGTGAAAAAGGTCAAGAAGGGTGACATCATTGTGGCTGGCAGGAATTTCGGCTGCGGCAGTTCCCGCGAGAACGCACCCATTGCCATCAAGGGTGCAGGGGTCTCGTGTGTGATTGCAAGGTCATTTGCGCGGATCTTCTATCGTAACTCCATTAACATCGGTTTTCCGATTCTTGAATCCGAGGCGGCAGTCGAAGATGCGGCAACCGGCGACGAAATGGAAGTCAATCTTGCGACGGGCACGATTACCAATCTGACAAGAAAGAAAACGTACACAACCTCTCCCTTCCCGGACATTATCCAGGAGATCATAAGCGCAGGTGGGATGGTGGAGTTTGCCAGGAACCGTATCGCAGAGAGGAAGGCCAAAGGCCATCCCGCTCCGCATAGCACTGATCCCAGTCCACCCCCAAAGGTGAGATGGTAGAAAACGAATCTCTAGAAACGCGGTTGAAAACCCAGCAAAGAAGGATTTTAACCGCCGAGATCGCAAAGAGCACAGAGTAAATGATTGGAATAGACACAGAAAATAGAAACGATTTTCCTCTGCGACCTCAGCGTCCTCTGCGGTTAGGCCTTTCAACCGGACTTCCAGACCTGCACCCGAAACGAACGTGAAAGGGTTCTTCCATGACAGCACAACAAGACCTCATCTACGACTGGAACAAAGGCGGCATTGCCGACCTGAAGGGTGTCGTCCACATCCAGTTTGATGACGAAACTCTACGCGACGGACTCCAGTCGCCGTCGGTCACCGATCCGACGATTGACCAGAAAATCAAGATCCTCCATCTCATAGAAGATCTCGGGATTCAGTCGGCCAACATCGGACTGCCCGGTGCTGGCCCCAGGGCGTACAACGATACATTGGAGCTTGCCAAAGAAATTGTCCGCTGCAATATGAAGATTATCCCGAACTGCGCGGCCCGAACTGTCATTGCCGACATCGACCCGGTTATCGACATATCCCAGAAAGCCGGTATCCCGATTGAGGTCGCGACGTTCGTAGGCTCCAGTCCGATACGGCAATACGTCGAAGGATGGACAATTGATACCGTGCTGCAGCTGACAGAGAACGCTGTTGAGTATGTTGTTGCCCACAACCTTCCAAGCATGTACGTCACTGAAGACACGACACGAGCACAACCGGATGATATCGAGAAGCTCTACACCGCGGCAGTCAATTGTGGTGCCCGGCGCGTTGTCATCGCTGATACTGTCGGACACTGCACTCGAACGGGGGCACTCAACCTCGTCCGCTTTGTCAAGGATGTTATCGAGAATACCGGCGAGGATGTGAAAATCGACTGGCACGGACACAACGATCGTGGATTTGCCCTGGCTGCCGCGCTCGCTGCCATCCGTGCAGGTGTCGATCGAGTGCATGGCTGCGCACTCGGCATCGGTGAGCGTTGTGGCAACACCTCGATGGATCTCATGCTCGTCAATCTCAAGATGTGGGGCATCATCGACAACGACCTGAGTAAGCTGCACGAGTATTGCCAGACCGTCGCCGAAGCGACCAAGGTTTCCATCCCCCACAACTATCCAGTGATTGGGCCGGATGCATTCCGGACCGCGACAGGAGTCCATGCGGCAGCAGTCATCAAAGCTCTCAATACGGGAGACAACTGTCTCGCGGACATGGTGTACTCCGGCGTGCCTGCACACATGGTTGGTCGCAAGCAAAAGATTGAGATTGGACCGCTCTCGGGCGTATCGAACGTCCTCTTCTGGCTGAAAGAGCACGGATACGAACAGTACAATGGGGTCGCCAATCACATTTTCGACTACGCCAAGCACTCGAGCAAAATCTTGACGGATGAAGAAGTCGAGACATTTATCGAAACGGAACTCGTCAAACCCGAACATCGCAGGTGAACTATGAGTCTCGAATGGCTTCCACGAGATAACGATCTGAAGAACCACGAGCTATGGGAAGGACAGTTCTTTGGAACTGAGCCCCCCTGCACGATGTATCAACTGCGTCCCGTGCTGAACAACAAAGGCGTAGCGGTGGAGAACCTTTACTCGGCGTGGATTACGCTCAACAATCCGAAGCAGTATAACTCTTACACCACTCAGATGGTAAAGGGCGTGATTGCCGGTTTCCACAAAGCGTCCATGGATAGGCGTGTGGTATCGGTGGTCCTAACCGGCGCGGGCGACAAAGCGTTCTGCACAGGAGGAAACACGAAGGAGTATGCCGAGTACTACGCGCAGAGGCCAAACGAGTATGGCGCGTACATGGATTTGTTCAACGCGATGGTCGATGCAATCCTTAATTGCAAGAAGCCCACGATTTGCCGCGTGAACGGGATGCGCGTTGCAGGCGGACAAGAGATCGGGATGGCGACGGATATCACCATTACCGCTGATACCGCGGTGTTCGGACAGGCGGGACCGAGACATGGCTCGGCTCCCGATGGGGGCTCGACGGATTTCCTTCCACTCTTCCTCAATATTGAGGACGCAATGTGGAACTGCATCTCGTGCGAAGTATGGAGCGGCTACAAGATGAAGCGGCTCGGTCTCGTCTGCAAGGTCGTTCCGGTCATCAAGACAGCTACGGGCTTCAAGCGGAATCCACTCGTCGTCACCGAGACATATATTCGTGACGGTGAGATTGTGTATGGCGAGTTCGTGCAGGGAGAAGAAGCAAAGCATGCTCGTGAGGAGATGGAGAAGGCCACCATCGACTTCACACTTCTCGACAAGGAAATCAATGACATCATCTGGCGGCTGACGAACCTCATGCCCGGCTGCCTGATCAAGTCCATCGATAGCATCAGGGCAAAGAAGAAGTTCTTCTGGGATCAAACGAAGCTTCCGAACCGCCACTGGCTTGCCGCAAACATGGCGGTGGAAGGGTTCCTCGGCTTTACGGCATTCAATACCCGGAAGATGACCGGGAAAGACGTGATCGATTTCGTACGATATCGTCAACTTCTTGCTGACGGTCGGGAGATGGATCGAGAGGCGATGGAAGAAGTTCTCCCGAAACCGATTGAAATAGGATCGAAGTGAGGAAGCGATGGCGTTGACAGGTCTTTCCGGGAATGTCGCGCTCGTTACCGGTGGCTCACTTGGCATTGGCCGGGCAATCGTCCTTGCTCTTGCACGTGAGGGAGCGGATGTAGCCTTCACGTTCCTTGGATTTCGGGTGAATGCTGCTGAACATGAGGATGTTGTGAAAGAAGTCCGGTCTCTCGGTCGGCGATGCCTCGCGGTTGAATCTGATGTCTCGAAGTTCAGAGACGCCGAAGCTGTTGTTCGTCGCGTGGTTAGAGAACTTGGTGGGCTTCACATCCTCGTGAACAATGCAGGCATTACACGCGACGGAGTGATCTGGAAGATGGATGAAGAACAATGGGATACTGTTCTTGACGTAAACCTGAAAGGTTGTTTTAACTACATTCGTGCCGCGAGCCCGGTCTTCCGCGAACAACGATACGGTAAGATCGTCAGCATAGCGTCGATCAATGGCATGCGTGGGAAGTTCGGTCAGGCAAACTATGCCGCATCGAAAGCCGGGATCATCGGTCTTACAAAGACAGTGGCGAAAGAACTCGGCAAGTACAATGTAAATGTGAACGCGATCGCTCCAGGAATGATCGAGACCGACATGACGCAAACACTCTCCGAGGAAGTGAAGCAACAGTCAGTCTCGGAAATTGTATTGGGCAGGTTTGGTCAGCCGGAGGACATTGCCGAAGCCGTTGCGTTCCTCGTATCGGAGAAGGCGCGACATATTACCGGAGAGGTTATGAAGGTGGATGGAGGACAGTATATATGAAATCACAATCTTCAAGCATCAAGTCTCAAACAAAGTTCCAATATGAAAATCCCAAATCGCAAGCTCCAAATGCCAAACAAATTTCAATTGCCAAGTTCCAAACATTTGGACTTTGAGATTTGGAGTTTATTTGGTTCTTGGGATTTGAAGCTTGTGATTTTGGAGGGAGCCCATGTCTGACATCTATGAGCGCAACATCAACGTTTCGGTATCCAAGATCAATGAGGAGTTGATCCTGACGAAGGCGTCCCTTCTTGATCTTAA
>DASRUE010000232.1:0-3187 GCA_035687895.1 Bacteroidota bacterium | reverse complement strand
CGTTCACCTGCCACGAACATTCCTTCCCAGGATCATGATGGAAAGCGCGCCGCGGTGGAGTGGTCTTTTTGGTGATGTCAAAGCAGCAAGGACAGAAGGGCATTTTCTTACGAGCTAGCCGGGATATCGAAACGGTCAAGCGCCATGGGCGACGGATCTCCACGGCGCTCTTCAATCTTCTGGCGTACAAGATGGATGATGCCCCCAGTCGGGTTGGGATTGTCGTCGGCAAGCGATTTGGGAATGCAGTCCGGCGCAACCGGGTAAAACGAGTCTTTCGTACACTCGTAAGACAGCTGCACCAGGAGTTGGTTCCGGGGCATGCTCTTCTGGTTTTCCCAAAGCGGGAGGCGCTTCTGCAGCCATCCGAAGAATTGAAGCGGATGTGGGCGACGTCACTGCAGCGTGTTCACCTTTTTCGCCCAAGGTCAGGTTGATATGCGGCGTCTCTGTCTGTATATGATTCAAGGCTACCGCGTCATGATTTCTCCGTTGTTCGGCCGAGCATGCCGATTTGAGCCGACTTGTTCGCAGTATGCCCTAGATGCGGTTGCTCGATATGGCACTCTTCAGGGACTTGGTCTAACAGTGATCCGTCTCATGAAGTGTCATCCCTTCCATCCCGGGGGAGAAGACCCGGTCAAGTAGTGGCGATGACATTCTAAAGAAAGTACAGCCTACGCATGGAAAAGCGCGTCATTCTGTTCTTGGTGTTGTCTCTTGCGATCATCTTTGGCTATGAGTATGTGCTCAAAGAACTTGGGGTGCTCCCTCAGCTGCCCGCACCATCAGAATCCACAGCTCCTTCATCAAGCCAATCACCGACACCTTCTGTCTTAGGTCCAGCGAACGAGCCTTCAAACATTCCAGCCAGCGAGACTTCTTCTGTGAAGAGCGCGGTGGAGGATCTGCGGCCTCGTGGGCCGGAAGGTGGGCCGATAGCAGCAGAAACTGTCGAGGTGGACACGAATCTCTATCGCGCCAAGTTCACGACCCGTGGGGCGGTGATGACGAGCTGGGAACTCAAGCACTATCGCGGTAGTTTGGATGAGCAACCTGCCGTTCAGCTTGTCAGACAAGGCGGAAAATTTCCTGGGCCATTAGCGGTCATCACAGACGATACAGTTCTCGCTAATGAATTGGGGGAAGGGCTCTACAAAGTCGAGAAGGATTTCACGACCCTGGAGCAGGCTCACCCCGACGGCCATGTAACGTTCTACTATGAGAACGCAGAAAAAGGCGTACGCCTCGAAAAGCGGCTCACCTTTCATGCAGATAGTTATGTGGTGGACATAGCCGTGAAGGAACGTGGTCTTGACGGTTCAGTGAATGTCGTATTGGGGACAAACTTTGGCATTGTTGAATGGGGGGATGGGTTTATCGGTCTGATCGGGCCGGCCTCACTCGTTGATGGCAAGGTTGAGAAGGAAACGCCGGATTTCGAGTCGGAGCGTAAAGGGACCGTGCAATGGGCGGCGTTGCAAGACAAATACTTTCTGTCCGTGCTGATTCCCAAGCAAAGCTCGTCTGTCTTGGTGAAGAAAGAGGGGGACAAGCTGGTCTCCACCGGTGTTCGCATGCCTGTCATCTCATCGGGAACGACGCTCGGGCTTCAGCTGTATGCCGGCCCTAAGGAGTATGACACCCTTCGAAGCCTGCAGATCGGTCTTGAAGATACGATCGATTTTGGATGGTTTATATTTGGCAGCTGGGGCGCGGTCAAAGCGGTGGCCAAGCCGATCTTCTACGTGCTGCGATTTATCAACGACTACACTCACAACTATGGACTGACGATCATCGTCCTGACCCTCGCCATCAAGATGCTCTTTGTCCCCCTGCAGTACAAGAGCTACAAGTCGATGAAGCAGATGCAGGTTATTCAACCGAAGGTCTCGGCGATTCAGGAAAAGTTCAAAGACGATCGGGACCGTCTGAACAAGGAGTTGATCAAGCTGTATCGAGATCACAAGGCGAATCCGGTCGGCGGTTGCCTGCCGATGGTGCTGCAGATGCCGGTGTTCGTCGCGCTGTTTAACATTTTGTATATGACGATTGATTTGCGCCAGGCGCCATTGGGGCTGTGGATTACGGATCTCTCGGTGCAGGATCCCTATTATGTATTGCCGGTCGTCATGGGCGTCACGATGATGATTCAACAGAAGATTACCCCAACGACAATGGATCCGACGCAGGCGAAAATCATGATGATGTTGCCGGCATTCATGACGTTTCTTTTCATCAATTTTCCGGCCGGTCTGGTGCTGTATTGGTTGACGAACAATACGCTGACCATCGGGCAGCAAATCGTCACGGAACGGTTCATCCTTCGGAACCCTTCGGTACCGTCGGCTACTGATGATGGGGCTGAGAAGAAGTGATATGCCTCCGATTCCTTGGACCTGCGGCGTACCGAGCGTTGTGGATGAGCATTTCTAGAGAGTGCAATCGTATCTATGAATGGAGTCCCTGAGGACACGATTTGTGCCGTTGCAACCCCAGCGGGTGAGGGTGGCATCGGCATCATTCGAATTAGCGGACCGGGTGCGCTTGCTGTTGCAGACAAGATTGTTCGTTTGCGTTCGAACCAGTCGCTTAGGATAGCCCCCCCCCAAACCCTCCATCTTGCCGATATTCTCGGGCCAGGTATCTCTTCCGGAAACACTAATTCCGTTCAGAACCGAACTCGACCGAGTGATGAAGTTCTCGACGAAGGTCTTGTCGTGTTTATGAAGGGGCCTCGGTCTTTCACGGCTGAGGATGTGGTGGAGATTCATTGTCATGGGAGTGGTGTAGTCCTCGGCCGGGTGTGTGAAGCGTGTATATCTGCAGGTGCTCGCTTGGCTCAACCGGGAGAGTTTACCAAGCGGGCATTCCTGAATGGGCGTTTGGATTTGTCTCAGGCGGAGGCGGTTCTCGATACGATCAAGGCGAAATCTGATGTTGGGCTCAAGATCGCTCAACGCCATCTCAGGGGAGAGTTGGGGCAGCAGGTTGATCGACTGCGAACGCGACTCTTAGGCATGTTGGCACAGGTCGAGGCCGGGATTGATTTTACTGAAGAGGATATTTCGTTTATTGGGCGAGAGGAATTGATCACGTCTCTCCAACAGACGCTTGATGAAATCCAAGCGATGCTGGCCACTGCGGAGAGAGGGAGAGTGCTTCGAGAGGGAGCGCGGGTGGTCAT
>DASRUE010000231.1:0-5829 GCA_035687895.1 Bacteroidota bacterium | reverse complement strand
TCCCTCCAACGACTTCATCTTTTCCATGCCTGCCGATCCTTTGTTTGCGGGGGGTGTCACGGCAAATAATGTTCCTGCCGAAAGCAGAACAAACAAGATCCACATACCGGGTTTCATGGTTTACCTCCTTGCAATTGTGAATAGATAGCGAATGGTTATAACTGAAGAACTCTTTCCAGGCTCTTAAAGCACCCGGCCCACCCCTCTTCGTGGTCGTTCCGCTCCTTCTTGTTCGGGAAAAACTCATGGGTGAAATGCATTTCCGTCTCTCCGTGCAGGTCGCGGAGGTCGATGGTGATCTGCATATCACCACCCTCCGGCTGGTCTTCCCATCTCCAGGTGAAGACAAGGCGTTCCGGGACCCGAACTTCCCTATACATGCCCGTTGCGATGTGTTCCTTTCCACTCGGGAGGTGCTTCATGCCCATCCTGAACTTCCCGCCGACGCGCAGGTCCACCTCGGCCACGGATCCGGCATAGTCGGCGCCTGCCGCGAACCATTGCTTCAGCATATCCGGTGTTGTCCACGCGCTGAAGACCCGTTCACGCGAAGCCTTGAACGTCCGCTTCAGGAAGAGCGTTGTTTCCGTCACCGGCGTTGCGGTTGCTGTTGCCATGACACCTCCTTCTTACTGGGATTTGTGAGTGGTTGCAGTTACTTTGTCGGTGTGTTGAGGAACTTCTCCAGTGCGTCGAATCGTCCTTCCCAGAAGGCGCGGTACCGCTCCAGCCAGGCTGCGGCATCCTTCATGGGCTTACTGTTCAGATTCATCCGGTGGATTCGTCCATCCTTTGCACGCACAATGAGCCCCGCTTCTTCCAGGACCTTCAGGTGTTTGGAGACGGCGGGGAGTGAAATCTCGTGCGGTTCGGCCAGTGTAGTAACGGTCTGTTCCCCCCGCGCAAGGTGCTCAAGGATTGCCCTCCGCGTGGGGTCGGCAAGCGCCGAAAAGACTGCGTTCAGAGTAGCGTTTGAACGAGTGCTCATCGGGATGATCCATAATATTGGCTCGAGAAGTATCCGGCAATCACATCCACGGCTCATCGGCGGAGGGACCATAAATGGATGGGACTTTCGCCCCAACCAGTCTAAGGTACACAGAGAATTGCCCACGATGGTGGACGCTGTCCATCAGCATGGACCAGAGAATGTCACCCTTGCGAACCTGGCCCATTTGTTTCGGACCGACCGGGAAGGGCATCGACGAGTTCCAGTCCGTTTCGGACAATGTCTTCACCTTGGTCACCATCTCCTTCTGCTTGCTTTCGAGTGTGCTCAGAAGATCTGCATAACTTGCAGGTGGTGTGAACCCGCTTGTATTCCCGAAATCGATTTGACCTTTTGCAACACCATCCACCACATTCATTTCCGCAATGAATACACCAGCCAGGTCTTTCGCTGTTCTGGTCTTCTGGGCCGCAGGCTTGAAGTCCGCCTTGTCAGACGGGAGTTGCCTGAGGATTTTCATCGTTGTCGCGAACTCACGTTGCCACGTGTTGAGGAACATTTCTTTCTCTGTCATACCATCTCCTTTGTTTCATTGCGGGTATCAGTTAACCATTTGGTTAAATATAACATGCAACACTCCCATTGTCAAGAGAAAAATGCACGCGCCTCGACGACACGTTGCCGGTGCTCTCGTCGGCGCGCCCCCGGCGGTGATTATCGGGATTCTGGTGTTATCTCGCCGTCATCCGGCTACTCAGTCCCAACATCGGGAGAGCATACAGATCCACCAAATACAAACGGCATCCCGCAAGACCAGGATGCCGTTGGATTGTTCCAGCGTTCCGCGGGAGAATAAAACCTATCTCCCCTTTCGTACCCGTGTTGTCCTGGTCGTTCTCACCTTTGTTCCACCGGCCTTCCCCTTGATCACGGTGGTCCTGGTGACCCTGTAGTGCTTGACGGAGGCCCCGTGTCGGGTTCTCACGGTTACCGAAGTAGCTCTTATCGGAGTATACACTCTATGAGCATGCACCACGCGATGGGTGCGCACCACTGCAAATCCGGTATGATAACGAACCCTGAACGGATGGAACACACGCCAGGCAAGTGGGCGCCATGGGCGCCACCACACCGGGTACACGCGCCATCTCCATGGAGAAACCCACACGGTATACGTCGGTGCGTACGCGAAGCGAACGCAGGGCCACGCCCAAACATTGACCACCACGACCGGCGGCACGGCATAACCCGCATATCCGGCGTAATGAGGACGTCCTTTGCCACCTTCATCATCGGCATCCCCGGCATCGTCTCCTCCTTCGCTCGGCTCCACAATGGTCTGCTCGCCAAAAATGTCTTCATCACCGACGATCTGCACCACGGCACTGGCATCGCCCGTCTTTTCCAGCTCGATGACGGCAATGTCCTGGTTCTCCTTTTCAGAGACCGGGACCTGCAGCGCGAAGGCATGCGCGTCCTTGTCCATCTTCCCCACGACACGGATGTAATCGATCTCACCGTCGCCGTTCAGGTCAAGGTTGTTGACGTTGTTGTCCTGTGTGTTGATGAGCTTTTCAAATTCCTCCGGCGAGGCTGCCTTCTTGAACATCTCCAGGGCACCCTGCAGACTGAAGTTGTCACCCGGGACTCCCGTCGAATCCTGCCCGGAGGAATCCTGTGCGTGGAGCAGTGGCACGGCGAAGACGGAAAGCATTGCCATGCAGATGAACAGTTGTGTGGCCTTCATTTTAAACCTCTGGTTGTGGATGGGGATTGTTTATCGCGTGGGAAGGAATATATGCCAGCCGGTATTCAGATGCAACGAACCCAACCCGGTTGCCCTGTAGAGCTGGACGAAAGAGTGCACGCGGGTGGGGCCACCAATGCAAACGGCATCCTGCAGGTGCAGGATACCGTCACATGGCCCGGCGTTCAGGGTGGGGGATCTAAATCAAAAAGTCGCGCGGGGTTTCAGGCTTCTCCTACTTCTTCGGCACCGGCTTCTGGTTCTTTGCTGTCTCTTTCGGCTTCGACGTCTTTGGGAACACGTGCGACGCCGTAATCTTTCCCCCGGTGTATCCTCTCTTGTTGAGTCCTGCCGACTGTCGTGACTGGTTGTATCGCGCCCGGGTCCCGTCCGCCTCATTGTTGATCTTATCCACCTGCTCCCAGCTGTTTTGCTGTGAAGAAGTGCCCACCGGTTTCTTCTCCAGCCTCTTGCTCGCCTGGGCAGAGACAGGCTGCAGACTCAGGAGAAACACGACGCCGACGAGTACAACTGCAAACGCATATCGCAACATATCCCACCCTTTGGTTGTGACTGCTTCCATTGGCGCAAAAGCGGTGCCGGGATCAGGAGATAGTGAAGGGAGCCCCGGCACCTTGCTTTGCGGGTGGCATTGGATTTCACAGAAGCTCATGCCCGGAAATATCTACCCCACGCGGAAATAGATTCCGATTCAATCCCAACGCAGGCCCGACAAAGGGATTGAATGGCGGGATGCAACGGCGGAATGTTGCTGCGGAGTCTCCACTTGGGACCAAGGGGTGAGATGGCAAAAGAGATCGGCTTAATGGGCCAAGGCTCTGTGGATGCGCCGGATGCAACCCTGTGGGTTCTTCACGAGGTCATGTTCCCAGATGCGTACAACGCGCCAGCCCAGCTTCCGCAATTCTCTATTGACAAACACGTCACGCGCTTTGTTGGCGTCGAGTTTCTTTCGCCAGAATGGTCTGTTGTTGGATGGCATGTCTTGTTATCAGTTGTCTTTCCCAAAATGGTTTCCCTCCTCATCCACAACCGACCCATCTGGAAGGACGTCTACTTCAACCACGTATTCTTCTACTGTCATCGCGTCCTCAAAGCTCCTTTCTCCAGATAGAAATTGTTGGATTCTCTCCATTGTGTCCTCTGCAATTTGATGTTCAGCGGCGTCTCGGGTCGAATATATCATCGGATTTCCGGCAGCCGTGCGTTCTACCGGGACGGGGCCGACGAGAAGCGTGTCAATGTAAATGCAGAACCCAAGTGAGGTTCGGTCTACAACGCCCGAAGGGATTTCAGCAGAGTCCATTCTATCTAGATCTCCTAAGAATCAGATGGTTCGCTTTCTATCAAACAGCTTGTCGATAGGATTGAAGGCACGCCAATCTTGCTGACCTTCTTTCTCCACCTCCTCTACAAAGGACTTGATCGAGCGCTGATTCACATCTGTAGGTGTGTCTGTCGATAGCCCAACGAATGGAACTCATGAAAAGAGTGATCTTCTGCGATTACGTCTCCGTTTGCATAAAGGAAAACCTCTGGTATCTGCATTTGATCAGCGGCAAACAAGCACCCCATATCGAAGGTTTTTCTCAGGCGGGTGTATATGTCAGTAAGAGAAAGGTCGTTTGGATTTGAAAACACAACCTCGCCCCATGCTTTCGAGTTTCCAGCGTCTCGATACAAGTAGGTGAACTTGATCGCTTGAGGCGTCTTCATTGTTTGAAGATTTCTTTGTTGTGGTACTCAAGAAAAGATTGATCAGGCAGAAACTTCCGTGGAAGTCTAATCTTCTTACCATCGTATCTCGTCAGCAAGTGCCGAACCGCATCATTTCCTCGAGACGTTCTTTTTATAGACGGTGATACGATTACGCTGTACTCCGACGTAATTGTGAGCAAGCCTCGGTCGAATGCTCTGTCGTGAATGGCGTTTAGGCAAAGGCCGTTGGATGGGTTCACTCGGTTCTTCTCGTCTTTGGACCAAGGAACAATGTGACTAGCATTTAAGAGATCTGGAATCGCTAGGCCGGTTATGCAGCATCTGAATTCATAAGCTGCCAACACCGTCGCACGGAAGAAGTTCTGATTGACTCTCACTTTCACCAGAGTCTTGCGATCACGACCGCTCCGCGATAGTTCCATAGCGTCGATTTCAGCTATCACTTCAATCCGTTCTCCCATTCGTTTTGCGCGAAGAACTTCGCTCTCATATGCCAAGCGATCCCAATCGCTGTAGAACTCTTCCCAAATTTCTCTGTCGAGGTGACTTACATTGACTGCACCCTTGATGCCCCGTCTTTTCAGACTGGGATCGAGACTAGCAAAGTTAACAAGCTTCCAAGCAACTGCAGATGGGGAGCGCCCGATTAGCTTCGCAAGTTTGATGATGTCAGGATTTCGGTTGTGCAGTCTGCCAAAGGGAGTCTTACAGTAGAGATTTATTGCAAGAATTAGTTCTTCGCGGGTCCAGTTCTTTCTACTCATTAGTCTACCGTGGCTGTTGAGTGAAGGAAGGAAAGTATTGAACCAAGGTAGCGAATTTGAATTCAAGCCACAACGAACCATGGAAGGCATGGTAAATGAAATTGGACTATGAGTCTACGGACGATGAGTCAAGTCTGAAGATTGTGAATCTCAGGCAACGAGAGGTGCGGGCAGGCAAACAAGAGGAGAGACTATGATTGGCCGAGATGGATTGATCGAGATCGGGACGCTTGAAAGGTAGTTACCGAAACGCATCACCAATCGCAACGTGAAGGAGGTGTTTTCCAAGAAGGGATGAGGCAGGCGGGCGATTCCGAATTGCCAGGATAAAAAAACAGCGCGTGCGAAACCGACGGCGGTGTGTGCTGGCCGAACATTCCGGGGACTGCGGTTTCGACCAATCCTCCACTGCCGTTGAGGGTTGCTCTTATTCCAGGGTCGAAACCGTCTTGATCCAAGAAGGGTTCAGATAAGGTTGCGGGTTTCGGTTTCGCAAGCTTTCTTGCCCACTTCTTTCCAGAAAGAAGTGGGAAAAAGAATCCGGGTGTTTCGTTGCCCTTTCTCTTTAGAAGAGTCCCGCTCTGGGGGATTCCTCATGTGCGGGATTCGAAAGGCGGAAAAAGGGGGAA
>DASRUE010000230.1:0-5232 GCA_035687895.1 Bacteroidota bacterium | reverse complement strand
CAGGGATGTCATGTTGTGGGAGAGAATCTGAAAATCCGCGAGGCGCGGGGAACGAGTTACGATATCGCCCCCGAGTTGAACCGCGTGGGGAGTAAGGTATCTCCCGACTGGGCGTATGACTGGATCAGGAATCCTCGTCATTACAATCCCACCACAAAGATGCCAAGCCTCCGCCTCACGGAGGGTGAAGCAAGAGACATTACGGCGTACCTGATGACGCTACACGACGAGCGGCCGATGGAACCAGTCACGCTCAACCTCGAATCTCCCATTGCGATCAAGAAGGGGGAAGGCTTGATTCGAGAATATGGCTGCAATGGGTGCCATGTCATTCAGGGTATGGAGAAGGAAGGGCGGGTCAGTGTGTCGCTCTCCAATTTTGGGCGGAAGAAAGTGGAGGAAATGGATTTCGGGGACACAGACGTGCACCACGCATGGAACGACTGGGTGTTTAACAAGCTGAAGAACTCCCGGGCCTTTCAGACCGAACGTATCGCGCAGAAAATGCCGGTGTTTGCATTTTCGGAGGAAGAGATCAAGCTTCTCCGGATGTTCCTCCTCTCTGAAACCAAGGACGAGCCGGACAGGAAGTATGTTCAGGCCTTCGACAGGAAACAACAGAACATTGAGTCCGGCCGCCGCCTCGCGATCATGTACAACTGCCAACAGTGTCATCAACTGGAGAAGTCCGGCAGCCACATCTCTGCCAACATCGAGGAGGCAGCGTTTATTCCTCCAATAATTACAGGTGAAGGAAAGAAGGTACAGGAGCCCTGGCTGCATGATTTCCTCCAGAACCCTTCCGTGACAGGACAGCCGAATTCGATCCGCTCGTGGATTCCAACGAGGATGCCGACATTCAATTTCTCAGATGCCGAAATCAACAAGCTGACGAAGTACTTTCTTGGTCTCAGTAGTCAGGAACTGGAACTTCGGGATTACACCGCGGTCCGTCCGGATCCGGCATTGCTGCCAGTCGGAAGGACAATCTTTGAGGATTTCCAGTGTTTGAAATGCCACCCATCGGGGAATGTTGTTGCCAGGCCGGGAGAAGGAAGCACAGCGGATCTTGCCCCGGTGCTGACGAAGGCACGCGGTCGCCTCAAGCCGGAGTGGATAGTGGAGTGGCTCGCCGATCCAAACAAGCTACAAGAGGGTACGCGTATGCCCACGTTCTGGCCGGATGGGCAATCGCCATTGCCGGACGTCCTTGATGGCAGCGCGCAGAAACAAATGGAGGCTGTGCGGGACTACCTCATCAGTATCGGACAACCGGCTCGGCCTGTTGTCAGCGCTCGATAAAGAATATTCATCGTTCATTCTCATTCCATTCAATGGAGGTACGGTAATGTATACCAGACATCTTCTGAAAGCGACTGCTCTTTGCATGTGCATCGTGGGACAGTCTATGGCCGGCGATGTGACCGGAAAAGTGTCATTCGACGGTGCTGCACCAAAAGCCGCTCGATTGAAAATGAATGCCGACCCGGTATGCATGAAAGCCCACAAAAATCCGGTCACCAGTGAGGAAGTCGTCGTCAATTCAAACGGAACATTAAAGAATGTCATGATCTATGTGAAGGAAGGCCTGGGGAGTAGGAAATTTGACGCTCCAGGACAGAAAGTGGAGTTCGATCAACTTGGCTGCGTGTACACACCGCACGTGGTGGGTATTCAGACGGGACAGGAACTTCTTGTTAAGAACAGCGATCCGACTCTCCACAACGTCCATTCCTTGTCAAAAGATAACCCGCAGTTCAATGTCGCGCAGCCCAAGAAGGGAATGGTGCTTACCAAGAAATTCGAGAAGCCTGAATCGTTCAAGGTAAAGTGTGAAGTCCACACGTGGATGAACGCATGGATCGGCGTGTTCAACCATCCGTTCTTTGCTGTGACGGGGAGTGATGGAACATTCAGTCTGAAGAAACTTCCCGCAGGCGACTACACCGTCGAGGCATGGCACGAGAAGTATGGCACGCAAACGATGAAGTTGAAGGTTGCAGCGACGGGAGCGGTAACGGCAGATTTCAAATTCGCGGCGAAGTAGGCAGACTCTCTCACTCGAAAGGAATCAGATTGGCTCACGGATCAAAAGATACTCACGCCGAACCCGTTGCCACGGCTCACGGGCACACCCACGAACACGACAGCGGCCATCATGAGCCCGGTTTCTGGAGGAAGTATGTGTTTTCCACGGACCATAAGGTTATCGGTGTGCAGTACGGCATTACCTCGCTGATATTCCTGTTCTTTGGCTTTTGTCTGATGATGCTCATGCGATGGCAGCTTGCCTATCCCGGTGAGGCGATTCCGTTTCTTGGGACGTTGTTTGGGCCGGACAGGATGCCGGATGGAGTGATGCTGCCGGAGTTCTATAACCAGCTTGGCGCGATGCACGGGACCATTATGGTGTTCCTCGGTGTGGTGCCCCTCGCGGTTGGTGCGTTTGGCAACTATGTTGTGCCGCTGCAGATCGGTGCGCCGGACATGGCGTTTCCCAAGCTCAACATGACGAGCTATTGGGTCTACTTCCTGGGCGGCGTGGTAATGTTGGTAAGTTTCTGGATGCCGGGAGGTGCAGCTAATTCCGGATGGACATCGTATGCTCCTCTTTCGGTCATTGCCACCACGGGGCAAACGTTGTGGCTTTTTGGAATGGTCCTGCTGATTACATCATCACTTCTTGGCTCGATCAATTTCATCGTGACAATATTCCAGCTCCGTGCTGAAGGGCTTTCGTTCATGCGCCTCCCGTTTTTTGTCTGGGCGCAGCTTGTGACGTCGTTCCTTTTGCTTCTTGCTTTTCCGCCCCTGGAAGCGGCAGGAGTCCTTCAGTTGATGGATCGTCTTGCGGGAACAAGCTTCTTCATGCCGAGTGGGCTTGTGGTGAGCGGTGTTCCGCTAGACGTTAGTGGGGGCGGCAGTCCACTTCTCTGGCAACATTTATTCTGGTTTCTTGCTCACCCGGAAGTATATGTGTTGATTCTCCCCGCGATGGGAATCGTCGCTGAGGTCATCGCAAACAATTCCCGCAAGCCGCTGTGGGGATACAAGTCGATGGTTTATGCGATCATCTTCCTCGGGTTCATGTCGTTCATTGTGTGGGCCCACCACATGTTCCTTACCGGTATGGGGACAGCAATCAGTACATTCTTCCAAACGACCACGATGATTATCTCCATTCCATCAGTGGTCGTGTTGACAGCGTTGTTTCTATCTCTCTGGGGTGGCTCGATTCGGTTCACGACCCCGATGCTCTTCGCGCTCGCCTTCTTGCCGATGTTCGGTATCGGTGGACTTACCGGTCTCCCTCTGGGATTCAACATTACCGATATTGCGTTGCACGACACCTATTATGTGATCGGACACTTTCACTATGTGGTCGCCCCGGGAACGTTGATGGCCCTCTTTGCCGGTGTTTATTACTGGTATCCGAAGGTAACAGGGAGGAAGATGAGCGATAAGCTCGGGAAGATCCATTTCTGGGGATCATTCATTGCACTGAACTTCGTCTTTATGCCGATGTTCGTTCAGGGATTGGCAGGCGTGTCCCGCAGATTGTACGATGGAGGTCAACAATACGCTCATGCCCACGGTGTTCTGTACTTGAATGAGGTCATGTCCATTGCGGCATGGGCGCTCGGCCTCGCTCAGATTCCATTCATCATCAATTTCTTTCTGAGCTTCAAGAAGGGAACGAAGGTAAACGACAATCCGTGGGAGGCAACGACGTTGGAGTGGGCCGCCACGACCTCGCCGCCTCTTGCTCATGGAAATTTTGCCCACGTGCCCCGGGTGTACCGTGGTCCGTATGAATACAGTGTGCCGGGTCAGGCGAAAGATTTCTCACCACAGAACAGTCAATAACCGGAGGGATGATGCAAATTCCGTATACCGATACCGCCCGTCCCGACACCGGGTTGTACAATGCGAAGCTGGGCATCTGGCTGTTCCTCGCTTCAGAAGTGATGCTTTTTGGAGCGCTCTTCTCGTCATATGTCCTCCTCCGGGTAGGAGCCCCAACCTGGCCGCACGGATATGAGATTCTCAACATTCCACTTGCTACGCTCAACACTGTCATCCTCATCAGTTCGAGCGTTACCATGGTGATGTCGTGGGCGTCCTTGATGATGAAGGACTTCGGAAAGTACAAGCGCTACATGGGGCTCACGATCCTGCTGGCGTTCGGCTTTCTTATTGTCAAGGGGTTCGAATATGGGGCGAAATTCTCGCACCACCTCTATCCCAGCGAGAGCACATTTCTTGCGATCTACTTCACTATCACCGGTCTGCATGGGTTACACGTGATAGGAGGCATTATTGTGAACGCGTACCTCTGGGGACCTGGAGCGAAGATGTGGAAAACGGAACCGGTGCGCTTCACCAATCGGGTGGAAGTTGCGGGATTGTATTGGCACTTTGTTGATCTCGTCTGGATTTTCCTCTTTCCCGTACTTTACTTACTATAGGAGGCAGAATGGATTCCACGCACACGGATGACATTAAGAAGCAGGTACGTGTCTACATCATCGTGTTTGTTGCCCTGATGGTATTGACCATCGTTACGGTGACAATTTCCTCGCTCCATTTGAGCGTGGGTGCCGCTATAACGGTTGCACTTGTGGTCGCTGCGATCAAAGCGTCACTTGTGGCCAGCTACTTCATGCATCTGATCTCAGAAAAGAAGGTCATCTACGCGACACTCATTCTAACGGGGATATTTTTCATCGCGTTGATGTTCCTTCCCATCTCTCATTACCTCGACCCGATATCGGTGAAGTGATGTCGCTGAAAGCATTTCACATTTTTTTTATCACTGCGTCGACATTGCTGGCGTTCGCTTTTTCCGCCTGGTTGGTGCAGTCGTACCGAGGGTCAGGTGACGTTACACAGCTTCTTGCCGGTGCGGCATCATTTGTTGCTGGCATCGGGCTTATTCTCTACGGTATCAAGTTCCGTAGAAAGCTAAAGCATGTGAGCATGCTATGAATCGATCACACAGAATGGCTGTTCTGATCGCGATTGCATTCGTTGTAACGCTCGGGATGCAAACTGTAATAGCGTGTCCGAGCTGCTATGGTGCGGCGGATTCTCCGATGACCGAGGGCATGAACATGGCTATCCTCAGCCTTCTGGGTATCACCGGAGGCGTGCTGGTGAGCTTTGTTGCGTTCTTTGTGTATTTGCGGCGTCGAGCACGAATGCTCCACCGCATGTTTACGCAGCGTTTGA
>DASRUE010000229.1:0-2790 GCA_035687895.1 Bacteroidota bacterium | reverse complement strand
CAGCCTTTGGTTTGGCTGCTCATCACAGTCCATCTCGTCACGATATCCGGATGCGCGGTTACGAATCGCGTCACCCTTCCCGCCAATGAAATCCCTGTTGGGTCTAATTTCAAAATCGTCACAGTCATTCTCAAAGATGGGGAAATCATCGAGTTTGACAGCAACGGAGGACGGTACGTTGAAAAAGCAAGGGATGGAAAAGCGTATCGCGTTATCGTCGGAACGACGCACGGCAAAATCGTCGAGATCGATTCTGAGAACGTCCTTGATGTGAAATTTGAGCAACGGGAGTCAGGCGGGGGCGGCAGCTTTCTCGCAGGTTTTCTGATCGGTTTGCCGGTTGGTGCTGTCGTCTTTTATCTCATTCTGGTAGCGGCTTACTCCGGACATTGAAAGGAACAAACAGATGGCTAACAACATTATCATTGCGGGAATTTTAGTTTGCTCATTCCTGAGTCAGGCAACGTTCGGGCAGGCGCAAGTAAAGAGCACAGCCATGAAACAGGCGATTATCTTCCGCCCCAACCAGGACGCGATTCGAGGAAAACTTGCTGAAATAAGAGAAGAGGACATTGTTGTGTTGTCATCGGAACGTGAGGTAACAGTTCCTTTTGCCGAAATAAGCAGAATAATTTTGACGTTCGAGCAGGGGCCGGGGCGGGGACCATTATATGGGGCAGTTCTTGCGGGATATGCTAGTACGTACATACTTGCGACATCACAAGATAACGGTGGATTTGTTGAATCACGGAATTTGCCTTGGTATCTCCTTGTTGTGGTTCCGAGTATTGCGCTTGGGGCTGGCATCGGGTATCTCGTCGACCCGGGCTTTGCGCAAAAGGAGGAAGTTTTTGATTTTACAGGGAGCAACGACGCAAAAGCCCGGGAGAAGGTCCGCCTGGTAACGGCCATAACTCATGGGTCACGCGAAAGCAAAGTGCATATTACATTCCAGGGAAGTCATGTCAATTCGAACATGCCGAAGCTCATCCTGCCGGGCTCATATGCCTCCTATGATAACGGTACAATAAGCAAGTTCAATGTGCTCAGGAAGGCGCAAGTGACTTACTCTGTAGTGCCGGAAGTAGAGGTAGGAGTTGCCTTGGTGTGGTTCAGCGAACCGCCACAATCCAGTTTCGGGTACGAAACCCTTGGCAATGGCGACTCCAAAAATTACAATGCGTCTCAGTCGTTTGAGGCAACCGGAAAATACATTGTGGCGTTATACAAACCATTGTATCACCTACTCGATCCACGGTTAGACGCAAAAGTTGGAGGTGGGTTTGGGCCTGCCTCCATTGATTACAGGAGAACAACAACCGTCTGGACGTTTACGCAAAGCGGATCCAGTTCGCAACAGGATTCCTTTTTCACTGTTTCCGACAATTTTGTGGTTGCGTACCTCTTTGTTCAAGTTGAGTTCGAACTTGTAGATGGGCTTTCATTAGGGCTGGTCGCTGATAAAGTGTTCGGTCCGTCAAGAGACGCACCAGCAGTGCCAGAGGCAAGAATCCCGCTCCAGGCATTGCGCTTCGGCAACACAAGCGTGGGCTTCACCATAAGCTTCCATTTTTGATCCGCGTCCTCTCATATACGAAGCCCAGAAAATCGAGCGGATACAGATACAGATCAAGTGATGGCCTTTCCCAAGGTCGGCTGATGTACGCAACGCGACACATTGTCCTGAAAAGCCGTGTGTCGCCAGTTCCCTGCCCGACTCAGATGATTCTCCCAAGGCAGGCGGGCCTGCCCGACTTGTATGATTCTCTCAGGCAGGCGGGGATTCTGGCCCTGTCCACTCAGAGCTGCCAACAGGTTCCCTACTCTCACGGACGCCGCATCTGGCGATCCACTCTCCCTGTCTCAGTTCATCACACCGTTTCTTCCGTACGCTAAGACAAATCTTGCACTGACACGATGACTTGCGATTCACTCTTGCGATATGTCTTGAGTTTCTGTACTTTGCTGTTGCCGGTTCATCGACTACTCAACGATAGATTCCCAAAGGAGGTTTTCATGAGAGTGTTTCGAGTTGCTGTTCTTGCAATTGTCTCCTATGCATGCTCACTGGCCGGGGACGATCAAATCATTCGTTCGCCACGGACCTCCGAACGGGTTGAATCTCTCGCCCCCGGGCACCAGGCTGTTCTCCGGGCGCTCTACCAAGACATGTTTACCTATGTTCCTCCGCCTTCGACGACCAGCAGCCCTTCCTCAGCAACCTTCGCCGTAACGTACAATGGATTCACTCCGGCTACCCAAACGGCATTTCAATATGCAGTGGATATCTGGTCGTCATTGCTTGTTTCTTCAGTGACCATCAGGGTAACGGCGAACTGGACGGCGCTCCCTCCCGGAGTTCTTGGGAGTGCAGGTGCTTCAGGCGCCTACCGTGACTTTCCCGGCGCACCGCAAGCCGGGACATGGTATGCCGTCGCACTGGCAGAAAAACTCGCGAGCACAGACTTGAATCTCATCACGGAATCCGACATCGATGCCAACTTCAGCAGCGCATTTCCCAACTGGTATTTTGGCACTGATGGGAACACGCCTCCCGGACAATACGATTTCGTCTCCGTTGTTCTCCACGAGTTGTGCCACGGCCTGACCTTCGCCGGTTCAATGACCGTGTCATCCGGACAGGGAAGTTGGGGGTTAGGATCGGGTTTTCCGTTCATCTTTGATCGTGTCGCCGAGAATGGAGCCGGTGAATCACTTCTCAACACCGCACTCTTCCCAAATCCATCGTCCGCGCTCGCAACACAGTTGCAAAGCAACAGCGTATTCTAC
>DASRUE010000228.1:0-2314 GCA_035687895.1 Bacteroidota bacterium | reverse complement strand
CCCTCATAGTCATCAACGATGATGTGTTTCTGACCCTTAAAGCCTATCCCTCCCCCTTCGTTGACCAATGGCGAAGGATGATAGCTCATCTTCATGTTAAAACTCTGGAGGAACGGGACATGATATTGGATCAATGGGTAGGACGCCCCGGCAAGGTTAGTGGCAAAGTCCACTCTATCGAACCCCCACGTGGAGAACCCGTCCTGGATCTCCACGTAGGTCTGGAACAGGATCGCCGTCCCGGCTCCCCAGAAGAGCGAGCGTTCTTGCGTGAAATTCGCCCACTGGAGAGACTTGCTGAAGATAAAGGTCAAACCTGACGCTGCGTAGAAGTGGCCAAGCTTGTCAACGCCAAGCCCGTACGAGAGATCTTCTCGAAAATGAAACGAGCTGCGGTTGTCCTTCCACCAGCCGTTGGCCTGGTAGATCTGGACCCCGGTCATCACCCCGAGAACCGTCCCCCCGACGATCGCAAGTCTTGTGGTGTTTATCTCTTGCGTAGGACCGGGCGAGGCAGAATCAGCGAGGCCTTCCACCTGAGCGTCCAATGTGGTTGCGGTAGAATCAGCGGGCCAGGCTCTGGCGCGGGGGGTGTACACGAGCGAGCACGCAACGACCAACGCCAGCACATTGCTCCTCATGAGTGGGGCACCTCAGGCAAGCTGTGCTTTGAAGTACTCGATGGTTTTCTTGAGCCCTTCCTTACGTTGCACACGTGCCTCCCAGTTGAGAATTGCCCGTGCTCTTGTAGTATCCGGTTGCCGGATCTTCGGATCGTCTTCGGGAAGGTCCTTGAATACGATCTTGCTCTTGCTTCCGGTCAGTTCCAGAACCTCCTTCGCGAGCTGCAACATCGTGATCTCATCCTGGTTGCCGATGTTGACGGGGTTCGGTTCATTCGAAAGAAGAAGTCGGTATATCCCCTCGATCAGGTCATCCACATAGCAGACGCTCCGGGTTTGCTGTCCGTTACCGAAGACCGTCACATCCTCTCCACGCAATGCCTGGGAGAGAAATGCCGGGATGGCGCGGCCGTCGTTGAGTCGCATCCGGGGTCCGTACGTATTGAAAATTCTGGCGATCCGTGTTTCCACGCCATGATACCGGTGGTAGGCCATGGTCATTGCCTCCGCAAAGCGCTTTGCTTCATCATACACACCGCGCGAACCCACAGGGTTCACGTTCCCCCAGTAGGATTCGGGCTGCGGATGCACAAGTGGATCGCCGTACACCTCGGAAGTTGAGGCAAGGAGGAAGCGGGCGTTCTTGCTCTTCGCCAGGCCGAGTGCCTTGTGAGTTCCAAGGGAACCCACTTTCAGCGTCTGAATCGGGAGCTTCAGGTAATCGATCGGGCTGGCGGGAGATGCAAAGTGAAGAATGTAGTCCACCGGCCCATCCACAAAAATGTACTCCGTGACATCATGATTGATGAAACGGAAATTCGGGTTGCCAAACAGATGGCTGATATTTCTTGTATCACCCGTAATGAGGTTATCAATTGCTATAACCTTGCATCCTTCCGCAACGAGACGGTCACACAGGTGTGATCCGAGAAATCCGGCACCTCCCGTTACTACCGCAACCCGCTGTTTGTTATCGGCCACTCGTCCTCCCGATGCCGTAGTAGGTGAAGCCCTGCTCCTTGATGCGGGCGGGATCGTAGATGTTCCGACCATCGAAGATGACCGGTTCGCGCATCAGCGTTTTCATCCGGGCAAAATCTGGGCGGCGGAATTCACCCCACTCCGTCACGACCAACAAAGCATGTGCGCCTTTGAGTGCATCGTAGTTGCTATCGAAGTACTTCACAACATTCCCCACCTGCTTCTTCGTCTCCTCCATTGCCGCCGGATCGTGGGCTCGTACGTTCACGCCTTCTTTCACAAGTGCTTCGATAATCAGAAGCGATGGAGCCTCACGGATGTCATCGGTATTTGGTTTGAATGAGAGCCCCCAAATGGCTACCGTCTTGCCCTTGAGCATCCCCCCGAAATGTTTCTTGAGCTTCTCCACGATGATCTTTTTCTGTCTCTTGTTCACTTCTTCGACGGCGCGCAGAATCTGGAAGTCATAGCCGTTGTCGGCGGATGTCTTTATCAGAGCGTTCACATCCTTCGGGAAGCACGACCCACCATAGCCGATGCCCGCAAACAGGAACTGCTGCCCAATCCGTGGATCGGTCCCCATCCCCTTACGGACAAGATCAACGTCACCTCCCACGAGCTCGCAAAGATTCGCCAGTTCATTCATAAACGACACCTTCGTGGCAAGGAAGGTGTTTGACGCATACTTGGTAAGCTCGGAGCTTCGCTCA
>DASRUE010000227.1:0-10184 GCA_035687895.1 Bacteroidota bacterium | reverse complement strand
TAGTCCACGTTGGGGGTGAGGCGGTTGCCATTCAGCAACACCTGGACGCTTCCCTCAACAACGTTGAACCCGAGGGAGTATTTGGAAGTGGCGTCACCTGTCGCTCTTCCCTGAATCGCATATTTGGCATTATTATTTTCGGCAGCACGGGACTTTGTCGTGTCATACACTTGTGGATAGAAGAACGTCGAATCCGGGAGGGGTAAGCCATTGTCGACAAAATATTTCTTGATGCCGGTATCAAATGGCCTGAGATGAGGAAAAATGATCTCGGCGGAAGCAAGGTTGATGGTGCGGCCCGGGCGAAAATCGAACACGTTGTCACCGTCTTCGTTTGGTGTATCATCCGCATTGAACTTGTCAAGACCGAAAATACGAAGAAGCCGTTCGTTCTCTATGCTGTTTTGTTTTTCGGCGGCCGCAATGGTCCGGTAGACGTCTAATTCGAATCCGGACTTTTTGATATTCCTTCCTCCAAGAGGGTAGATATTCTTCAAGAGTTGATCCCACGCCACCGTGAAGTTGCGGCTATTGGAATGGAGGTTCTTGGGCTTGACCATTTTCAGGATCAATGTACGGGATGTATCAAGGTCACGCGTAAACTCGCCGTACTGTGTAGCGGCTGTGCTGGCATTTCCTGCAGTCCGATATGCGATTGCTACTATCTGCTGATCCTGCACATTCGTCTTGAGAGAGAGGACACCGATATACCCGTACCCGTCCAGATCGTACTGATCCTGGTTTAGCTTGACGAACAGTCCCCGTTCACGGGTTCCTCCGGTGCTATCGACCAACCCGCGAAGTCCTTCATCGTATCCGGAGCCACGAGGCGGAAGTTCAATGAATGCAATCCCCTCCCGTTCATTCGGGTCTGGAATGCTTCCCTGGCGCGTCACCCAGACTTCTGCGTCAACGATTTGCAGCTCGGGGTTGGTGACAAGCGCAGGCTCCTCCCGATAGTAGTTCTCGTAGAACTGCCTGTATAGCGTATTGACAAAAAAATGATTCGTGGCATACTCGTGCGGTTGAACAGAGATGGGTACCTCCTGCGCACCGCCGGACACGGCAACTTCCTTTATCTGTCCCTTCTTCTGCGACGCAAGAGTCGTGAGGGTCAGTGGTCCAGTCTGGAATCTTGCCTTGACACCAAACAGCGCCTGGCTGCTGCCAATGAACGACGACGGAGTTTGAAGCGAAACGTTGCCCGCCTCGATACTTTGGACAATCTCGTCTTCGTACCCCGTGTATTTGATCTTGAGCTGGTTTTCGTATTCAAACGTTCGTTGCGTGTTCCAATCGGCAAGGATGTTGAGTTTGTCCCCGATAGTACCGTTGACGTTCACCTGCACTTCCTGCGCGAAGTCCGGTTCGTTGCGACTCTGATCCAGCAGCGAAACCTGCGTTTGGTCCGACTTGGTATTGCGGAACCCCGCCTTGATGTCCACCGCACCGCTGATGTTCAGTTTGATCTCCGGCTTTCCGAAGATGCTGAAGATGGGGTTGGGTGGAATAGGGATTTGGATCTGCGTGATGTTGGCCATCAACTCACCAAGATCGTTTCGCTCGGCTACAACCTTTGGCTTCCGAGCTTCGTCGGCAAGCATCCTGCGAAACTCCGCCTTCTGCCGCAGTGCAACATACTCCCGTAGCGGAACACTAATGGGGATCTTCACATCCTTTCCCCCCACCGTTTCGCGGAACACGACATCGCGTCCCAGTGAATCCATCACGACCTCACGCTTGTAGGTGGCGCTGCGTGTCGGGGCGAACAACGAGTAGCTCCGGTCGGGAAAAAACCTGACTTGCGGTTGGTCTCGCCGTACGTACGCGAAGTGTGAGAGTCGAGCTGTGGAATCAAGATAGACAACATAGCCGGAATCCGACGCCACTGATTTTTTTGGAACGGATGTGCCTAGGGTGTCTTTGCGCAAAGAATCCGATGTGAAGAACTTATTTGGATCGGAGACAGGAAGGGAGTCTTCTCCGCCGGAAAGGAATTTTGTGCCGGTGTTGGCACCGGTCTTATCGCCGGAGGAGGTTGAATCATCGAACAGTGCAAGCAATGGTTCGTACGTAGGGTCAGGAAGGAGATTGCTGGAACCGACAACGCTCTCCGGAGTAAAGAAGAAAACCGCCGCGATCAACGACGCGGCAGCGAGAAAAGCGATATCAACGAGGTGACGACGGAGGTTTATCCGCGTGCTGTGAAGAAAGGAGACCAATTCGATTCTCAGTTATTGTATCCGACCCGGGCGGGTAGAACTATTACGGAGAACACCGCCCCACGTGCGTCCACCCCGCATCTGCACCAATTCATTCCCGGGGACCGGCAGGAAGACGCTCCTCCCGCAAAGCATTAGCAAACCTGATCGATATGGTGACTCCTTTGAAGGTCGAGGGCCAAGTTGCGCAACTTGGTGTGTGGAACATAGGCAAAAGCCACAAAAATATCAAGCGCATGCACGGCCAAATTTCTGCCGGGTTCATCCGCTCACATTGGAAAAGAAGAGAATGTAGAGTATATTAGCAGCATGAAATCCCGCTTTCTTCCCCAGTGGATGCTGTTTTCCCGCTATCTGCTTCGTGCACACATCGGGCCTTTCGTTTTCTCTCTCTGCACGCTGATGTTTCTCTTCCTGTTGCAGTTCGTCATGAAGTTCATCGATCAACTCGTTGGCAAGGGTCTTACCGCTTGGATCATCATCGAGTTGATCGCGCTGAACCTGGCGTGGATGGTTGTGCTTGCGGTGCCGATGTCGGTGCTCGTTGCGACACTCATGGCCTTTGGCGACCTCTCTTCGAAGAACGAGATCACTGCCATGAAAGCAAGCGGCATGAGCATTTACCGGATGATGACGCCCGTTGTGCTCGCATCACTGGTTGTGATGTATCTCCTTATCCTTTTCAATAACCATGTTCTCCCGGAGGCGAACCACCGGGCTAAGACCTTGACGATCGACATCCGACGCACCAAGCCAACATTGAATCTGGTGGCAGGGCTCTTCTCTCAGGATATCGCGGGTTACAGCATTCTGGTCCGAAAGACCTTCGAAAAAACCAACGACCTCGAAGGCGTCACCATCTATGACTTCACGAACCCTAATAGCAACGTGGTTATCACCGCGGAGCGGGGGACCATCTCCTTCTCACCCGACTATCGCAAGCTGGTGATGGACCTCCAAAGCGGCGAGATTCACGAACTCGACCTGGCGAAGATGACTTCTTACCGCCGGCTTGAGTTCCAGAACCACCGGATTGCCATGGACGTGGAGGGTTTTGACTTCGCCCGGTCCGCCGAGGGGACCATCTCCCGTGGAGACCGTGAACTTAGCGCCGAGGCGATGATCGGCATTGTCGATAGCCTGGCCAGAGAACGTGAGAAGCTTGAGGAGAACCTCCAAACTGTGGTGAGCCGGGATATGGAGCATCTTCTGGCAGGAACCAAGAACCCCTTTGCACCCGGTGGGATGCGTCCACGCGTCGACCCCCCGACGACCTCTGCATTGAATTCTGCCCGTCTGATGAGTTCCTCGGTGACCAACTCTCATATCGTCATCGAAATGGTGGACAAGCAGATGGATCAATATCTGGTGGAGATTCACAAGAAATACTCCATTCCTGCAGCCTGTGTCGTTTTCGTCCTCATCGGTGCGCCCCTCGGCATCATGGCCCGCAAGGGGGGATTCGGGGTTGCGGCGACGCTCAGCCTTGGCTTCTTCGTCCTCTACTGGGCGTGTCTGAAGGGTGGCGAGAACCTTGCCGACCGGGACATCGCGTCCCCCTTCTGGGGAATGTGGTTTGCCAATGTCATCCTCGGCATCGTTGGCATGTACCTCACCTACCGGATCGGCAGGGAAACGGCCATCATCCGCTGGGATGCGCTCCAACGCTTCATCCCCAAACAGTGGCGAACCAAACTCCCCGATGAACCTGGAGACGATCCTTCCCTCTGATGAAACTGATCGACCGGTATATCATCAAGCAGTTCCTTGTGTCGGCCCTATTCTCTCTCATTGCTGTCACGATCGTCTTTATTGTCATTGATGCGGTCGAGCACCTGGACGATTTCATTGACAGGCAGGCAACCACCGCAGTCATCGCTCGGTACTACTTTTTCTTTATCCCCGAGATCGTCAAACTCATTATGCCGGTCGCAATGTTGTTGGCAAGCCTCTTTGTAACCGCCCGCTTGTCCACACAGGGGGAGTTGACTGCTCTGAAATCGAGTGGCATCAGCCTTTATCGTACCATGGTGCCGTATGTCGTTGTTGCTATGATCGTCAGTGCAGCATCGGTGTACTTCAATGGCTGGGTTGTTCCCTCAGCAAACAAAACGAAGTTTACCATCGAACGGGTGTATCTCCAGCGCAACTACGTCTCCGCCTCCGGGGCAAACATCTATTTCCAGGACAGTCCTACACGAATCCTCTCGCTTGGGTATTTTGATGACGCTCGCAACATCGCAACACGCGTGAGCATCCAGGACTTCAACGATACCAATCTTACGGTGTTGACCGGCCGCGTGGACGCCGTGAGCATGCAATGGGATACCACGGCACGGGTCTGGATCCTGCACAACGGTGTGCGGCGTTGGTTCGTGGATGGCAAGGAGCGGTTGGAGGAATTCGATACCTCGCCCGCAGGCCGGCTTCACTTCGACCCGGAAGACCTTCGCAAGAAGCAGGAGAAACCGGATGAGATGGATTACTACACGTTGAAGTACTTCATCGAGAGCCAGCAGCGGTCAGGACAGGATGTTGCACGTTGGCTGGTGGATTTTTACAGCAAGATATCGTTCCCGTTCGCATCCGTGATTGTCGTGCTATTCGGTGTTCCTTTTTCTTCGGTCCGGAGGCGGGGTGGAGTTGGTGTGCAGCTCGGTATCAGTTTATTGATCTGCTTTATCTATCTCATATTCATGAAGGTGAGCCAGGTCTTCGGCTACAACGGAGACATCCATCCACTGCTAACGGCCTGGCTCGCGAACATCATGTTCCTCATCGGGGCGATCGTGGTAATGTTGCGGGTACGGAAGTAGAGTTCCCGAAATGTTACAGACCGTACGAGAGCTTCACCACCGGCACACGCGCATAGCCGATACCCACGGGTATTTGCTGCAAGCCCAGCGATGCGTGCGCCTTGTTATGCCAACCGGCACCCAGGGCAGCATACGCGGCACTTACCACATGGTTGATGATCGCTACCGTCACCCAGGTTGAGGCGGTGTTGTAGTAGCTGTTGGCTTTGCCGCGTTCGCCCGAGTAATATTTGAAGTTCGAGTATCCGGACTCCAGCCTCTGGGATATTCCTTCATAGGTGATCAGGCTGGCATCCCGGTCATCCCAACCCTGATAAAACTGCTGGTACTTCCCAATCAGTTCAAAGTACTGTTGCTCGCCGTATGACGGAAGCGTGTGTGAGTACCACCGGCCAATGTCTCGTTCCAATCGGTTGAGCTCGGGCCAATTGACCGACCCATTGTTCACAACGGCATATTGTCCAACGTTTGTAATAGCCGGATTGATAGCGGAGGCATTGGCAACGGTCCATTCGGCGTAGCGGAGCGGATTCCAGTGCTGGTTGGCATAATCCTGAAAGTAATCTGTCTGGCGGTCCCCACGCTTGTCGTACGAGTATGCAAGCGCCCACGCTGCAACATCGGCGGCAAGAAACGCTGCTGCCTCCCAGTAGCGCCCCGTGTAGAATTCTCCCGCACCTGGTACCACCAGCGACAACCCTGCAGCAAGGAACGGTGATTTGCGCACTGGCACTCCCCCGCCAATCTCCTCCTGCACCTGCGGTGAGAGAGCAAATTCCGTTTGCCCAAAGAAATCCACCCGCATATTTCCCGTGAACGTTTGCTGGGGCGTTTTGCCTTCTCCGATCAAACGAATGCCATCAGCAGACCATCCGCTGGAAATACCAACAACAAAGAAGAGAGCAATCCAATATTGTTTCATGTGAACGCTCCTGATCTGTGATTAGTCAAAATCGAATCCGAAAAGAACGCCGAAGTAGACGCTCCACTCCTTGCCGTACGTGACCACCTGGTTACGACTCCGGACTAAACGTGTGAACTGGTCAAAGCCGTATGCAACGTTGAGGAAGACCCGTGTTGGGTATGCATAGAAGGAAAACGACTCGAGTCGCAACTCCACACCGGCATCCGTTTTGAATTGCCTCAGGTTTGGGATTTTCCCGGTCCATGCATTGCCGATATCAGCGTAGAATGACGCGTAGAGCTTATCAAAATAGATGGGCAGGAATCGAATATCCAGGTTGTGCGCGAGCGGGAAACGGTAGTTCAGTCCGCCGATGGCCATCTCATTGCCGCCAAGGGAATAGAACGGATACCCCTTCATCCCGATGAGACCACCGGCATAGAAATCAAAAAACTCGTCGACCTCCGGCCCGAGAATCGAGCCCCCTTTCACAGAAGCGGTGAGCGTGTGGTTTTTGAAGAAGAAGGGGATGTGTTCTTTCCAGAGAAGCTCAACCCGCGTGAAGTTCACGTTCTTGTACACGGGGACAAGTCCCGTTGAACTGATTTCATACTCGCCGTCACCATTGAACTTATTCAGGTCACGGGAGACATTGAAGCGGACCTCCCTCCCGAGAGGGTTGATTTCATCCGTCCGGGATCGCGGAACCGCGTCCACCCGAACCGTAAGCGACAGGGTGTTTGAGATCAGGTAGAGGTCGCTGGAGGCAGAGACGACACGGTTGTCAAACGGGTTGATAAAACTTTCGATTATCGACGTGTAACGGCTGTGTACATAGCGGAACTCCACCTCGGCTACGGCCGGAACAAGCGGTTGGTTCAACACGAAATCAAATTCGGTCAAATTATATGTGACGTCAATGGGAATAACTTCGTTGCCAAGTTCGAGAGCGTTATCCGTTTTCCGCGTGACGTTGTAAGCTTCGATGGATGTCACCGGTTCGAGCCCCAACTGGTACATCCCGGGGATCCGACCCCGATAGCTGAACTGGACAAAAAGGTCACGCTCGAGTTGTGTATTTAGCGCGACACCGGCAAAGAAGGAGAGCTTTTCCAGGATCTCGTTCGAGAAGAGATACACACCGGGCTTCAGGACTTCGAACGCTTTGTTCTTCGGGTTGTAGTTGTCGATCCGTAGGAACGGGACGATGCTCAGGTTCGTGAATTTGCTCCGGTATGGCTTGGCATCCAGCGGCGGAAGCTGTGTGTCATCATACGAGCGGAGCGAGTGCCAGTCAAACTGGGTCGTTGCAACACTTCCGTTGGACGCCAGGGCAAGCGGTCCGCTCTTCTCGATTGACGCAGCGCCCGGAAGGCTCACATAATGATGCTCTCCTTCACCCATCTCCACCGGATTCACCATCTCGCAGAGCTTGTACCCTTTCGAAGTATACGCGGAGTAGACAATCCGCCCCTCGGCATTCACCGTCGGCATGAAAGCGCCCCCAAGGACATTGGAAATCTGGGCGATCTTTGTTGTTTCGAGATCGTAAGTATAAAGATTGAAGATGCCGGTCCGGTCCGAGCTGAACAGGATGCGCGTGCCGACAGGCATAAACGTTCCTCCGCGGGAATCATCCGGGCCCGTTACAAGGAATTGGAGGTCGGAGCCATCCGGTTTCACCCACGCAATGTCGCGTCCGTCTTTCACGGAATAATCAAACAGAATCCGGTCGCCCGATGGGCTCCACACAGGCGTGTACACCTGCTCACCATTGGCGTACGGTGTGATGATTTTGTCGTCAGAGCCATCAAGGTTCATCACCGCGATGTTCGTTGTCCCGTCGTGATTCACGACGAATGCAATCCGCTTCCCATCCGGCGACACTGCGGGGCTCATCGCCCTCTTGCCATGGGTCAGTCTCGTCTCCTCATCCCTCTGAACATCATACACATAAAGATCAGTCTGATACGAGTAATGAGGATTGTCCCGGGTGGAGCGGCCGTAGTAAATCTTCGTTCCATCCGGTGACCAGCAGAGCGACGTGCTCACTCTGGTTTGCACAGGCTTTGCTATCCGCGTTTGTAGGTCGTCAATATACAACGACGACTGGCTGAAGTAATCTCCGGTGCCTGTGCTGACAAACGCGAGGCGCTTCCCTTCGGGGGAGAACTTCGGATGGAGATTGGCAAATCCGGTTTCCGCGATGGCACGGCAACAGGGCTGCATATCAGCTATGGCCGGGGTGTACCCGGCGGCATGCAGCGTCATCTTCTCGTCCGGACCTCCCGGGCTGATGTGGAGATCATCTCCCTCTTCATAATAGATGATAGGGGAACCTTCTCGCAGATCCTGTCGTATCGGAGCAACACGCCCCGCGTAACTTGACATCATCTCCGCTTTCCAATCTTCATAGACAAGACTTCCCTTGCGTCCAACGGCCCGCTCGATCGCGCCATCGATCGTCACTTCCGTAAGGCGTGCGAGGCTTCGAGAAATCTCATTGATCTTCTCCTCGCCGAAGCGCTGAGCGATGTAGTGGACGAAGGCAAAGCCGGCATTGTACGATGACTCATTCCCGAGGCTGGTTTTGCCAAACACCGACATCTGTTCCCACGTGAGCATGTTGCCGTCGAGAACGTAGGAGCGCAGAATCATGTCGCGATGTGCATCCCAGAAATCGTACCGAAGCTCCTTGCGGTTGTACTGGGCAACGCCCTCGGCAAACCAGACCGGTACAACAAAGCCGGAGATCGGGAAGGAGACGATCTTGTTGGGGAAGCCATAAAGCACATCGGGACGCCGCTCCGATTCATAGCCAAGCCACTGGAGATAAAAGGCCGGCATCGTGCGGCCGAACTTCATTGCCGTCTGCATCTGGACGATGTGGGTGAACTCGTGGGTGATGACATTCCGAAGCCAGTTGTGCGTCCCCCGGAACTCGAAGTCCATGCTTGGCGCATAGATCTCGACTTTGTTGTCGTAAAAATAGGCGGCGCCGTTCGAGATATCATCGTGATCCCGGATGATGAAGCTGACTTTCTGATCAGGGACGTGTCCGTACAGTGAGGTAACCGGTTCGTAAATATCCTCGACGATTTTCGTGACCACGCGGGCGGTCCGTTCCGCACCATCGTGGTAGTGGACAAAGAAGTGTTCCGTCTCGATCGTCTTCCATTCAAGCTCGGGATGATAGAAATCCACCTGAACACGCGGCACGCGTTGGGCCGATACTTGATGCGGTGAACACAAACAGAACAACAGGACAACTACCAGAGGGAGAATAGCAGCAAGCCGGGGAGTGTCGCACAACCCTGGAGAGGTTTCTCGCATATCGATACGTGTCATTTCACCACCGCCACTTTCACCACCGCCACACCATTCGCTCCTGCACCGTTCGCCTCGATCCGTGCAAAGTAAATACCGCTTTGCACCCCACCCACATTCCACTCCACCTCATTATCCAATCCTCCAACACCCGGACCCGCAAGCTCCGTCACCAGATCGCCGGAGAGGTCGAAAATCTTGATGCTGACTGCTGCGTCTTCCTTCACAAAGTAGCGGATGAATGTCTTTCCGTTGTACACGGGGTTCGGCCAATTGTAGGCCCTGTTCTCCGGGAAGAACTCCGAGCTCAACGGGGTGCGCGTTAACTGCTCGGTGGCAAGCCCGCTGTGCTGCGCGTCTTTTTGATATTGCGGC
The DNA here is from genome assembly GCA_035687895.1 of Bacteroidota bacterium. Lineage (GTDB taxonomy): Bacteria > Bacteroidota > Ignavibacteria > UBA10030 > UBA6906 > JAERML01. Next base: position 540 of record DASRUE010000227.1, on the reverse strand, counting down.
CAGGGCTGGTTGGGAGACACGATATTGGGTAAAGACCCGGTCATCCAGCCTGAGACCGAGCCGTTTTCCGACGATCCCACAACAAGACCCAATCCTGAAGCCCTCAAGGAGCCGGGGTTGATCGTGAACGCTGCTACTGACTGATTTCCTCTTCCCGACTGCAACGGGAAACCACGTGCCATTTGTCCGCTCCGGTCGACCGCCACAACAAGTCCGTTGATGGTCGCACCGGCAATTTCCACTATCCCGTCTCCTGTCAGGTCCGCGATAATGGGAGGAGAAGACAGAGGCTCATCGGTAGATACGGTCCAGGGAAAATTATCGAGCGACGCTCCGGCATAGTTGTAGACACAGATCCGATTTTCGCTGAAGACCACAATATCCCTGATGCCATCGCCATCAACATCGGCCAGCGCCGGTGGCTGTGTAACGGGCCCACCGGTGGTCACCGGAAAGCCAGAGACGATGTTGAGCTGATCATCCACCATATACAAAAGGCCGTTTGCTGTAGCAAAGACAATTCTCACATCAGAAGCGCTG
>DASRUE010000226.1:0-6622 GCA_035687895.1 Bacteroidota bacterium | reverse complement strand
CGTCGCGGAACGTCCTCTTCCTCCATCCATTGATCGAGAACCGATTCCACCACAAATGCCGGATCTGCAACGTGGTGTTGCATGATCCTGTGCAATACAATGCCGAATCCCTTCCCCCGTGACTTCCGTTTCACCTTGAAGAGATCTGGATCAATCTCCATTACATCGTGAACGCTGACGAACGGAGATGACATGGCTTTCTGCCGCATACGCAATGACTCCCGCCGTATCTCCCCCGCTCGTCTGGCCTCGATCATGAGGCGTTGGAGATCAACAGGATGACCCGATTTCTTCTCCGGAACGGGTGGCGTTAGTTCATCCTGTAGCCGCCGCACCAGACTACTCCGGAAAAGTGTTGGCGCAAGCCTGCCGTTGAACGACTCCGGAATAGTGCCGTCAGACGGAACACAGACAACAAGTATGTCCCTTGCTCTCGTCACCGCGACATACCGAAGTCGCTCGGCTTCACATTCTTCCTTCCGCGCTTCGAGTGCCAGCAACTCATCAGGATCACGTGAATAGAAGCCACCATCCTCGCCATACGGAATGAGTATCTTCCCCTCTTCCCGAAGCACGAAGCTGTCTGGCAGCATTTTCCGCGGCGTAATGGTGGCATTGGCAAGAACCACCACTGGCGTTTCCAGTCCCTTCGCACGATGGATCGTCGTCAGTTTCACGGCATTTTCGCCAGCGGGCGTGATCGACACATTGGCGAGCTGCGGGTCGTCCATCTCCATCACCGATTCCAGCGCTGCAACTGTGGAGCGAAAGGACCGCGTTTGGTCCGTTTCGATTTCATGCAGAAGCTCGAGCAGGCGGAAATACTTCGCCGACTTCTGCAGCCCGTTGGGTTCGGCAAGCACAAGATGACAAAGGCCGGAGTTGTTGAACAACTCCTTCAACACTCCGGACGGGCGGAGGTTCTCCCTCGTGTAGTGGAGGTTCCTGAAAAGTCCGAGGGCCAGTGGAAGCGTTCCACTCATTCCCTCTCCATCCGCAAAGATGCTCAAGCGCCTTCCGCCGGCAACGAAATCGAACAGCTCTTGGTCAGTCACGCCAATCACCGGTGATTTCAGCGCCCCAAACAATGCCACCGTGTCCGTCGGGTCATCGATCGCCTTGAGCGCAAAGACCATCCCCCGGACGTCATCACTGACAAAAAATGTCTTACCGCCGACCTCCTGGTAGGGGATCCCTGCCTGCTCGAACCTTCGCGCAAAGACTTCGACATCGGTGAACGTCTTCATCAATACCATCACGTCACGGAAATGTACCGGACGTTCCTCGCCGGTGGCAGCATCAACAATCTGCGGACCCGCGGGAGATGTCAACCGGAGCAGGAAGGAAATGAGTTTGGCGATCTCCGGATCGAGGGTATCCTGTTTGCCTGCCTTGCGGGTTGTGTCGGGAGAGGTGATAAGATACAGGTGTGCCTCCAAGTGTGACTGCCGGAGCGCACCTGCCTGGAGCGTCGCATACTCCGGTTGAAGTCGTGCCCGTATGTCTTCGGCGAAGAGTCCGAAGGAAACATTGAAGTGGTCATTCACGAACCTGATGATCGGCGCGGCCGAGCGGAAGTTCTTGTCGAGAGAGAGTACTCTCCCTTCCTGTTTTTCCACACTCTCCTTCGCAAGTTCATATATCGTGATGTCCGCCCGGCGGAATTTGTAGATGGACTGTTTGGGGTCACCAACCATGAACAGTTTCCCGGGTTGCAGCCTGACCTCTGTCCACTCCCGCGCATTGTCCCCCCGGAACTCAGAGAGAAAAAAGACCACTTCCGTTTGTAACGGATCGATGTCCTGTGTCTCATCCACAAACAGGTACTTGAAGTTCCGTTTGAAATACTCGCGCACCCCGGAGTGATCACGCAGCATGGTTCTGGCAAGAAAGAGAAGGTCTTCAAATTCAAGTGACGACGTTGCTTTCCGGTGCCGGATGAAAAATCGTTCGAACTCCCTGATGAAGCCAGCCATCCGATGGTGTACACAATCGAGGTGACGCTTGCGAACACTCCGGGTGATTGCTTTGACTTCCTCTGTCGCCTTTGCAAAGACCTGATGTTTCTGCGTCCAGTCTTCGTGAACCTCGATCTCCACCAGATACTTGAGCTTCTTTTTTGTTGTGGTGCCATTGGACAACAACGCGTGTGCGCGCCGGACAAATTTGAGTCGTGCCTGACCCGCCGCGGAAGTACTATCCGCCTTGAGTACTCCCACACCGGCATACATGTCTCGCACAAGACGCGCCACCCTGTCAAACGACTTTGTGATATCTCTGTCTCCCACGGGCTGCGCCTCTTCGGTGTACAGCTCCAAATCCGGATTCGTGTATTTGATCCTTGCCACCTCCTTGATTGCGTCAAGCGGAACGGATGCATCCACAATGAACTGCAAAAACGCGTGGCGTGCCGCCGCCGACTGGAGAATGAATGTGGCCCAGGCTTCGTCGAAAGCGGACACCACATTCCCCTCTGTGTTCATCTCGAACTTTGGATCGATCCCCGCTTCCACCGGTCGTTCCTTCAACAAAGAGAGGCAGAAACTGTGAATGGTACCGATGGGCGCCAGAGGAAGATACGCCAGAGCATCCCGCACCCGTCGCCGTTCCACTTCTCCCATGGTGACGTCCACGCCCTCGCAGGGAGAGTAGACGCCGGTCGCATTTGCCTTCTCCAGTTCCTGTTGGATCTTGCTCTTCAAGCTTGCCGCACCTTCGTTGGTGAAGGTGATGGCTACGATTTCCCTAATGTCGGCACGACCATTCAAGACGATCATGATAATGCGGGATACCATCGCGGTGGTTTTCCCGCTTCCCGCACCGGCATCGACAAAGAGTGTGTGCTCGAAATCGGTAACGATGAGTCGTCGGCTCTCGCTGTCGGAGTATTTCGCCTTGTCGTTCATCGGAATCCTTGCGGGATCTCTTCCTTCTGAATTGACTTCAACGTTGCGTGATGAACGTCGTTTGCTTTTAGTTGGTCGGCAAGCTCTTTCTTGCCCTTCAGGCAGACGGCAAGATAATCGCACCAACTACAAACGCCGCCGTTGTACTTGAGGTCTGCCACCGGAACGAAATTCCCGTTGCGCAGCTGTGCAATAATCTCCGTCAGCAGCGCAATGAAATGCCGCCTGTGCTTTGAATAGTCCACTTCATATTGTGTGAACCCCTGGTCCTCTGAGGTATAATAGAAGCGGAACAACGGCTCGGAGATTGCGGGATCGATTTGACCGGCAATTTCGCTGTAGAGTCCGGCCTGGATCAGGCTCCCGCCGTCGAATGGGCGTGACGGAGGAGGATACTTTGCGCGCCCCGTTTTGTAGTCGTACAAGATATGCCGTTTGCCCGACCGATCCACCCGGTCAACGGACCCACGGACGCTCAGAGACGAGCCATCGGCAAGAGTAACGATTGCAGGTGTGCTTCTCGTGATGAGTGGCTCTCTCCCCTCCTTTGCAGGCATGTGAAATGCAAGCTCGACGTAGAGGCGGGTGTCGGAGTTCAAGGCTTCGTTTTGAAGAAACAGCTCTGCATCGCGCTGCAGCCGTGCCAACTGGCTTTCGTAATGGACAGGGGAAGTCACCGGATGCGAGAGGATGTACTCTTTTCGCACCTCATCGAAAATCTCCCCGAGAACCCCTGCATCCTTCGCTTCGATCGCGTTGAACCAAACCCCTTTCGACTCGCGTAGGCGAACAAAGAACTTGTAGAATACATCATGCATGAAGCTCCCATAACTCATTGCATCCAGCCATTCGAGGGCATCGGCGTCAAAGTCGTCGTAGTTGTCGAGTCCCAGCTCATACTTAAGAAAATACTGATACGGACACCGCGTCCAGCGCGAGATGCGCGACGCGCTGAAGACGGGCAGTGCTCGCTGGGGATCGGCCTTGACAATACCCCAGTATGCGTTGAACTCCTCCGCCGCTCTCCGGTTGTGCATCCACGCACGCACTGACCGGACAAATGGGAATCCGTCGGCGAGATCAGGATTGACGAGTGGTTTTCCCTGGTTTGCAATATGCGCCGCCACTCCCCGCTCGTATTCGTAGAATGCATCTTCCGGCCGCGCAACAACATGGTTGTTCTGCGATCGCGGGTCACCACGAAGAAGCCTGGATATGGTGTTATAGTCCTGTCGGCTTCCCGTCCGACGATTCCACAGATCGAGGAGGTACCGCGAAACGAGAAGCTCCCTTCCGGTCGCCAGGTCCTTCAAGGAGGCTGACAATACCAGTTTGTCTTTGACGCCCCCGACCACCTGTTCGAACATTTCCTCCTCCTCCTTCAACCTGTCTTCACGGAGATAAAGGTTGGCAGCGGTCAGTTTCATCAGGCGGGTCTTTTCTTCATCGAGAACGATCGGGTTTTGAAAGTTTTTTTTAGGGAGACCTTTTTCGTTCAGGTCTGTAATATAGAGAATGTCGAACTCCCCATACCGGAGATCTTCCAGGGTTCCGAGGATTGGCCGTGTGAAATCAGGAAGCCGGACGTTCACGTACATGCCATCCAGTTTTTCATTGATGAGCGTGACTGCGTCGCTCATTGACATCTCCGCACCACCTGCAACAAGTGACTCTCGAACGCCATCGAGCAACGCCTCGATCTTTGACACTGCATTTGCGTCTGCTCCGCTGTGAATCCGCACAATGGAAAGAAAAAGATCCTGCAACGCCACAAGCCGGTCGCCCAATGATACCGGCACAAGGAGGAGACTGAAGTGCCTCGCCACTACACGCGCTACCTCCACCGACAGAGAGACAAACTGTTCCCGCTCACTCTCCGGATCCCTGATGGCCTTCCCCTCCAGAAACTGTTCGAACGCCTGGAGAAAACCGTTGCTGAACAACACGAGCTCAGAATCACGGAAGTACCTCACCGCAGCATGAAAAACGGAGGGAGAGATCTCCTTTCCCTGGAGACCTGCCGACCATGTTGCGATTTCGTCACGATCAAAGCTTGAGGATTCGAGAACGCGAACGAGTCGGTAAATGCTGCAGTTGTTCTGAATCCACTCTGCAAGATACTTCCAGAGATTCCCTGCAAGAGTGCCAAACAGAGGCTGGCCCTTCGCCCAGTGGACCAGATCGGGCTGTCCGAGCTGCTCAAGCACCGGCCGGATGAAGTAGTAGGATGCATTGTAGTGCGAGGTGCAGATGCCAATCCGAACCGGCGGCGTCGAGGACTGGAGGTCGTCCAGGACATTCCGGATTGTCTGAAGAGCTTCCTGATACAGCGTATCAACAGCATAGCCGGTGAGAACGTTCGTCGTCGAAGAGTGTGGCACTGAATCAACCCACTGGATTCCCATCCGTGAGACGAGCTGGTCTTCCATCGCGGTCGTGTGATGCCTTATGATGAATGTTGATTGGCATGGTAGCGGTTGATCAAGCAACGCAATCACTGCATCGGCGTAATCGAAGAGACCTGCTGTACACTTCTTCCGTTCGTACTCACTCATCACATGGAGAATATCGCTCCACTTTTCCTGGTTCGACAACTCACGGAGGTGTGCATCCGTGATACCGTTCAACCGAAGCTCGGCGATCGTCTCGAGCATGAACGTGCAGAGTCCCTCAAACTCCACCGATTCATTGAAGTACCTGAGTTGCGGTTTGAGTTCCACGAGCAGACCCCGCATCAGCCAGAAGAGGCGGTCCCCGGCGATATAGGTCCTCTTCGGAAAAAGCCGCAGCGACCGATTCACGAAGAATTCTCCCGCTGGCTGCACGACCAGATTGGCGACGTGACCGGCCTTGAGGGCGAGGTGACGCTTGAGCACGCCTGGATTGACGAACCCCGGTGTCAGGAGGGTTTTCCGGTCAGGCGTGGTAAGGGGAATCGCATCGATGATCGCGGTGAGCATGAGGTGGAATCAGCCGGTGATGGGGGTTGGTTCGCGACGCATTAGGACTATGTGAGTACATCATTGGGACGCATTGAAATCTACGAAGATTTTCTGCAATAGCAATTCACGAGAGTTTGAATTTCCACCCATCTTCCCGTATCATGTCTTCACGTGAAAGGACACACCATGGCACTCCGCTCCCGCGCATATCTTCTTCTTATCATATCCCTTCCCCTTCTTGTCTCTGCGCAACAACTCTCTGAAGTGCAACGACTGGAAGAAGGGGGCAAGTTCAACGAAGCCGGTTCACTCCTTCATCAAATGCTGGACAATAAGGAGCTCGCTCCCGATGTCCGGAAGGAATTGGAATTCGAACTCGATCGGCTCGACAGGATACGATTGGACTACTCTCTCACGGAGGAGAAGCTCTTCTCCCAGCTTGTGCGTTCGGTGAAGGACCTGACCCGGGAAGAATTTGTCCGATGGGTCAAAGAAGGAAGATTCGATCGGCGGATGATCGACGGTGAAGCGCGGTTCGTAGGGGTCAGCCGGAGTAATCTCTTTTTCCGTTATCCGGATGCTGTGGCACGAAGGATCTCTCCCCCCGACGAAACCGGTTTTGAGAAGGCCGTGTGGGAGAACTGCCGGCGAATCAAGTCGGAAGCAGAGGAAAAGCGTACACCGTATGTCCTTCCCACCCGTTTCGCCATGACAATGAACGTGACCGTTGAGCCGGGTGTCGTTCCGGCGGGCGATACCATTCGCGCATGGCTC
>DASRUE010000225.1:0-2336 GCA_035687895.1 Bacteroidota bacterium | reverse complement strand
CAGACATCATCAGATGAACGATCCATGCGTCATTCCTTTCTAGATCGCTACAGCCGGCTCACAAGCCCGATTCATAGAATTGATGCAACCGCAAAGCTCATTTCGCTTATCATTCTGCTCATCATATTGGTCACAACACCGGTTGCCTTCCACGTTACATTTGTTGGCGCGAGCATCATCCTTCTTGTGGTCGCGTTCGTCAGCAGAATTCCATTCATGTTTCTTCTCCGTCGGATGCTGTTCCTGGAGCTGTTTATCGTCGGCGTGGCGATACTCTCGCTGCTGCAACCGAACGGCTTTGCAGTGTTCATTGGGGTGGTTGCTAGAAGCACCCTGTGCATTCTTGCGGTCGTGCTCTTCTCAAACACGACCCCCTTTTCTGAGCTGCTCGAGCTACTGAGAAGGTGGCGAGTACCTGTCCTGCTTATTACTCTTCTTGCACTGATGTATAGATACCTCTTTGTTCTTGTTGATGAACTGGAACGAATGCAACGCGCACGGACAAGCCGGACGTTTACAGGAAACCGGCCAATGCTGTGGCATTCGTTGGCAACTGTTGTGTCGCAGTTGTTCGTTCGCTCGACTGAACGAGCAGAGAGGATCTTTGCTGCCATGAGCGCCCGGGGGTGGCGATGACTCCTGCAATCGAGGTTCGCAGCCTTCGATATACATATCCAGACGGAAAGGAAGCATTGAAAGGCATTTCCTTCTCCGTTGAGGAGGGAGAGTGCATTGGAGTGATTGGGCCAAACGGATCGGGGAAGTCCACGTTGCTTCTCCATCTTAACGGCGTGTTACCCGATCGGCTTAACGAAGTGCCGGGAGTTGTCGTTTCAGGGATGCCGCTGTCTCCGAAGACCCTCTTTCTTATCCGTCGGCAGGTGGGACTTCTGTTCCAGGACCCCGATGATCAGTTGTTCTGCCCGACCGTCTATGAGGATGTGGCCTTTGGCCCGAAGCAGTTTGGCGTAACGGAGACGGAGACAAGAGAAATCGTTGAGACGACTCTGAAAAAGGTGGGGCTTGAGGGCTTTGGTGACCGATCACCGCATCATTTGAGTGGAGGAGAGAAGCAGCGGGTCTGTCTGGCCGGAATTCTCGCGTGTACACCCGGCATGCTGGTTCTTGACGAGCCGACCAACAACCTCGATCCCCGCGGCAAACGCGAGTTGAAAGAGCTGCTGAAGTCGATACAGTCAACCAAGATCATTGCATCGCATGATCTCGAGCTGGTCGTTGCTCTATGTTCGCGGACGATCATCCTCGATAGCGGGCTGATCGTTGCCGATGGCCCGACCGTCGAACTCCTCTCGAACGAGCAGCTCATGATCGCACACGGCCTGGAAAAACCGCACAGTCTTCAGCATCGACATCCACACGGGTAGGTCGCAGTTCCACTTCCTGGGAGTTGGTTCCGCGAAGATCGACGAAGGACTTATTGCCAGTACCTTTCCCACCTCTCCTCCACCCTCTTCTTCACTTGCTCCGTCATCGTCAGAGGTTTTGGGTATCCCTGCTTCCACGTTGCATCAATGCCCATGATTCCCTTGTACACGGGACTGATGCCGACGAGTTTCTGCTCAGTAAAGAGAATGTCCCGCTCACAATCGAATCGGGTGAAGACCCCCCAGATGTAGTTCTCCTTATTCCGAATATCAACGTCCTCGCTGACGACAGCGATGATCTTGATGCCCGGAAGCTCTGTATGCTTCACGAATTTTTCGACGAGCGGCATACCGTGTCCGCTCACCTTCACAAGAAGCAACGTATCGTGGACGAGGTTGATATCCGTGATGCGGGGGTCGAGGGACTTGAGGTGCTGGACCTGGTCAATGCGCCGTTCACGATCTACGGGTGCCCTTGCTTCTTCCTGCGGACGCTGCTTTCTGGTCGCGTCAATGATCATCTTGCTGCCGAGGTTCATGGTGAAACTTGTGAAATCGAGCGTATCCATCGGCACCTTCGGGATCATCACAAAGTCAAAGTGCGGATCGAAGTTGTCCCGTACGCTCTTCATCACTTCGTCGTAGTTGCGGACGTTCTCTCCTTCCGAAACGAGAATGATACACTTGGTGAGCGACAACTGTGACATGCCCATCAGACCGAGGGCGGTTTTCATCGACTCCTTGGTATAGCGCTGATCCACCGCAACCACAAGCAGGTTGTGAAACCCTGCCTCATAGTAGGCCCACATGTCCGTGATCTCTGAATGAATGAGCTTCACGAGCGGCCCAAGGATCTGCTGTGTTGCATCACCGAGCCACTTATCCTCCATCGGAGGAATCCCGACGACCGTTGCGGGATAGATGGCGTTGCGCCGATGAGTAATGGTCTTG
>DASRUE010000224.1:0-6767 GCA_035687895.1 Bacteroidota bacterium | reverse complement strand
GAGACCTTCACCCCGACGACTTCGTCCCCGGACTCCGTGCGCGTGGACCAGGCGTTGGTGGGCGAACTGACGGGCGCCGGGAACCTGACGGGCATCCCCTATGTGGGAACGCTCTGGGTAATGGGATTCACGCCGGTCAGTTCAGACACCAGCTCATTGTCGCTCTCCAACATCGTGGTGACCGATCAGAATGGGATCGATATTTCTCCCTTGACAGTTGGCAACGCAAGTCAGATTATTGTTGACCCGACTATTACACAGGGGATCACCGTTGACGTCAAGGTGTTTTTGCAGGGGCCGTACAGCGGCACCACCATGTCGCCCACCCTCAATTCGTCCGGTCTCCTTCCCCTGAGCCAGCCGTATACTGCGTCACCATTCAGTTATTCGGGAACCGAAAGTGTTCCTTCAATCCCCAACGCACAAGTTGTTGATTGGGTGATGCTGGAGTTGAGAACAGGCACCGGCGCGGCTACCAAGTTTGCCACGCGGGCCGGCTTCATTCTCTCCAATGGCTTACTCGCCGATCTTAATGGGTCAAGCCCGATGGCCTTCACGACAATTGATCCGGGAAGTTACTATATTGTAGTGCGTCACCGCAACCACCTCGCCGTAATGAGCACCAATGCAGTAGCACTTAGCAACTCAGGTCCATTGTACAATTTCACGACTGCTCAGACGCAGGCCTTCGGAACGAGCCCAATGAAAGATCTCGGGGGTGGAGTCTACGGGATGCTATCTGGGGATGGAAATGCAAGTGGGGGCGTGAACGTCACGGACAGAAATCTAGTTTGGAGACCACAGAACGGAACACTAGGTTACCTGGCTGGCGATTACAACTTGAGCGGCGGTGTAAACGTAACAGATAGAAACCTCTTTTGGAGACCCAACAACGGTTTCGTGAGTCAGGTCCCGTGATCGCAACAAAACTGTTCTCTTTTTCACTTTAGTAGGAGGTAAGAGATGAGACGCATCCACTTATTCATATTGGGCTTGGTTCTGTCCGTCTATGCAACTAGAGCTCATGGCCAAACCTTCGATTTGCAGTTCGTGGAAGTTTTAAACAACGGAGCCAATTACAACGTCAAGATCCAAATCAAATCGAATATTTCAACGTTTGCAATGGGCTCCTCGAACCTCGTATTTACGTACAATTCCGCCGCTCTGTCGAGTCCAACACTCCTTACAGCTCACGCTTTCACTTCTGGCCAAGGCAACTACCTTGCGATGAATATTGCGGCCACCTCCCAAGTGTCTGTCAACATTGAATTGACTGTTGCTCCTGGGACGACGGTCTTAGGCACCTATATGGATGTGGCGACCATCGGTTTCACGACTATTAATCCAAACGGAAATTCTAATCTCGTGTGGGTCACTGGTGGCGGAGCTCCGACTACTGTTTTCAAGGATGATGAAGCCACTGTGGTATCTCCAGGTACCTTGAACAACTTGAACACGACTCCCCTCCCAATCACTCTTTCCTCATTCACCGGCCAGGTTCTCCAGAATGGTGCGGTTCGACTGGATTGGACAACACTCAGCGAGATCGAGAACTATGGCTTCAATGTGGAACGAAAGAGATCAACCGAGCAGACATTTGTTGAGTTGCCGAACAGTTTTATCCAGGGTCACGGGACCACGAACGAGCCACACCAGTATACGTTCACTGATGCGACATCGACGGCGGGAAGCTGGCAGTACCGCTTGAAGCAGATTGACATGGACGGGACGGTGCACCATACCGATCCGGTTCAGGTCGACGTGTTGACGGATGTCAAGGAAACCGCGCCCATCGTATTTGCCTTGCTGCAGAACTACCCCAATCCGTTCAACCCGGAAACGGAAATCAAGTTCTCCGTGGACAACACTGCCCGGACAACGCTTCGCATTTACAATCTCATCGGACAGGAAGTGGCAACGATATTTGATGGAATTGCGGAGGCGGGACAATACTACCGCATCAAGCTGAACGGCTCGAACCTGGCCAGCGGGGTGTACTTCTACCGTCTCCAGAATGAAAAGAAAAGCGAGCTGAAAAAGATGATGCTCGTGAAGTAATATGAAAGCATTTGAATTGGTGTACATCTGTGCTGAACCCTTCCTTCCAGTGTTGGAACAAGTTGTTCATTCACGGTTGTTACACTTGGCAAAGACATATCCCAGTCGGCCAAGGTTCTTGGATGTCGGAGGAAGGAAATCGCATTATACAATTGGTATTCGCGCCGATGTCACTGTCACCGACCTACCGCGAGAGAGTTCTACGCAAAGGCACCTCAACCTTGGCCTCACTGATGAGATGGTAGAGCAGGTCAGGAAAAGGAGAAGCAATATTGAAGCGATACTTTACGATGACATGACGCACTCAAAGCTTGAGGACAATTCCTTTGATTGTGTTGTTGCGGTAGAGGTACTGGAGCATGTAGAAGAGGATCTGAACTTCATAACTGAGGTCAGGCGAGTATTGAAACCCAACGGGGTTTTCCTCATGACGACACCCAACGGCGACTTTATCGTCAACGTTGGCAATCCCGATCACAAAAGACACTATACAAGGGAACAGTTGCTTCAGCATCTTCGCTCCACATTTCTCGAAGTTGAAGTTCAGTACGCCGTGGTAGACGGCATCTATCATACCATGGGGCTCAAAGACTGGTCATTGAAGCAGCCACTTACGTCCATGATGGCCATGATTGCGAATGTGGTGAATTCTGTGCAGTCTATGGGCAAGCGTATTGGAGGAAAGGCTTATGGCATCCATCATCTCGTTGCGACGGGGAGGAAGTGAACCAGCCGCGCAACGGCAAACACCCAAAGCCGACCCGACATGCCTATCGTGATGGTCAGAAAAGCCAAGGGACAGGTGTAAGTCGCAGAGGCGGGACGATGACTCCCCGATGGGTCTACCGACCCAACGGGTCGTAGACGACTCGTCGAGGGGATGAGTTCTGTTGTTACACTGTGTTTTTCAGCAGCCTGATAGAAGTCGTACTTACCCCATTTCTGCACGAGCGCATATGCTGTGGAGGTGGGGTTGTTGGTTTTCGTGGAGTGGGCGTGACTACTTTATTTCATCACACCCAATGCGTATATTCTCTCGGAACAACAAGGATGAAGCAAACGTTGTAGATTTATCTGTCGCCACTCACCTTCGAGCGGTGCATTCGTGGTGATCAACAAAATGTCTGAGGGTCAACAGTGAACTACCAGGGCTTCGAGTACGGGGACATGCCATCGGATGGTGTGCCCCACGGATTTCCGTTCCAGCAGTACCTGGCATTGCTGCTGAGAGGGAAGTGGATCATTCTTGCTTCCATTGCCCTCTTTTCGGCCCTTGCCATGCTCTATACCAGGCGGTCGCCCCAGATGTACGAAGCGTCGTCCATGGTCCTGATCAACGCGAAAGGTGGGACGGCAAATCTACCGTTCATGGAGTTCACTGGACCGTTGAACAAGATCACCAATGAACTCGGGATTCTGAAATCCCGTCTTCTGGCCCAGGCTGTGGCGGAGGCCGTACTGAAGGACCCGTTCATGGATAAAGAAAGGAAAGAAAAGCTTCCGGTCACGAAAGATCCAACAGATGCCAAAGGGGAAAAACTTGCATCGCTTTCACTGGTAACAGAACGAGTACGTCGCTCGGTCGAATTCATTCCCGAGAAAGAATCGGACATCATCAGGATCGTCGTACGGAGCGGTTCGGCCAAGGAGGCAGCCACCCTGGCCGACAAGTTTGCGGAAGTCTATCAGGCGCACAACTTGGACGCCAGCAGAACCCGGTCGAGGGCGTTGAGGGAGTTTCTCGAGACACAGATGAAGTCGCAGCGAGGATCGCTCACCAGGGCGGAAGATTCGTTGAAGCAGTACATGCAGAGCTCGGGGATTGTCTCGATCGATGAAGATTCCAAGAGGGTTGTCGAGCAGCTCTCGCAGCTGGAGGCAAGTCGCAACGCCATCGATATCGAAATCCAGACCAATACGCAGGCACTTGCGTCCTACGAGAACCAGCTTCCCGAGCAGGAAAGAAATGCTACCCGAACAATTGGTCAGGCAAGCGATTCCTATATCCGGGGCCTCCAGGAGCAATTAGCCAAGCTGGAAGTTCAACGGGACGTAATCGTCGTACAGAATGATCCGGACGTGCTCAGTCAGGATATCTATGTCAGGCAGTTGAAAGAGATGGACGATCAGATCACTGCGTTGCGTGCGAAATTGAAGACCCGTTCCGACGAGCAGATCCAGTCTCTCCTGCCAGGCAACCCAACGGGGAACCAGAATGACCCGCTTGCCTATCTCAAGCAACTCAAGCAAAAAATCCTCGAGACCAAGATGCAGTTGGAATCGCTTGCATCGAAGCGCATTGCCCTCGATGGGATCATTGAGCAGTACGACCGGAAGTTTCAGCGGATCCCGCGCGAGAGCGTGGAGCTTGCTAAGTTTCAACGGTCCCGGATGAGTACAGAGAAGCTCTACCTGATGGTGGAGGAGAAGTTCAACGAAGCGGCGATTACAGAGAAATCGGAGTTTGGATACATCGATATCATCGACCGTGCTATTGTGCCGTGGGCACCGGTGAGTCCCAATCCGAAGCGGGATCTGGTATTTGGCATCCTGATAGGACTGGGGATCGGGATCGGTGTCGTGTTTCTCCGGGATGTGCTGGATGTGCGTGTGAGGACGCCGGAGGACCTCAAGCGCCGGGGGATGACCTCCCTGACGGAGATCGCGACAATGAACCAGGAGCTAAGAAAGCTGCACCCCGATGAGAAGCTGCTTCGGGAAGTCAAGAGGTTTGACAGGCATCTCTGGTTAAGCTTCAATCCTATGTCGTTCCTTGCAGAATCCTATAGGCGGCTCCGGTCGAACATCCTCCATGCGCAGCTGGACCGACCTTTGAAGGTGATCATGGTAACCAGCCCGAATCCTTATGAGGGGAAGTCGACCACGATTGCCAACATGTCCATCACGTTCGCCGAAACACAGAAACGGGTGCTCCTCATTGACGCAGATATACGCCGGCCAATAATTCATTCGCTGTTCGGGATTATGCCAAAGCCCGGTCTGACCGACCTGCTCATGGAAAAAGCTGCCATGGAGGAGGTTATCCAGAAGAATGTTGTGGAGAATCTTGACGTTCTCTGTGCCGGGACGATTGTGCGTAACCCTGCGCGTATCTTGAGCTCGAAAAACATGCATTCCTTGATCGAAAAGATGCGGGAGGTGTATGATTGGGTGTTCATTGATACGCCGCCGATCCTCATCGTGAACGATGCCGGCATCGTCGCTCCCATCGTGGATGGTGCGATTGTGGTAGTCTCCGCAGGGACAACCCGCGTGGCAACCGTGCAGCGTGGCGCTGAATTCCTGAAAGGAGCGGGTGGATTAATGCTGGGCGTTGTGCTTAACAAATTCGATTCGCGGAAGGCGTATGGCGGCTACTATGGTAGTCACCGCTATGGACATTATGGGTCGAAGTCTGGATACTATGCGCCGTCGAACGGCGATGGCACGTCAAAAATGCCGCGTTCAACATGAATTGTTGTCTTGCCAGTGGCATTTCCAGCAACATCATGAGAGGATGATCGGATGACCGTATCACGATTGAAAGTTGTAATAGCTCTCGGTATCAGCCTTATCCTGGGGGATCAAACCACTGCTGTTGCACAAACACAAGCAAGTTCGACAACGAACTACCGCTTTGCGGAGACGAACGAGCTGACAATTGTCGTTAATCTTCTGGGCGCAGTCAGGAATCCCGGACGATACGAACTCTCCCGATCCATCGACCTTGTGAACCTGCTCGCCCTTGCCGGGGGACAACAAGAAAGTGCAGATCTCAGTGATGTCAGGATCACTAGAACAATGCGGACAAGTTCCAGAGTCGAGCGGCGGGAAATCCGCGTCAATGTGGAGAAGTTCAACGCCGTTGACGAAACAGACCTCGTTCTTAATCAGGGGGATATCATCTACGTCAGTTATCAATCTGGTGTGAAGTTTAGTGATGTCCTTACCTACCTTACCACAGCCGCGGTCCTCACGACGGCGATTGTCACGGTCATCAACCAGACACGCAACTAGTGACAATGGGGACCCGTTTCCTTTCGATGAAAGCGTTACCATTCACCGCGCAGCCTGCTTTTCCTCATGCTGGGACCGTGGTCTTTTGAACCGGTGGCGCATCCGCCCTCAGCGATCGAGCCCCTCTTCCACGTTCCATGTATCCCCGTCCTGGTAACCTTGAGCGGAGCCAGGTTTCTTGTATCAGAAGGTACAGGAACATTCCCAAAATTCGTATATTGAGGGCGTCCCACTGGCGTTTGGGGAGGTTGTCAAACAATTCGCACAGTCGTCACACGTGAACGGAACACGTTTTGGTTTCACTGTGCTCTGGCTAACAAATAACTCGGCACAGTTTTTCTACTTTTGCGGTATCTTATCATCGTACAGTTGCTACAGGCGGAACAACCACGGGCCTCGGCCGCCGGGCCTGATATCGCCACACTATATCTTACTGATACTAGTGCCGTTTCAAATTAGGTAGTCTTCGTTTTGGGGATGAGCACATTTAATTGCCACGAGCCCTAGAGGCTGTGTGAAAAAACCGAACTCACCCCTGCCTGCCGTACTGGCAGGGCAGGCAGGCTAAATCCCCGCCTGCCTCAATGCATGCCCAGAGGCGGGCAGGCCTCTCTTGGGAAGAGAGGGACTTAGTTGAATCTGCGATGAAATCACGCCTTCTCTTTTGTAAGAGAAGGGGCCGGGGGATGAGT
>DASRUE010000223.1:0-7107 GCA_035687895.1 Bacteroidota bacterium | reverse complement strand
CATCCCGCAGGGTTCACACCACCGCCGTTGGTGATGATCTTGATGTCTTTCTCCATGCAGGTCGGGAGGATGTGCTCGACCAACGGCACCAAGTCCTTTGCGTAGCCAAGTTCTGGATTACGCTTCTTCTGTTTCTGCATGATGGACATTGTAACTTCAGCCAGGAAGTCCATCATGATATAATCAATCGGGCCCTTGCTGACTTGATCGTAGGGGGCAGTCTGCAAATCACCCCAGAAACCCTGACCGGATGCTATTCTAATTTTTTCTTTCAACGTATGCCAATGAGCATCAAAGCATTAACCACGCCTGCCCGCCAAACAGAATTCGATAAGGCAGGCGGGGATGACACAGATGTGCACTGATTCAACATATTCAATTCTTTCTTATCCGTGCGGTTCCGTGTAATTCGTGGTTTCATTTACGCCGTCACTGCCTTGTAACCGTAACAGAGAATCCCCGCTTTGCCATCTTCCTGGATTCTCCGAAACACAAGTTTCACTTTCTGTCCGATCTGCAGTTCATCCGGATCGACATCTGCAATCTGCGTCGTCACCTTCACTCCATCATTCAGCTCAACGATGCCGACGGCAAAGGGAGTTTCCTTCGAGAACTTGTCAGAGGCAACGCGCACAACGGTGTACGTGACGATCTTTCCTTCATCATTGAGAGGGACCGTTGTAAACTTCCGACCTTTGCATTTGGAACAAACGAGTCTCGGTGGGAAGTCGATGTGACCACACTTCTCGCACTTGCCGGCTTCAAGCCGGTATCGCTGAGGAATCTCCCGATGATATCTCGCTGTGATCATTTTGCCTCCAGGATATGAATGACACAACTGGCGCCGGAGCCACCCATGTTCTGAGCCATGCCGATATGAGCATTCTTCACCTGTCGCGCGCCAGCGTTGCCGCTCAATTGCTCATAGACTTCGATGATCTGTGCAATGCCTGTGGCACCAACAGGATGACCCTTCGATTTCAAACCACCGCTTGTGTTGAACGGAATCTTGTTGCACTCGATTGAAGTCCATCCCTTTTCCACGGCCTCGCCACCCTTCCCTTTCTCAAAGAAGCCAAGGTCCTCCGAGACAACGATCTCTGCAATGGTGAAGCAATCGTGTACCTCCACGAGATTGATGTCGCTCGGCTTGACATTGGCCATGCCATATGCCTTTTGCGCCGCTTTGACAACAGATCCCAGAGTAGTCACGTCGGCCCGGCTGTGGAGCGCAATTGTATCCGACGCCTGAGACGAAGCGATTACGCGAATCGGATTCCTGCCCAACTTCTTGGCAACATCCATCGAGGCAACGATTACAGCAGCAGCACCGTCGCTCACTGGAGAGCAGTCGAGCAGGCGGAGCGGATCTGCAACCATGGTTGATTTCATCACTTGTTCGAGAGTCACTTCGGAACGGAACTGAGCGTTCGGGTTCTTCGAACCGTTCCGGTGATTCTTGACTGCAACTGCTGCAAGCTGTTCACGAGTCGTCCCGTATCGTTGCATGTGCGCGCGGGCGATCAGCGCATACAAGCCAGGGAACGTGATGCCCTGATATACTTCGTACTCCTGATCTGCCGCAGTCGCAAGCGCGTCCGCAACGTCTGCACCGTCCGTCATTTTCTCAACGCCGCCCGCCAGGACAATATCGCTCGCACCGGACGCAACTTCCAGAAACGCCTGCCGGAACGACGCACCACCTGATGCACACGCCGACTCAACACGCGTTGCAGGAACCGGAGTCACGCCAAGATAATCTGCCATCACTGCCCCAAGATGCTCCTGACCCACAAACAATCCGGGCGACATGGCACCAACGTACATGGAGTCGATGTGGTCAACGCCGGCATCTTCAATAGCCTTAAGGGCCGCCTCAACAAAAATGTCCTTGATCGACTTCCCCCACAACTCTCCAAATTTCGTCATGCCAACACCAATGACTGCTACGTCTCTCATAGTCAGGCCTCCTTAGTCATTGAGTTTGATCTTGCGGCGGTACTTGGCATACTCGCCGTAGTTCAGATGAATCTTGTTCTTGTCCAGCATATCACGCACCTTCACAGCACGATTCTGAACCTTCGTGATCTCTTCGGTTACTCTGAAGATAAAGCCATCGCTTCCCGCACCGGAACCGAACGAAACCATATAGATCAGATCGTTCGGCTTCGCAACATCCAGGACAGCCGCCAATCCTGTCGGGGAGGAACCTGAGTATGTGTTCCCCATCCACGGAACGAGCCAACCAACCTCAAGCTGTTCTCTCTTGAAGCCCAACCGCTTTCCGACTTCCTGGGGAAATTTACCGTTCGGCATATGGAAGACGGCGTATTTGAAATC
Organism: Bacteroidota bacterium; assembly: GCA_035687895.1. Taxonomy (GTDB): domain Bacteria; phylum Bacteroidota; class Ignavibacteria; order UBA10030; family UBA6906; genus JAERML01. The sequence continues at coordinate 4,767 of DASRUE010000223.1, read as the reverse complement.
TGCCGGAGACATTTTGGATTTCTCCAACAGCGCGCTTCCCGCACCCATGATGTGCTTGAAGTACGCGGGATCGCCGGTGAATCTTCCGCCATGACGCGGGTAAGACTCACCTTCACGTCGCCAGAAATCGGGCGTGTCCGAAGTATAGGAATGCGTAAACAGAATCTCGGCAACTACTCTTTCGTTGCCCATGATGAATGCCGCACCACCAGCAGACGCCGAATACTCAAGAGCATCACCGGGGGCACCCTGCGAAGTGTCGGCTCCGATTCCCATGGCATATTTCATTTCGCCCGATTTCACCTGGCAGTATGCAACATACATCGCCTCACTCCCGGCTTTGCAGGCAAACTCATAACTCGCGACATGGACATGAGGCCCAATGCCAAGTGCATCGATAAGAATCGTCCCGCTCGGCTTCACAGCATACGGATGGGACTCCGATCCAATATACACCGCTCCAATGCTCTTCGGATCAATCTGTGCCCGGCGAAGTGCGTCCTTCGCCGCAGCAACCGATATCGTAATCGTATCTTCATCTTGACCGGGAACGGTCTTTTCATGCAGCTGCAACCCTCTTGTGATTGCTTCGGGATCCATACCCCACTGCTGTGCGATCACTTCTGCCTTTATGCGATACCGTGGGAGATACGCTCCATAGCCGACAATTCCAACCATATATCCTCCGTCAGTTAATTAAGTAGAATATAGCTGGTCTATTCTTGTATCAGATGATTCGGATATGCAACTCCCTCAACTGTTTCTCATCCACCTCGCTCGGCGCTTCGTCCATGAGCGAAACCGCGCTTGCTGTCTTCGGGAATGCCATCACGTCGCGGATGGACTTCATCCCCGTCAACAACATCACGAGCCGGTCGAACCCAAAGGCAATCCCACCATGCGGTGGTGCGCCGTACCTGAATGCGTTCAGGAGGAACCCGAACTTCCGGAACGCTTCCTTCTCCTGGATGCCGAGGAGCGCAAAGACCTGCTGCTGCAACGCGGAGTCATGGATGCGGATACTGCCGCCGGCGATCTCGTTTCCGTTCAGCACAAGGTCGTACGCACGGGCACGCGCCTTCCCCGAGTCGCTCGCCATGATTCCCACATCCTCCGGATGAGGCGCCGTGAATGGATGGTGCATCGCAACGAACCGCTTCTCCTCTTCACTGAACTCAAACATCGGGAACTCCGATACCCAGAGGAGATTGTACTTCTTATCGTCGATCAGGTTCAGCCGCTTCGCCATCTCAAGACGCAATGTCCCGAGGATGGTGTAGGCCTTCTTCCAGGTATCGGAGATGAAGAGCATCAAGTCCCCTTGCTTCGCGCTCATAACTGCAGCGATCTTCTCCATCAGCGGTTTGCTGAGGAACTTCTCGATAGCCGACTCGAGTCCCTTTTCCGTCCATTTGAAGTATGCCAGCCCGCCCGCGCCAAGGCTCTTCGTGTAGTCCACCAGGTTGTCCATCTGGTTGCGTGTAAACGAGGCACCACCTGGCACCACAAATCCCGCCACCGCGCCCCCCGACTTCGCCACGTCGGCAAATACCTTGAAGCCGGAATCCTTCACCAGATCTGTCAGCGACGTGAACTTCAAATCGAACCTTGTATCTGGCTTATCCGTTCCATACGTCTCCATCGCATCCTTGTATGTTATGCGCGGGAGCGGTAGTGGTACGTCGATCCCTTTCAGCTCCTTAAATATCCGCTGCATCAGCTTCTCGGCAACGGCGTAGACCTCTTCCTCCTCCACAAACGACATCTCCATATCGATCTGCGTAAACTCCGGCTGGCGGTCTGCGCGGAGATCTTCATCACGGAAGCACTTCACGATCTGGACGTACCGGTCGAACCCCGCCACCATCAGGATCTGCTTGTACGTTTGCGGCGACTGCGGCAGCGCGTAGAACTTCCCGCGCTGCACCCGGCTCGGCACAAGGTAGTCCCTCGCCCCTTCCGGCGTGCTCTTCATCAGCATGGGGGTCTCGATCTCCAGGAAGCCCTGCTCATCGAAATACCTGTGGACGAGCTGGTAGAGCTTGTGGCGGAAGATTAGATTCTGCTGGAGGCCGGGGCGACGCAGATCGAGATACCGGTACTTCAGCCGGAGGTCTTCGCCCGCATCCACCGCATCGTCGATGGGAAACGGAGGGGTCTCCGCCCTGTTTAGAATAGCCAGCTCACCTGCCATCACGTCGATTTCGCCGGTCGCAAGGTCCGGGTTCAACGTCCCTTCCGGGCGCCGTTCCACCAAGCCGGTCACCGAGAGGACATACTCGCTCCGCAGCTCCTTCGCCAGTGTATGTGCAGCCGGACTCGTTTGCGGGTTGAAAACCACCTGCGTCTTGCCATACCGGTCCCGCAGGTCGATAAAGATCACCCCGCCGAGGTCACGCCGGGTATCCACCCAGCCGGTCAGTGTAGCAGTTTTGCCGATATCCGGGGGACGTAACTCGCCACAGGTGTGGGAACGCTTGCGAAATGAGGGCAACAATCACTCCAGAAATACACGGTGAGGCAAGAAATTTAACCACGGAGGACACAGAGAACACGGAGTGAGAGATTCAATTTTTCCTCTGTGCTCTCTGTGATCCCCGCCTGCCCAATGGAACACTGAGGCGGGCAGGTCTGTGGTTGTCTTGTAAAGGTGTGAAAAATATAGGCAAAACTGGCGAGAGTATCAAATGATTTGCAGGGCCGGTGCTGGCCAGAGGACGGTCATTGCGAACCTTCTTTGTGAAGCAACTGCTCTGTCCGAAAAGAGAGATTGCTTCGTCGCTTCCTGCCCATCCCACAGGCGGGCGCTCCTCATAATGACTGAAGTATCCGGGACGTACCTGCCTGCCGACAAATACGTCCCGTGCTCCACGATCTTCTATCGATGCCGGGGTTCCTCAAACTGAACCTCTTACGACAAATTATACTCCAACTCGATATTCAAACCATCCTGGTTGGCACGATACGTTCCGGTTCCCTTGATTCCCACGAGCGTTCCCGTTCCCGAGCCTTCGGCAATCTGTAAGTCGGATCTGGCGGTCCCGTTTTCAAACGAGCCATAGTCTTCCATAACAAAGCTCCCTGATCTTCCCGCCACCGCTCCTTCAAAACGGATGAGACCAACATACGATGCCGCTGACTTGTGCTGATCCTTCGCGTCGAAGTACCTGTAGAACATCAGGTACTCCACGGACCCTTTCCCTTCCATTTCTCCGCTGAAGTCATACTCCACAGAGGCTTTGGTCATTTTCATTTCGGGAGAGATCTGCTGATACGTTTCTTCTTCCCATTTCTTGACGGTGTAGGTTCCTTTGGCTCTCATGTTAGTCTTCCTGTATTAATATGAGTGTAAAACACCGGATACTTGTCTTATGCGATTGCCTTCGACTTATTCTGTTCTAGGCGGTACTCGAATCCTATCCTCCGATTCTTTGAACTGAAAACGGCTGAAAACCTGAGAACACAACCCTCCCGCTTGACGCATCGAACACAACGCAGTAGAGTTGATTGACGAGGTAGTACTCTCGGATTGACGGCTGACGGACTCTATCGTTGGTCACTACCAGTTCCGGCCTCGAGAACTTCTTGTCAATCCGCGTGGCCCCAAGATAGTACTTCCCTTTGTCTTCCCCGCCAAAGGTGGTCACCGTCACTTGACCCTCATCGTCGACTGTCAAGTAATCTCCAATCTTTGCCATTTGGTAAATTCTCTTATCTACCTTGCGTTCATCGAGATAATAGGATATGATATTCACGGTGTCAGACCACTCCCGGAAACTTTTCTTGAAGACATAAAACGTATCAACCTCTGACCTCTCAAATACCCACGTTACATAGATCAGCTCACCGATGGTCTGGACAAGGTTCTCTGCTCCCCATACTAATGAGTCCCCATATGCATTCGCAACCTTGGCAGAATCGAGGTCAAGGTCTGCCAGTTGATCAAATGTCAAGTCGTCAATGGACTTCATTTGGAGTTGATTTGCACCTCGAACAATCTGCCTGGGTTTGCCAAGGACTTCTTCCACCTCGTCATAGGTCATTCCAACGGCAATGTCCGGGAGCTTTTCCTTTGAGGAATTGCAGGATTCAAGGAAAGCAATGGAAAGCAGAGGCAGTGCAATCCTGATGTATCGAACGTCGATGCTTGACGCTGTTTTGTGCAGTTGTAGGTCAACCGTCCGCATCATTCAATATCCTTGGACAGCATGCTGGCGCTTAACGTATCGCCGCTACACGCACCCCGCACGACCAACACTTATGAATGACGTGCGGGGTGAGCGAGCACAACTTGTCGAGACCTTACCCAACGAGCGAGCGGCGATGTAGCGGCGTGTTAGTTGCAGTTGCCCGTCAGTCGCGCATTGGTGGAATCTGCGACCCCTATTTCTTCCTCGCCTTTGGAGCCATCACGATATCTGCCTTTGTGGTAGCGACGATTCCAATCAGTTCCGCTTGTTCCTTTGTTGGAACTTTAAACTTGTTCAGCGTTACCTTGAAGTCTGCCACCATCGCATCCCACTCCTTCTCTGTGATGTTGAGATGTTTGTGCGAATCTTTCATTGAACGGCCAGTATACTTCTGCGGACCGCCGGTCACCTCACACACCAATTCCGTCACACGATATTTGAGTCCGGCCTTCGGGACGCGATCTCGCGCCTCCTTGATTGCCGGATTGGCATTAAGGATATCGTTTACCAGCAGACGCTCGATAAAGTCGTCTACAACAGACGCGATGGCGTACACGCCACCAAGCCGATCGTAGAG
>DASRUE010000222.1:0-3139 GCA_035687895.1 Bacteroidota bacterium | reverse complement strand
TACCAGCTACTTTAGGTTTGGCTACGGGGATCTCAGCGCCGGTGAACGAATCATTGACGCCCAATATGCTACCTCAACAATTTATGTTAGCACAACGATGAACGGGAATAGAACAATGTTCGGTTTCAACTTTGCAGATGGGCGCATTAAAGGTTACCCAACTGACTCCGTGGCAGGGATTGGGAAAAAGAAATACTATGTGCGGTACGTCCGCGGTGACACAACGTATGGAAAGAACAGATATGTGGACAACGGCAACGGGACAATCACGGATAGTGCAACCGGTCTTATGTGGATGAAGAACGATAACGGGACAGGCATTCTCTGGGAGAATGCGCTAAGCTACGCCGAGGGTTTTGAGTTTGCAGGCCACACGGATTGGCGCCTGCCCAATGCGAAGGAGTTGCACAGCATCGTTGACTATAGGCGCTCCCCGGCAACAACCAATTCAGCCGCCATCGACACGATGTTCAATTGCACCCCGATTACCAATGAAGCGAATCAGTTAGATTACCCATTCTACTGGACCAGTACTACCCTTTCTTCCTTGACGCCTACGAATGGAACATGGGCTGTCTATATCTGCTTCGGAAGAGGTATGGGTTGCATGCCCGCACTTGGTGGTTGGATTGACGTGCATGGTGCAGGCGCCCAACGCAGTGATCCTAAAGTCGGCGACTCCAGCGCCTATCCCTGCGGCCATGGACCTCAAGGGGATGCCGTTCGGATCCATAATTATGTCCGATTAGTTCGAGGTGGAAATGTCACAACTGATGTACATCAATCCGGTTCGACAGTCACGCCGGACAATTTTGCCCTGCAACAGAACTATCCGAATCCGTTTAATCCGACAACCACCATTAAGTATCAATTGCCGAAATCTTCGTATGTGACGTTGAAAGTCTTTGACCTCCTGGGCAGAGAAATCCGCGTACTGGTTAACGGCTTGAAGGAGGCAGGATTCCACGAAGTATCGCTCGATGGCTCTCAGCTGGCAAGTGGCGTGTACTTCTATCGTTTACAAGCGGGTTCATTCATCGAAACGAGAAAACTCGTCTTGCTCCGATGACGGGCAACTGCAACCAACACTAAACAATAAGGAGATACATATGACAAACAAAATCCTCCGTGTTTCTCTGTTGGCGGTCATCCCGACCTTGAAAACTGTGTTCGGTGCCTGTCTCTTGACCATCAGTTGCGTAGCCATGATGCACGCTCAATCTGATCCACCTGAGCTGGCATCGTGGCTTCGCAATACCAACGGCAGAGTCGGGTACAACAACATTCCTGCAGACGTTCAACTCGTTCGCTACTCGGCAAATTACGTGTACGTGAACAGCACGGGCATTCCGGCTTTCAGCATTGGTCCCTGGCCTGGCAATCCGAATATCCCGACGAACCAGAACTTCGTCTTCAAAATCGCACGGTCGCCGGCAGTCAACACAGGGACGAAAACAAGTACGCAGCTTGGTCCCATTGCGGTGTGGATAAACGGCGCGGCGGTTTTCAACGCGCTCGATGGATTTTCGTACAACAATCAGAACATCTGGCACCGCAACGCCGTTGTGGCGGAGGCTACGAGTTTTGATGGCTGCCTAGGCCATCCGGCCCCGGGTGGAGTCTATCACAATCATCAAAACCCCCGATGCATGTACAGCGCCGACTCGACACACCATTCTCCGCTCCTCGGCTATACATTTGATGGCTACCCGATTTACGGTCCGTACGGCTACTCGAATCCCAATGGCACGGGCGGGATCGCACGTATAGCAAGCAGCTACCGCCTGCGCAACATCACCCAACGCCACACGCTGCCCGATAGCACGGTACTGCCGCCTTCCCAGTATGGTCCCGACGTGTCGCCCACTTATCCATTGGGATTGTACGCGGAGGATTACGAGTACGTCAACGGACTTGGCCCGCTCGACCGTTACAACGGACGAACCGGCGTCACCCCGGAATATCCCGGCGCAACGTATGCGTACTTTGTCAATATCAATGCTGATGGTAGCTCTGCATATCCGTATGTGATCGGTCCACAATACAATGGAATCGTCGTAATGGAGAATATCACGACCGGTGGACATGTGGCAGTAACCGAATCTGTCACCGTCTACAATCCACCCACCAGTGTAGACGAGAAGAACGCACTGCCGCACGATTTTGCCCTGCAACAGAATTATCCTAATCCCTTTAATCCGACAACCATCATTAAGTATCAATTGCCGAAATCTTCGTATGTGACGTTGAAAGTCTTTGACCTCCTGGGCAGAGAAATCAGCGTACTGGTTGACGGCTTGAAAGAGGCAGGATTGCATGAAGTATCTCTCGACGCCTCACAACTGGCAAGTGGGGCGTATTTCTATCGTTTACAAGCGGGCTCATTCATCGAAACGAGAAAACTCGTCTTGCTCAGATGACGGGCAACTGCAGTTAACAAGCCTAAGCACGACGCTCCCTTTGTTGATGTGGCTATGTTGAAGCTTAACGAAAGATTCAGTTGTGGTCGCTCCATTTTTTTCCGCGGGTTGGTTTGCGGCTCCAGCCGCCAGAAATGAGTTGTTGGTAGCGGGCCGCCGCCGCATCATTTCGAGCGGCAAAAACAACGGCGTGCTTACGCTAAACGATATCTGCACCCAAGGGGTAGATGGAGGGCTCGCAGGTTTCGTCGTGATTCGTTAGCAGCCGAAAGTGAAAAGAAAGAATGGCAATCATCAATGCACAGAGCGACCCCATCAGCAGGCCAGGGTTCATCGTCCATTCTCCTCAAGAAAAGAAAAAGGTGAGATGGCCAGCATCTCACCTCCAACGTCAATACTCTGGCCATTTTTCCTGCCTAACGGCGACCTCCGAGGCTGTCGGGTCGAACATGTGTCGAATCAACGGTATCCTTCGGCGCCGGGATGGAGCGCAATGTGTCCAAAGCCGACCGAGACGTCTCTATCACCTGCTGGGCCCCCATCGGGATAGGGTTGTCTTGCGGCGGTTGCTGGATGTTCTGTCCTCCTGAATTGTCGTCGAGGGCAGCGGGCTTTTCCATCGCGCCCGACTCGATTACTTGATCATTCGATGGTGCGGAAGGTCCCTGCCGTGGTTGATTCAAAGAAGGCGTCGATGTTTCCTGTGTTGGCGGAAGAAT
>DASRUE010000221.1:0-2472 GCA_035687895.1 Bacteroidota bacterium | reverse complement strand
TTTTCCCATCGGGTGAGATCTGTGGTCGGACGGAGCCACCGTTTCCGGTGACAAACCGTTGCGTCTTACCTGTCTCCCGGTCCAGCCTGTGGATCACGTAGATGACGCCATACGGATCGCGGTTGTAGTCAAAGGCATTTCCCGGGCTCACGTCTTCATCGTAGTACAAATACCGGCCGTCGGGGGAGATGCACGGGTCGGCAGCGTTCTGCTGCCAGTTCCGCCGCTTGGTGAGTTGCACGCCGTCTCCGCCGCTGATGTGGTACATCCACATCTCGCCCGCGCCGAGGGACCGGGTGTTCACAAAGTGTTTCCGCGCTATCAGGTACTGACCGTCCGGCGTCCAGACGGCGTTGTTGAGGAGCCGGACCTTTTCTTTCGTAATTGAGTGTGGGTTCGTGCCGTCCGCCTCCATCACCCAGATGTTGTCACCACCCTCGCGGTCACTCGTGTAAGAGATTTTCTTTCCGTCAGGACTGAACCGTGGTTGCGTTTCGTACGGCGTTCCTCCCACAAGGAGCGTTGCGGTGCCTCCTTCGACGGGTATGGTGTAGATATCACCGAGCAGGTCGAAGACGATCTTTCTTCCATCAGGACTGACGTCAACGGAGATCCAGGTTCCTTCGTCACTCTCGAACTCGATGTCGGTGGAGGGGCCGTGCGGAGATGCTACGTCCCATTTGTCATCCTTTTTTGTCGAGTCCTTGGCGGCAGATTTTGTAGTATCGGGGGAAAGAGCTTCACCGCAAAGCCGCTGAGAAGCAAAGGTTAGGAGAAAACCGGCAAGCGCAATGGACGTGAATGACGGGCGTATCATAGAGATCTTTCCTTCTGATTGGTTACGAAGAGGCAGACCAAAATACGAATATGGAAGGGGTGAGGCAAGGGAAAATTGGTAGGCGGTCCTTTGAAACGAGCTTCCTTCCCCTCCCATAATGACCCCACCCCCGCCTGCCTCATCGAATTCTCTGAGGCGCCTGCCTGCCGAAGCGGCAGCGCAGGCAGGGGCAGGCCGCCCCTTCCCTTGTCTCTGATGATGTAAAGTAAGGGGAGGGTGTATTGATCGCAGTTTTGAACTCATTGTAATTTCCTGTATATTCAACTCGTGAGGTTCAGCCCAGTCCCCCACAAAGGTCTGATGACCGAACGAAGCAACCCATCCTTGTTCGCTTTTCCAGCGAATCTACAGTACTGTCTCATCTCTATCTTAACCTTAACTTCTGCCGTGTCCAGCTACGTTGACGGTTGTGAACGTGTCCGGGATTTCCATGTTCCACATCCAGCGAGGAGGAGACCATGGTCAAAGGGAGAGTCAAATCAGCGAAGCAGTCCAAGAGAAGGAACAGTCAATCAATGAAGTCTCGAGACAAAGCATCCGCGAAACAGGACTCTGTAAAGAAAGTATCGGGCAAATCTCCTGGCACCATCAAGATTCTCATAAACAAAACTGCAAAGGAAACCACAAGCAACAGCGCGCCGGCACCCGCACCGACCCGAGCAATCGCGCAGGAAGAGCTGAAGAAGTTCAGTCATTTTCTGGAACAGTTGCAATCAGATCCAGATGGGATGTCTGTACTCGCCGAGCGTCTGAATCCGGCGCATCAAAAGAAGCTGATTGATTTGCTGACGAAGGATTCAGACGGACAAACCAAAGACGTGACGCAGAAACTTCAAAACGAGCTCAAACGGAGCGAAGAATTGCTGCGTACGATCCATACCCGCGAGCGGCACTATCTCGATGTCGTGCACAGTGTCCTTATGGTGCTTGATGCAGACCAAACCATACGTATGATGAGCAAGTCCGGGTGTAAGCTGCTTGGCTACGATGTGGCAGCCCTTGTTGGCAAGCGTTGGATTGACGAGTTTGTTCCAAAGGCTCACCACGCTGTGGTGCAAGCTATTCATGCCCGGGTGATGAACGGAACTCTCACCGATGAGTACGAGTACCCGGTTACCACAAGAAGCGGAGAAGAGCGGACTATTTCATGGCGAAGCACCGTCTTGAAAGATGTGTCCGGGAACGTTACGGGATTGGTATGTTCGGGGGAAGACCTGACGATGCTCAGGCAGATCAATGCTGCGCTCGCACGGAGCGAGGAACGCTTGCATTTGATGATGGACAGTGTCGGGGAGGACGAATTCTTTATCACTGATCCGGATGGCTACATCGTCAGCTGGATTGCGAGATCGAAAGATGGCAAGAACTACCGGGCCGAAGAGATGGTGGGGAAACACTTTTCGTGCCTTTACTTGCCGGAAGATTTTCAGGCCGGGAAACCTATGCGTATTCTGGAAGCGGCTCAAAACGCCGGACGCTATGAGGAGGATGGATGGCGTATGCGGAAGGACGGAAACCGTTCCCGGGCCTACGTTATCGTGACTGCAATTAAGGACAACGAGCGCCATCTCCTTGGTTTTTCTAGTGTCACACGATATGTGGTCGAAGCCGCCGAGGCGCAGACCAAACGTCTG
>DASRUE010000220.1:0-5729 GCA_035687895.1 Bacteroidota bacterium | reverse complement strand
GAACGATGGGCAAAAGAAAGAGGATCCTCGTCGTCGAAGACGATCCGGTCATCGCACGCGGGCTCCGCGAGCTTCTTCGATCTGAAGATTACATGGTCGAGAGCGTCGCGAGTGGAACGCGGGGACTGGACAAGATGCTCGCCTCTCACCCGGATCTGGTATTGCTCGACGTGAACCTTCCCGGCGTGGGCGGGCTGGAAATCTGCAGGCAGGCACGGGCCGGTGGGTTCACGAATCCGGTCCTGATGCTGACGGCGCGAGTAGACCAGGCAGACAAAATCTCAGGCCTCGAAGCCGGGGCAGACGATTATATCACCAAACCGTTTGACGGGCGGGAACTACTTGCCCGGATCCGTGCACAGCTACGGATTTCATCGCGCAGAGCGTCCCCACTGGTCGTGAATCACGCCGGTCCCGGCGGCGGTAATCGCAGGCTCCTGTGTATTATGTTCACCGACATGAAGGATTTCTCCCGGACAATGAATCGGGATGAACAACTCGGTCTGAAGCTGCTTAAAAGACAGAACAATACAATCACGAGGCTCGTTACAAAGTACGGTGGTCGCATCGTGGAAGTGATAGGCGATGCATTCCTGATCGCGTTTGAGAGTGCCGTGGTCGGTAGCGAGTGTGGCGTGTCAATTCAACGGGCGTTCATGAAATACAACTGCCCGCGCCCTCCGCGAGAACAGATTCATGTGAGAATGGGGATTCATCTTGGCGATGTGATGGAGGTGGAAGGAAAACTCAGGGGCGACGCCGTCAATGTTGCCGCCCGCCTGCAACAGCTCGGACATCCTGACCACATCACGGTGTCAGCGGGTGTATACGATGCACTCAAAGCAAGACTCGGCGCCCATGTCCACAAACTGGGACTCAGGCGCGTAAAGAATATCCGTCAACCGGTGACGGTGTACCAGATCACCGTCTAGCCAATTTCCGCGGGGAACCATGAAGACGATATTTCTCATTGAAGACGACGAGGCGATTGTCGGCGGGTTACGGGAGGCATTGTCCCACGAACATTTCAAGGTCCTTTCTTCCGCCACCGGCGAGAAGGGACTGCACATGGTAAAACGCGAGAAGGTAGATCTCATCATCCTTGATCTCATACTTCCCGACATGAATGGTGAAGACATTTGCCGGGAACTCCGGAAAGACGGCGTGCAGACTCCCATTCTGGTCCTCTCGAGCAAGAACAAGGAGTTGGACAAGGTGCTGTTGCTGGAAATGGGGGCGGATGATTTTGTGACAAAACCCTTCAGTCTCCCCGAGTTGATTGCACGCGTGAAAGCGCTTCTGCGGCGGAATGTTGAGGTCAAGGAGATTCAGGAATGCTCGTTTGGCGCAGTGTACATCGATTTCCGCAAGCAGGAAGGAACCAAGGGAGGGAAGCCGATTCGCCTGAAGTCGCGGGAAGCCGAGATTTTGCGGTACCTCGTTCAGCGGGAAGGTGAGGTGATCACGCGCGACATGCTCTTGAACGACATTTGGGGGTATGAAACCTTTCCTGTCACCCGGACCGTTGACAATTTCATCCTCTCCATCAGGAAAAAAATTGAACAAGACCCAGCAAAGCCAAAGCACTTGCTAACTGTTCACACCGCAGGGTACAAGTTTGTGAAATAGACCATTCCTCAGGCCGCGATCGACTCCACCTCCTTCTGTTTGTCAGCTCGGTCTTCCACTCCACCTCGAGACAAATCCGGGAAGACCCGCTGCTGCGCATGATGTCGCTGAAAGATGGAGAGCTGAAAAAAGATCCCCGTTGTCACAACCAGTTTGATGAAAAATTCCAGCAGGGGCTCCTGTATGGACTGTTTCCGGAGAAACCTCAACCAGCGCTTGAAAATGTTCGTCCATGAGTAGAAGAGCCGGTTGATTCGTTTGTACGCCTCGATGATTTCCTGTTCCGACAGACGCGGGTGCTTGAAGAGGATATGATCGCCATCGTAGTGGGACAGATCCCTGTCGACAAGTCGTTCCTCTGCCACGACCTGGTGGTACCATGGTGTTCCGTAAATTGGGATGGAGATGGAAGGAAGGATCACAGAGGTTCCCACCTCTTCCAGTCGGTCCGGAAGAGTCTGATAATATTCTTCCGTATCCTCGTCGAGCGCAAACATCAGGCCGGTGAAGGGAAGGATACCCCGGCGCTGGAGTTTGTCGAACGCCTCTTTGTACTCTTTCACCTTATTCTGACGTTTTCGCACTCCCTCAAGACTTTTCTCGTTCAGGGATTCCATTCCGATGAACGCCATGCGACATCGCGCTTTCGCGAGCAGGTCAACAAATTCATCGTCTCGCAGGCACTCGATGCTGAACTGTGTCCCGATGGCCCAGAACTTCAGCTTCGCAATCTCCCGCAGCAGCGCCTTTGCGTTTTTCAGATCGCCCCCCAGGTTGTTATCGAGAATCATTGCCATCTTCCGCTTATGCCAGGGGAGAGCGCGTGTGTTTGTCAGGTCCTTCACAACATCCTCGATGGGACGAACACGGTACGGCGACCTCCTGATGTTGAGCTGGCAGTACGTGCATGGGTGAGGACACCCGCGTGAGGCTTCGGTCACAACTGGAACGGCAAAACGGCGCTCAACAAGATCATAGCGAGGCGGAGGTATATGTACTAGTGACGGAGACGGACCGGCTGCGTAGCGTCGTTTCAGGGTTCCCGCGACCATGTCGCGCACCATTTCCGGCCACACCTGTTGTGCTTCACCCACAAGGATCGCATCAAAATGTGGCTCCACCTCGTCGGGGAAGGTGGAGGCAAACTTCCCACCTCCCACAACAACCTTGCCCATCGCTCGAAACCGGGCTGCCACTTCATAGGCATGTGGTGCAAGATAGTCCAAGAAGCTGATTGCGATGAACGATGCATCGGTGTTGTAGTTGATGGGCCTGATCATCTCGTGCAACACCTCGACGTCAAGATCTGAAGGCGTGAGTCCGGCAAGCAGAATTCCCGGCAAAGGCGGGGCTGGATTGCGCGCGTAGTATGGACTTGCCTCCCCGAGATTCTGAAAGAGAACGATGATCAACAGCTTTGGCTTCCTCATGGCATGCTCTCCTGTGCGGAACGTTATGCTGCATGGGACCGACGATCAGTTAGTGTTTCCTTGTGATCATTCTCCATCTCCTTCCATACGCCGGCGATCGCAGAGAGGAGTCTGTCAATGTCTTCGTGCGTGTGCGTTGCCATCACGCTGAGGCGGAAGCGTTGTTGAGACACGGGAACAGCGGGATATTCCACCGAGTTTATAAAGATCCCGAGTTCGTGCAATATTCTCGCCGCCCGTCGGATGTTCATCCACGCCGGCACACGCAACGGGATGATGGCAGCCTGGGGGTGTGCTGCAAATCCGAGTTTCTGCAAACCAGTTGCCGTGTACCGAACATTCTCCCGAAGTGTCTCCACAATCTCCGGCTCACGATCGATGGTGTCGAGACACGCCAGAACGGTTGCAACAACCATAGGTGGGAGCGACGCGGAGAACATGTAGGGGCGGGCAAAGAACCGGAGATAATCAATGATCGGCTTGGAGGCGGCGACAAACCCACCGGTCACGGCAAATGCCTTGCTGAATGTTCCCATGGTGATGTCAATCTTCCCTTCCAATCCGAAGTGGGATGCCGTCCCGTGGCCTCCGGGACCCATGACGCCCGTCCCATGCGCATCATCAAGCACAATGATTGCCCCTTGTTGCTTGCACAGCGGGACAAGTGCATCCAGGGGAGCGAGATCGCCGTCCATGGAGTAGACACCTTCCACACCAACGAAGATCTCTCCGTGTTGTCGTTGGCGAACCTCGTTGAGCAGGTGTGCGAGCCCTCTAACATCATTGTGGCAGAAGCGAAGCGCCCGAGCGCCCGAGAGCTTCACGCCGTCGCAGAAAGAGGCGTGACTATACGCGTCTGCGATCACCGTGTCACCTTGCCCGAAAAGACCCACAGCAAGCCCGACATTCGCACCATAACCGCTGGAGAAGATCAATGCATCCTCGGTCTGCTTCAATGCGGCCAGACGCTCCTCGAGCTCATGGTGCAATACCGTGTAGCCGTTGAGCAACGGCGGTCCCCCCACGCCAACGCCGTAGAAGTCGATCACTTTCTTCACCCGCTCCTTCACTACAGGATGTGTGGCCAGACCCAGGTAGTTGTTTGATCCAAACATGAGCATGCGGTGAGGTATCCCGGTGTGAGGATCCCCCACAAGAACCTCCCGGTCGGTTGAAGTTGCGAGGCGTCGCAGGCACTGCATTTCCCGGTTGCTCTCAAGCTTTCCGAGAAACGAGCCAAAGAGGGCAGTTCGCTCGTGAAGCCGCAGGTTTCTTCCTTGCAGAAGGATCTGGCGGAGGTCAAAGTTCTCGCCCCCTTCATACTGTTCATGCGCTGACATGGCGATGCACTCCTTTCCGGATTTCGTGATCGAGTTGCACTAGCTGAGCAAGGTATTTCTCAATGCTTCCGTTCGTTATGGAGGAGAGATTTCGTATGCGGCCAGTATCAATGGGCACCCTCTCCCCATACAGTCGGAGATGTATTCTCCGATCGGAAGTCACATGGCCAAGCCGGACCGGCTCCCAGTGCTGCCGCCGGGAAGCACAGAGGAACGTATCCTCCGCGTCGGGAGGAACTGTAAACACGAGTTCATACTCCCCATGCTGTCCGGCCAGGAGCAGCCAGGCTGGGATGCCTCGTGCATCGACCGCGGCAAGCGCGTCAGAGTGGATGAGGGATTCGCAGTCAGCGTCAATATCAAAACCAACACCGTTCAACCGCATCAGTTGATCGAGGGTTGCGATCAAGCCATCGCTGGTGTCCATGCATGCTGTTGCAACCCCTCTGAGAATCTTGCCATATGCAAGCCCTGCAACGGGTTGGTATGCAATGCTCGCTGGTGTTGGTTGCAGACGTTCGAGAGCGAAGGCATTTCCCAGCCCGAGCGGACCCGAACAGTATACGGCATCTCCTGGAGCACATCCGCACCGGGTCATGGGTTGCGCTGATCGAACGGAGCCGACAGCCGTACCGCTCGTCATGAGATGCGGACCGGTGTTGATATCACCGCCGAGAAGATAGGTTCCCCCTGCCACACAGGCTTGTTCAATTCCTTCCTGCATCCTGAGCAACGAAGCCATGGGAAAGCCCTGTGGGACCACCTCTGCCACGAGCATGCCGATGGGATCCGCGCCAACGGCTGCCAGATCGCTGAGGCTTGACATGACTGTCATCCAACCCACAAGGAATGGATCGGAATAAAGTCCACTGACGATTTCCTCCACAATGCTATCGCATGTGATTGCGAGATGGAAGTCGTGCGCCAATGAAACGATTTCCGCGTCCGCTTCATGGACCCGATGGAATTGCATCGGGGATCGGCGGCTCTTGCTCGTCAGTTGATTAATCAGGCGATTCTCAATAATTGCATCTATCATGGACACACCTTCAAGAAACGGGGGAGGATGCCGAATTGTGCGAATGACGTGCTGATCACTTCACCGTCGAACTCAACAGCGAACGGGCGTTCGGCGGTCACGATCAGTGATGTTGTGGACCAACGATCGGTCTTCGGCACCCGTCCACTCCGTGTGAGCGAGCGGGCAAATTGGAGTATCTCCCATCTGTTCATGTCGCGCGAGACATAGACCTGCAGTGTCCCGTCGTTGTATTTTGCCGGGGAGGGATAAACGAAGTGTCCGGAACAATGCGGACTTTTGATGATGCCG
>DASRUE010000219.1:0-6530 GCA_035687895.1 Bacteroidota bacterium | reverse complement strand
CCGAAATGCTTTTGCCTCGCCGGGCTGTATCGACCGATGAAGGCAAGAGTGTACGCGCTCTTGCTCCCTTCCTTCGTTACCACATTCACAAGACCGGACCGCACGTTGCCATACTCAGCATTGAACCCGCCCGTCTGGATCTGGATATCCTCGATAGACGTGAGACTAATGCCGGTATAAGGCCGGTTGTCCCGTGCATCGCGAAGACTCTGGCCGTTCACCATGAAATTCGTCTGGGCGGCAGCTCCGCCACGGATCACAAACTGCCCCTCGCCCGTTGTCTCAATGCCTGCCTGCAGACCAACAACTCCTGCAACCGTTGCCACCGGGAGCTTCTCCACTTCGACAGTAGAGATGTTCGCACGGCTGTTCGACACGTCTTTTTGCACGACAGGTCTCTGCGCGACCACAATCACCTCTTCCGCCTGCACGGTTTCTTCGCCCAGTTGAATGTCAATCGTCGTGGTCTGATCGATATCCACACGCACATTGGTGACTGTGGCAGGCGTATATCCCAGCAGGCTCGCCTTCAAGCGGTAGTTGCCCGGAGGGATGTTCAGCAACACGTAGTACCCTTCGATGTTCGTCGATGCGCCGGTGCGGGTATCCTCAAGGATCACGTTTGCACTGACGAGCTTCTCACCTGTCCGCGCGTCGGTTATCGTCCCGGCGATTTTGCCAGTCGTTCCGGCGAGCACGAAGTGGGTGACAAAGAGAGATATGAGAAAGAAGAGGAACTTCCTGGTGTTCATTGCAGCAATCTCCTCTAGGGCGGGTGACGGTAGAACTCTGGTACGGAAAGAAACAGAAAGGGCTGATGGGCAGCGCCTCCGGCGTCCACTTTACTGCCGAAGGCCACTGCCAGAATCTATGAAATGTCAAGTGCAGTGTCAAGGGTACCTGGCGGCTTCCGGCGCAATGACTGCATTATGGGCCGCATCCAACCGCTGCCCAAAGGCTGCATTTTTCTACACTATCGCTTGCGCACTCCAATACCGGGGCCGTCAGGCATTGTTATTTTCCCGTCAACAATGGATGCACCATCGAAAAGATCGTTGGTGATCAACGCAGCACCGTCGAGATCGGCAAAATCCACAAGGGGAGAGAGTTGCGTGGCGGCAGAGATGGCACACGTCGTCTCCGTCATGCAACCAAGCATCACCTTCATATCGAGCCCTCGTGCAAGCTGGATCATCTTGTACGCTTCCTGCATCCCCGTGCACTTCATGAGTTTGATATTGATGCCGTGATAGACTCCCCACGCCTTTCGCACATCCGGCAGACGAACCACGCTCTCATCACCGATGATCGGCATCGGGCTTCGCTCTTTCAGCCAGACGTGCTCCTCCACCCTCTCCTTCGGCATAGGCTGCTCGATGAACTCCACGTTCTTCGTGGCCAGCCACTCGATCATCTTCAGTGCGTACGTCTTGTCCTTCCATCCCTGGTTTGCATCGGCACGGATTGGCTTGTCGGTAATCTCCCGGATCGTCTCGATCATTTGCTTGTCGTTATCCTTCCCCAATTTCACCTTCAGCACTTTGTAGATGTCGGCCTCCCGTGTCTTTTCACGGACGACCTCCGGAGTGTCGATGCCGATCGTGAATGTAGTGACCGGTGTTTTTGCGGGATCGAGCCCCCACACCTGATGCCACGCGAAGCCGAGCTTCTTCCCCACCCAATCGTGGAGCGCGATATCGACGGCTGCCTTTGCGGCATGATTGCCCGGCGCGATAGCGTCAATGTCGTGGAGGATATCGTCAAAGACAACAGGATCGCTGTACTTCTTCAGGTCCACTTTCGAGAGAAATGACTTCGCCGTCTCGTGGCTCTCGCCGAGATACGGCGGCATGGACGCTTCACCATATCCTATGATGCTGTCCTTTTCCACCTCCACCATCATGACCGGGGTGGTGGAACGGGACATGGCTGCCACCGTGAAGACGTGCTTGAGTTCAAGTGTGTATGGATAAAAGCGGAGCTCCATGTCGTTCACCATCATCGTTGTAGTGCCGGAAAGGGTCCTCCCATGTAAGCGCATGGGAATTGCGAAGGCTGCCCCGGCAGCAAGTGTTTGTTTCAGGAATGTCCGGCGGTCAGAGTTCATGGCCCCGATAGAACGGAAGCTCGTTGAGTCTGCGAATTCCCGTCTCCGGCCCGGCGCCGATGATCCGCCTTGCGTGAAGGAACGTCCCCAACCTGTATTCGCTGAAGTCCGGGTCGGATGGGTCAAAGCTGTTGATTCGGACGTCGCCGGAGGAGTGGATGAACTTCTTCCTGCCGAGATAAATAGCGACATGAGTCACCCGTGCCTCTTGTTCCGGCGTGGCTTTCGATCCAAAGAACAGGAGGTCACCGGTGTTGAGATTCTCCATATCAACACCCGTATCTATAATACTCCCAACCATGACTTGTTGACTGGCATCGCGGGGGAGGAGTACGCCGTTGAGAAAGTATACAGTCTTCGTGAACCCCGAACAATCAAAACCTTTTGCCGAGGTTCCGCCCCAGAGATACGGGACTCCAAAAAAACGATGCGCGGTTCTAATGACATTCTCGGGGGTCTCTCGCACCTCGGCAAGCCATAAGCGATACGGCTGCGCATGGTCTTTCGGAAGGAACCCTTCCCGCCCATCCGGATATTGCACCTTGAAGTGTCCCCGGGATTCGCCGACCATCCCAAGAAGATCCCCTGCCACCACGTCGCTCACAACCTGACTCTTGATGTCAGGTGATTGGCGCGTGAAACCGTATTCTGCTGTGACGATCACCTTTGGACATTGCGACCAGGCCTCGTAGCCCGTTCGATCCATGAGCTCAAAGCCATCATCAAGCCATCCAAGATACTGGTCTGGTGTCTGCACGTAATACCAGCCATGTTGTTTCTTCAGCACCTTCAGCGGCGTGCCGAGCAACGCTTGCGATGCCATCTCGGCAGAGTGGCCCGGTTTCGAGCGGACATTGGCGACGCTGACCGTGACCACCCCGAACGTCTTTTCTCCAAGACCGGTCTCTGGCAGCACGGTCACACTGTCGACAATTTCGTACTTCGTGGTACTTCGCAAGTAATCCATCAATTGACCTTTGAGTGTCGCGTCATGGACCTCCCCGGTAAGGATGAGACGTTGACCTTCAAGCCGCCCGTCGACGTCAAAGACGACCGTCCGCCTGTCCGGTGCAAATTTCTGCTTCGCTTCTTGAATCAAGGAGTTGGTCACAGCCTCCCCCTGGTCGCTCTTGCAGCCTGCAAGAGAAAGGAATGCAATGAGAACAACGGTATCACGGAAGTGGACGTGCATACGGGTGGAGTTTCTTGAAAGGACAACCGACCTGCCTGAAGAACCGCACGTCGCAATATCGACATCACCGGTGTGAATATCAAGTGACCGCAACGGGGAAGGTGGCAGAACCACTGAATGCCGGTGATTGAACGCTATACCGTGCGCGAAAAGACGGGTTTGTTCTTGCCGACGGAATCCAGATAGGCATCGAAACACATTGCAATATTGCGGAGCAGGAGCCGCCCGGCCCCGACGATGGTGATCCGATCGGGTGACAGGGTCAACAAACCATCCTCAGCAAATTGCCCAAGTTGCAGGAGCGACGCGGCGAAGTACTCATCAAAGTCAATACCAAACCGCTCCTCCGTGTCCCTCTTCTCCAACTCCAGATCGCACATGAGGCGCATGATCACGTGCTTTCGGATCTGGTCATCCTCGGTCATCCGGTAGCCGACGTGCGTGGCGAGCAGTCCTGCCCCCACCGCTGCGTAGTACTCCTGCAGATTCTTGAAGTTCTGCGCGTAGCTGTTCTGAAAATGGCTGATCGATGACATCCCGAATCCGTACAGGTCGGCACCCGACTTCGTGGAGTAGCCCTGGAAATTCCGGTAGAGTGTTTTCTGCTTCTGGGCACGCGTCAACTCGTCGTTTGGTTTGGCAAAATGATCCATACCGATGTACTCATAGCCGTGGGATGAGAGAAGCTCGATCGTCATCTTCAGGATTTCAAGCTTCTGCTCCGGGGTTGGAAGGTCTTCAGGATGAATGAGTTTCTGGTGTGGCTTCATCCAGGGAACGTGCGCATAGTTGAAGACCGCAATCCTGTCCGGTTGGAAATGGAGCACCTTCTGTACCGTCTCTTCAAACGATGCGAGCGTTTGAAACGGCAGGCCGTAAATCAGATCGATGTTGATGCTTTCAAAGTCAAGGGCGGTTGCCCACTTGAAGACGTTCGTGGTGAGTTCCTCAGGCTGAACACGGTTCACAGCTTCTTGCACCTTCGCATTGAAATCCTGTACTCCCATGCTCATCCTGTTGAACCCGACGTGCCGCAACGTGCCAAGATGCTTCTGGGTTAACTCTCGCGGATCAATCTCCACGCTCATCTCTGCGTCCGGGTCGACGAGGAACCTTGCTTTGATATACGAAGCAATGTCGAGAATCTCTTCCGGCGTCAAGTGTGTTGGTGTACCGCCGCCCCAGTGGATCTGTGTCACCTTCCGCCCGGGAGCGATCATCGGGGCAACCAGGTCGATTTCTTTCTTGAGATAAAGAAGATACTCGGCAATGCGATTCCGGTCACGGGTCACCATCATCGTGCAGCCGCAAAAATAGCAGAGAGTATCACAGAATGGGAAATGGAAGTAGAGCGAAACATCAGCGGTTGAATCGGGCCCGTTCGTCGCAAGGATTTCCCCATGATAGTCGTCCGCAGTGAATGTTGGACTGAACAACGGGGCGGTCGGATAGCTCGTGTAACGGGGTCCGGGGCGGTCGTATTTCTTCAGTAATCCGATATCGACGCGAGAGAACAGGCTTCCCATGAAGAACTCCTCTGATAATTCCGATTCAAAGTGGGCAAACGAGATGCCAATAGAAGGGGGCCATATAGCTCTAATTTGCCAAGGATTAGGCCGGTTCGGGCATTCTTAGTAGTCTCGTTCTTTTCAGAAGTAAGAAGTGGCGGGCGCATTTCCCATGTTTGCGAAGCAGGGGGAAACAAGGTTCACTGCATCATAATGGTCGGGTTGACCTCCACAATGGACGCGATCGAGTTCGCCACCAGACAATGCTTGTGAGCGTCGCGCAGCATGGCATACACTTCTTCCTCCTTCGCCGATTGGCCCACAATGATGGTTGGAAACAGGACGATGCGCGTAAAGCGGTAATCGCCATCAATGAACTCCAGCACACCGTTTGCGTGACTCCGGTATGCAATCAATGGCAACTCTCCGCGGTTCGCGTACGCAAGGAACGTGGCCATGTGACAGATCTCCACCGAGGCAACAAAGAGATCCTCGGGAGTCCAGACACCCGACTCACCTTTGAACTCTGGCGGGCTGGCAACCTGCAACGAAGGTTTTCTGTCTGACGCAAGCGTGCCGCTTTTTCCACCCGTCCAGGTGACGTTGGTCTTGTATGTGAACGTTTTGAACCGGGTCTTCTGCTGATCGACAGTTTCCATCTTTTCAGACTCCCTGCTAATAATTCAGTTCTCTTCGTGGTGGTCTCATGCACACGTGTCGTTGATCTCGTCCTGCAGTTCTGCGACGGCCTTCAGCTCGTTCAGTTTATTTTCGAGCAGGAGGTGATGTTCGTGTTCCATCGCAGCAAGATTCATAAGGAATTCCTTGACCGTCGGATCGTCCGTATGTTCCGCTGCGTGCGCATAAATGTCGTGCGCATCATCCTCCCTTTGAATGGCGTCTTCCAGAATCTTGAACAGCTCCCGTTGTGTCGACAGCTCGTATCGTTCCATAGTGTCACCTGTTGTGATTGTGCATTGTCATTCTTGCATGATTCTGCGTTGCTGAAGCACCAACGTTCTTGTGTACTGAATCAACCCACCGGCATCGATGATCGCCTGACGGGCTTTGGGCAATTGAACGATCCTGGCACTCGTGCCCGTCGTCAGGTTCCGGACACTCTCAGCACCGACTTCCAATTCATCTCCTTCTGATGCCTGGATTCCTGGTGCTTCCACAATCTTGAGCCCCAGGTTGATCGAGTTCTGAAGAAAGATCCGTGCGAAGCTTTCGGCAACAATGGTCAAGTCATATCCCTTGAGCGCTGAGGTTGCCTGTTCCCGCGAAGAACCGCAGCCGAAGTTCTTCCCGGCAACAATGATACTGCCCGACGGAACAAGCTGGGTCTTGAGCTTCGTGTTGAACTCAACATGGTCGGCGAACGCATATTGTGGAGTCTCGGAGGGGAGTACTGTCGCCATGTATCGCCCCGGATAGATCACATCCGTCGAAATGTCATTCCCCAACTTCAGTACGACGGTCGGCATGTTACCGGACTCCTTTCTTAGGATTGGTGATGACACCGGTGATCGCTGAGGCAGCAGCCACCGCCGGGGAGCAAAGGTAGACTTCCGATTTCGGGTTCCCCATACGTCCCTTGAAATTCCTGTTCGTTGTGGAAAGGGCCACTTCGCCATCGCCCAAGGCTCCTTCATGAACGCCAAGGCACGGACCGCAGCCAGGATTCATCACGACAGCTCCCGCCTGCATGAAATCTCCGATA
>DASRUE010000218.1:0-2089 GCA_035687895.1 Bacteroidota bacterium | reverse complement strand
TTCCGATGGGTCATTGATGGCAGCGGAACATATCCGGTTCTTACTTTATTCTTTCTTCACATTTTTGTATCTTGACCGTGGTTGTTGAAGTGTTACCGCTCTTGGGAGCACCTTCACTTCAACTTCGTCAACTCGGAAATTCATCCGTTCATGTTCATCCAGGAGAAAATCAATGTTGAAAGATATTGAACAATTGCTCGGTGCCGAGGCAAGAAGCTTGCTCGACCATCAGTGCAAGACCATTTCGAAAGAATCGCTTCATTTGCCAGGTCCCGATTTTGTCGATCGCGTCTTCATCCCATCTGATCGGAAGCCAGGGGTTCTCCGCAGCCTGCAGCAGATGTACAGCCATGGCCGGCTGGGCGGCACCGGGTACCTTTCGATCCTTCCTGTCGACCAGGGAATCGAGCACTCTGCGGGGGCGTCGTTTGCACCCAACCCGGTCTACTTCGACCCGGAGAATATCGTGAAGCTGGCGATGGAAGGCGGATGTAACGCCGTTGCATCGACCTTCGGAGTACTTGGTGCCTGTGCGAGGAAGTACGCCCACAAGATTCCGTTCATCGTCAAGATCAACCATAACGAGTTCCTCTCCTACCCGAACACCTACGATCAAATCATGTTCGGTGATATCGACATGGCTTTTGAGATGGGGGCGGTCGCCGTGGGCGCAACGATTTACTTCGGGTCGGAGGAATCAAAGCGACAGATTCAGGAGGTCAGCGCTGCATTCAAGTACGCCCACGAGCTCGGAATGGCAGCCATTCTCTGGTGCTACACCCGCAATGCTGCATTCAAGACAAAAGAGAAGGACTATCACGTCTCGGCCGACCTGACGGGGCAGGCCAATCATCTTGGTGTCACGATCGAAGCCGACATTATCAAGCAGAAGCTCCCCGAGAACAATGGCGGCTTCACGGCTATCAATTTTGGAAAGACGCACAAGAAGGTATATTCAGAGCTAACCAGCGATCACCCGATCGACTTGACCCGTTACCAGGTCGCCAATTGTTACATGGGACGCGCTGGATTGATCAATTCCGGCGGAGCCTCAGGCGAGAACGACCTCGCGGAAGCCGTGAAGACAGCCGTCATCAACAAGCGTGCGGGAGGCACGGGACTCATTTCGGGTAGGAAGGCGTTCCAGAAGCCGATGAAGGATGGTGCAAAACTGCTGAACGCAATACAGGACGTCTATTTGACGAAGGAAGTAACCATCGCGTAGTCTCGAGCGCTTCTCACTACCCAACGGGCCTCCTGTACGAAGAAGGGAAGCCCGTGCTTATTTCCGGGAATCCATGCGGAGTCAATGGAGAGTCCATGGCACCTCTTCCGCTCACAACACCGACTGCCCTTCTCATCGACCTCGACGGTGTAATCTATCTCCGGGAGAAACTCATTCCCGGGGCCATCGAGACCATCCACTACATTCAGCGGAAGAAAATCCCTCATCGATTCGTTACCAACACTAGCACGTTCAGTAGATTTCAGGTCCTTGCGAAGCTGGCTCACGTTGGCATTGTAGTTTCACCAGCGGATCTCTTCACGGCACCTATCGCTGCAGCACAATACCTGCGTGCAGTTCCGGACGCCCGCTGTTATTTCTTTGCCAGCCCCAATCTCCGCGAGGACTTCGCTGGAATTGCCGGCGTCAAGGAACACCCGACCCATGTTGTCATCGGCGACGTAGGAAAGCGGTTCAGCTATTCCGCAATGAACAGGGTGTTTCGAATGGTTCTCGATGGAGCAGAGATGATCGCGTTGCAGAAAAACCGCTTCTGGATTACTCCCGAAGGGCTGACGCTGGACGCAGGGGCATTTGTTACGGCGCTTGAGTATGCAACGGGTAAGGAGGGACGGCTGTTTGGGAAACCATCGGTGGAGTTCTTCCTGCAGGCATGCGAGAGCCTTCAGTGTTCCCCAACCGAAGTGATCATGGTAGGAGACGATCTGAAGGCTGATATCGCAGGGGGAGCAGGAGCCGGGTTACAGACCGTTTTCATCAGGACGGGGAAGGACAAGGACACATCGTTGGATGACCTCGAGTATTCACCAGACGTGGTGTTGCGATCCATTGCAGAACTTCCCG
>DASRUE010000217.1:0-30040 GCA_035687895.1 Bacteroidota bacterium | reverse complement strand
ACGATCCTTCCGCAGCAAATGCTGTGGCTGGACTGATTGCAGGAGGGACCGTGGTTCCTGGTTTCCCGGCGCTTCCATCGATCGCGCAACGCACCCCGCAGTCAATTCCATCGATACTCAATGTCTGGGAACTCGTGGTTGCATACGACATGGGTTCGGTTGATCTCGGCTTCGGTTTTATGTACGGCACTTCTCATGCCGACAGCAAGAGTACAGTCCCGGCCCCTGCCACATCCACTGACAATGAAGCATCCGCGAGTATGTTTGGTTTCAGAGCAGGCGCAAACATTGATCTGGGCGGGGGAAATTCATTTGATCTCAGCGGGGCTCTCCGTCTCGACAAGGCAACTGATAATTTGAAGAACAATCCGGTCGTTGCGGGTTTAGGCGGGGAATATTCCGCATCTGGAACTGAAATCCAGGTCAGCGCTCGTGGTAAGTTCAAAATGTCGAACAAGGTGAATTTTGTCCCTTATGGATTATTCGCAACACTCTCGGCTGAGCCGAAAGAGGATGCTCCACCGAACACCGTAACAGCCACCACGGCGAGCGAGAAGGTGACTGCCTTGGCATATGCGTTTGGTGTTGGCGGTGAATATCGGACTCCGGCGTTCTATATGGCCGGCGGTCTGAGCCTCCAATCTGCAAGAGCAGAACTCGAATTCAATACAGGTGGCGCAACTCCTACGACAGCCAAGAACACGGTTACATACTTTGCGCTCCCCGTTTTCAACGTTGGCGGTGAGTGGTGGTTCACAGATTGGTTGGCCGGACGAGGCGGATACTATCGCGCATTGGCAAAAATCAAGACAGAAGCGGAATCTTCTACTGGAGGCGTCGCCGGTCCCACCACGGAAACCAGTGCTTCTTTCCCGCATAGCTTCCTACTGATTGGCGGAATAAACCAATTTACGCACGATGGCCTTGTTACGTTAGGCCTTGGCTTCCGTTTTGGCGGTTTTGCCCTTGATGCTACGGTCAGCGAGGAAGCTCTCCGTCGCGGTCTCGGCCTCATTGGTTCGCAGGACAACATCAATACGTTTGGCTACCTGACAGCCAGCTACAACTTCGAATAACAACTCCGAAAAGGAGTATTCCAAGGCGACCGAATCTTTCGGTCGCCTTTTTTGTTCCCTTGACCAGTACGTGCGTCGAAACTCCCATGACTCACAAATTTGATTTTCTCGTTATCGGCAGTGGCATCGCCGGGCTCTCCTATGCCCTGAAGGCGTCCCGGATGGGGACGGTTGCTATAATCACCAAGAAGGAGAGGGCTGAATCCAACACCAACTATGCGCAGGGAGGTGTTGCGGCCGTCATGTCAGGTGTGGATTCATTCGAAATGCACGTGAAAGACACGCTTTCGACTGGAGTGGGGCTCAGTCATCGGGAGGCAGTGGAGACCATGGTGCGTGAAGGCCCTGACCGGCTGCGGGAATTGATTCAACTCGGGGTAAAGTTCACCGAACGAGACGGAGTGCTTGACCTCGGTCGGGAAGGCGGCCATTCGACCAACCGAATTGTACACGCAAAAGACCTGACAGGTCGAGAGATCGAGCGTGCCCTCCTTCACGCGGTGGCAGAACGGAAGAACATCGTCACGTTCGAAAACCACGCGGCCATCGATCTGGTGACAGAGCATCATATCACCGAAAAACGCGTGATCGATCGGACCAGGATTCACTGCTGGGGGGCGTATGCCCTGAACGAACGGGAGAAGCGTGTCGACACGTTCGTCGCCAAGGTCGTCATGCTCTCCACGGGAGGCCTGGGTCACGTCTATCTACACACGACGAATCCCGGCATAGCCACAGGTGACGGTGTTGCGATGGCGTACCGGGCCGGCGCGGCGATAGCAAACATGGAATTCATCCAGTTTCACCCGACCTCCTTGTACGATTCGGGGAGTCCATCTTTTCTGATTTCAGAAGCAGTAAGAGGTTTCGGTGGAGTTTTGAAGACCCGTGATGGCGAGGAATTTATGGAGCGGTACGACGAGCGGAAGTCTCTTGCGCCGCGGGACATAGTTGCGTATGCCATTGATACGGAGTTGAAGAAGAAGGGAGAGGACTTCGTTCTCCTGGATTTGCGGCACCTTCCTCCCGATCAAGTAATCGAGCACTTCCCCAACATCTACCAAACCTGTCTCACTCGGTACAAGCTGGACATTACCAAAGAGTTGGTGCCGGTCGTTCCGGCCGCGCACTATTCGTGTGGGGGGGTGGTGACCGATATCCACGGGAGAACCTCCATCTCGGGATTGTATGCCGCCGGTGAGGTGACGATGACCGGTGTGCATGGTGCGAACCGTCTTGCCAGCAATTCACTCCTTGAAGCGCTTGTCTTTTCCGACCGGGCAGCGAAGCATGCGTCTGAATTCCTGAAGTCGTATGAGGCAGCTCTTCCCTCCATTAAAGAGTGGGACGATAGCGGCACGTTCAACAGTGAAGAGTGGGTGCTCGTTTCCCACGACCGGCGGGAAATCCAACAGATCATGTGGGATTATGTGGGCATCGTCCGGTCGGACCTCCGTCTCGAGCGAGCGCTCCGGCGAATGGATCTGATCCGGAATGAAGTGGAGAACTTCTACAAGAAAACAAAAGTCACCGAGTCGCTCATCGAGTTGAGGAACCTTGTACTCTGCGCATCGCTCATCATTCGTTCCGCCATGAAAAGGAAGGAGAGCCGTGGCCTCCACGTGACCACCGACTATCGTCAGCGCGATGATGTACATTTTCTGTGCGACACCATCGTCGACTGAACCGTTCCTTGTTTTGCCGGCAAAGTTCTCGTATATTGTTCATCGTCGACGTACCCCTTCACGAAGTGCAAGCGAATAATGACCTCCCCCGATCTTGATAAACCCCGTTGTCATTGTGCTGTGTTTGGTGTCTATGGCCATCCTGCTGCGGCCCAACTCACGTACTACGGCCTCCTTGCGCAGCAACACCGTGGACAGGAAGGCTCAGGCATCGTGACGTCGGAGTTTGATACGACCCTCCGGAAGCATCGCTTCCACGTCCACAAGGATTTCGGTCTTGTCAACGACGTGTACAAAGACGGTCGAATCCTGACGGATTTCCTGCGTGGGAATCTTGCCATCGGGCATAACCGGTACTCCACGGCGGGTTCTGCGGATAACAAGTTCAACATCCAACCTTTCACTGTTCTCTACAAAGGTGGGAACATAGCAGTCGCCCACAATGGCAATCTGACCAACTTCCGCCAGATACGGAACAGAATGCAGGAAGACGGGACGATCTTCCAGACCACGTCGGATACCGAAGTGATTCTCCATCTCATCGCCCGGAGCAAAGAGACCGACCAGATCATGCAGATCAAGGATGCACTCGCACAAATCCAGGGTGCGTTTTCACTCGTTATCCTGTGCAACGACAGACTCATCGCTGCACGGGACCATTCAGGATTCCGTCCGCTCGCAATTGGAAAGAAGGGAAGTGCCTACCTGGTCGCTTCCGAGACCGTTGGTTTCGACATCATCGATGCAGAGTACATCCGGGACGTCGAACCGGGAGAGATCGTGGTCATCGATGCCGCGACCCAGCAGACTGGCAAGATTGTGTCTCTTCGGATCAACGATCAGCCCGCGCGACCGCATCATTGCGTTTTCGAATACATTTACTTTTCCCGTCCCGATAGCCAGATTTTCGGCCATAGTGTGGACAAGGTTCGCCGCAAACTGGGGAAGACTCTTGCCAATTCCAATCCGGTCAAGCCGAAAGACCCGAACGACAAGGTTGTGGTCATCAATGTTCCCGATTCGAGCAATACAGCCACCATGGGATTTGTCCAGGAGACGAATAAGCGGGGGGGGAAGGCGAAGCTGGAGATCGGTCTTATCCGAAGCCACTACATCGGGCGGACGTTTATCCAGCCGAAGCAAGACGTTCGTGAGAACAAAGTGAAGACCAAGTTCAACACCGTCAAGGGTGTCCTTAAAGACAAGGTGGTCACGATTGTCGACGACTCCATCGTGCGGGGGACGACATCGAAGCAACTTGTGCAGCTTATCAAGCAAGCAGGACCGAAGGAAGTCCACTTCCGCGTCACTGCCCCGCCGATCAAGTACCCGTGCCACTACGGCATGGACTTCCCGACACCCAAAGAACTCATCGCGAACCAATGCGGGGGGGATGTGCAGAAAATCGGCGAGGAGCTCGGGGTGGACAGTCTTGAGTATCTATCGATCGAGAACCTGCTTGCCTCTGTCCCGCATGAGAACGGAGCGAACTATTGCACGGCCTGCTTCAGTGGAAAGTATCCTGTGAAGATCGATGCCAATCAGACGAAGGAAGAGAATGAAGCGTGAGCACTCCTCCACAACAGTCAGGCTCACCGCCCGGCACCACCACTGCGACGGTTGATCGTTTCTTTACCATCTCCAATCTTCTAAGCGTCAGCCGCGCCCTTCTGGCAATTCCCTTTGTGCTCGTGATGCTCTCGGAGTACCCGTCTGCGAGAATGTGGGGTGGTCTCATCATGTTTGTTGCTGCGTTGACCGACAAGTATGATGGCGTCCTCGCCCGCAAGTTCAACCAGACTACGGAGTGGGGGAAGATCCTCGACCCTCTCGCCGATAAGATCGCCGTTGGTGCCGTCGTCCTTGTGCTTCTTCATCTGCATGACATTCCCTTGTGGCTCGTGGTGGTCGTTCTGGGCAGAGACATTCTTATCTTCATAGGAGGTATGTACATCAAGGCAACGCGAGGGGTCGTCCTTCCCTCCAACGAAACAGGCAAATGGGCGGTGGGTATTATTTCACTGACACTATTCCTCATGGTGCTGGATCTCCATTCATGGGTGATTGATGTGCTGCTCTGCATTTCAGTTCTGCTCCTTGCTCTGTCATTTGTACTTTACATCAAACGCTTCATTGAGGTGCTCAAGCAGCGGGCATAATCCATAGCTTGTGTTTTCCACATTTCTCATTCATCGTTGATCACCATGGGTTTGTTTGACAAGCTCGGATTTACGAAGCTCAAAGAAAGTCTGACCAAGACGCGGGAAGGGCTGCTCGGGAAAGTGGGCCGCCTGATCACGACGAAGGCGACCATCGATGACGAATTGCTCGATCAGATGGAAGAAATTCTCATCGCTGCGGATGTTGGTGTGGAAGCGACTGGAAAGATCATCGACTCCATCCGCAGGCGAGTGAAGGAAGAGCGGTACAGTGATTCCGCTGAGCTGCAGCATCTTCTTCGGGATGAGATCCAACGACAATTTGTGAACGGAACGACAGGGGAAGACCCGTTTGCGCTCCCTTCCGTGAAGCCGTATGTTGTGATGGTGGTAGGGATCAATGGTGTCGGGAAGACCACAACCATTGGCAAGCTTGCGTATCACTACATCAGGAGCGGGAAGAAGGTTGTGATTGCCGCGGCGGATACATTCCGTGCGGCAGCGAACGAGCAACTGGAAATCTGGTCGAAACGGGCCGGAGCGGAAATCATCCAGCAGCTACAGGGATCGGATCCGGCGGCGGTGGCATTCGATGCGGTGAAATCAGCCACGGCGCATGGAGCCGATGTCGTCATCATTGATACGGCGGGTCGCCTTCACACGAAAGTGAACCTGATGGAAGAACTGAAAAAAATCAAGCGGGTGATTTCAAAGCAGCGCGCCGAGGCACCGCATGAAGTTCTTCTTGTCATTGATGCCTCCACCGGGCAGAACGGGATGCAGCAGGCGAAGCAGTTCAGTGCGGCAGTTGCCGTGACCGGACTTGTTCTGACCAAGCTGGACGGAACTGCAAAAGGGGGAATTGTCCTCTCCATCAGTAAAGAGATGAACGTCCCGGTAAAGTTTATCGGCGTGGGAGAACAGATCGACGATCTGGAGCCGTTTGATCGGAAGGCGTTTGTTGACGCATTGTTCGAGCAATGATTTTTTGCCACAAAGGCACAAAGACGCGAAGAAGGAATAAAATGAAGAATATGCTTTGGATTTTCTTTGTGGACATTTGTGTCTTCGTGCCCGCCTGCCAACATGGACTACATTTGGCGGGCAGGTCTTAGTAGCAACTCACCCAGGAGCTTCCTGCAACAAACATTACGTTCAAAGCAGCGCAACACTCAGGCAAGAAAGCGAAGGAACAAATGGAGTTGGGAGTTGAATAGTATCAGTACTGCCATGCCTCCCCGTAGAATACAAATACTCCCCGAGCATCTTGCCAACAAGATTGCCGCCGGGGAAGTGATCCAGCGTCCGGAATCCGTCGTGAAGGAACTGCTGGAGAACTCCCTCGATGCCAGTGCGAAAAACATCGCTGTGATTGTCAAGGATGGAGGAAAGAAGCTCATCCAGGTGGTGGACGATGGCGTTGGTATGGACGAACAGGATGCCGTTGCTTCGTTCGGACGCCACGCCACGAGCAAGATTGCGAGCTACGAAGACCTTGAGGCCATCACGACGTACGGGTTCCGTGGTGAGGCTCTTGCCTCCATTGGCGCTGTGGCGCAGGTGACGATGAAGACCCGGCGTTCAGAGGATGATGTTGCGACGGTTGTTCAGATTGACGGTGGTGGCAGTCTCCGCATTTCCAAAGAGGGGAGAGAACCAGGGACCTCGTTCGCTGTTCAGAATCTGTTCTACAACGTCCCCGCCAGGCTGAAATTCCTCAAGAGCACGAACACCGAGTTCCGTCATATTTACGATGTCGTGCAGCGTGTCGCTCTCAGCCATCCCGAAGTGGCCGTGAAGTTCATCAGCGATGACGATACGGTGCTCGACCTGCGGGGAGGGACACTCGAAGACCGGCTGCTCGATGTGTTTGGGGAGCGGCAGTTCAGTGGGATGGTATGGACCGAAGAGAAGACCGACTATCTTTCGGTCTCCGGTTACCTCGGCAAGCCGTCATTCGGACAAAGGACCCGGGCCAACCAGTATCTCTTCCTCAACAAGCGCTACATCACCAACCGCAACATCTCGCACGCGGTCTTCTCTGCCTACGAACATCTGATGATCAAGGGGGCATTCCCGTTCTTCCTCCTTTTCATCGATATCGATCCACACCGTGTGGATGTGAACGTCCATCCCTCAAAGATGGAGGCGAAATTCGAGGATGAACAGAACATTTATCGGTTTGTCTCCACGCTTGTCCGGAAGACGCTTGCCATGAGCGAAGCAGTTCCCGCGGCGACTTTCAACGAGCGGGGGATTGAAGAAGGTACGGTGGGCCTCCGATTCACGGGCCGACAACATCTCTGGCCGGAGCAACGGATCGACACGGCGACGGGCGAGATACTCCCAACCACACAGCCGGACTTTGCATTTTCTTCTCCCCGACAAGCCGATGGCGCCGACATTGCCTCGCGTCTGCTCGGCAACATTAACATTGACGAACGGTTTGAGCGAAGTGCTGTTGAAGGTCCGGCTCAGATGGAACCGAAGACACTCCCGCACGAAGGGGTCCGTCCTGAAAAGGGAGAGACCGCACTGATCTGGCAGCTCCACAACAAGTATATTCTCTCGCAGATACGGAATGGGCTGATGATCGTAGACCAGCATGTTGCGCACGAGCGGGTCTTGTACGAGCGGGCGCTGGCGCGGTTCGAGAATGCCATTCCTTCCTCACAGCAGCTTTTGTTCCCTCAAACGGTGGAGCTTCGCCCGGGCGACTTTGCGTTATTGACAGAGCTGTTGCCGCATTTCGAGCTCCTTGGGTTTTCCATCAAACCCTTTGGAAAGACAACAGTGGTGATCGACGGCGTCCCTCCCGACCTCCGCACAGGCGGTGAAGGGAAGGTGGTGGGCGAACTCCTCGATCTGTACAAAGAGTACCAGCAGCATGCGCCGATGGAGGTGCGGGACAACCTTGCCAAGTCGTTCTCCTGCAAGGCAGCAATCAAGGCCGGCGATAAGCTGAACGAGCAGGAGATGCGATCACTTATCGACCAGTTGTTTGCTACGAAGATGCCATACGTGTGTCCCCACGGGCGACCGATTGTTCTCCGGATCTCCGTGGAGGAACTGGACAGACGGTTTGGGAGGACGTGATCGTTTGTTCCAGAATGCCAAACCCTATCCTTGAACTTCACTTATGAAATCAGTTAATTAGCCCACCGGCAATACTGACTGTTCCTTAAGGAGTCTGCATGAATTCCAACAGCACCGACAAGATCAAGGCAGAAAAAAAGCGTTGGGCTGAGAAAGCTGCAAAGTCATCCCGTCAACTTCAGACGAAGTTCACCACGGTCAGCGGAGAGCCGATCGAGCTCCTGTACACGCCCGACGACATCGCCCACATCAATTACCTGTCCGATATCGGCTTTCCCGGTGAGTTTCCTTACACCCGCGGGATTCACCACAACATGTACCGGGGGAAGCTCTGGACGATGCGCCAGTTTGCCGGGTTCGGCACGCCGGAGGATACCAACGAGCGGTACCACTATTTGCTTGACCACGGCCAGACTGGACTCTCGGTTGCGTTCGATCTTCCGACACTCATGGGGCGTGATTGCGACGAACCCATCTCGGAAGGCGAAGTGGGAATTTGCGGTGTCTCCGTCAGCTCACTTGCCGATATGGAGATCCTCTTCAAAGGGATCAAGCTCAAGGACGTCTCGACGTCCATGACGATCAACGCGCCGGCGGCCATGATGCTGGCGTTCTACATCGCCGTTGCCGAGCAGCAGGGGGCGAAAGGGAAAGACCTCCGGGGAACGATCCAGGCCGACATCCTGAAAGAATACATCGCGCAGAAGGAGTGGATCTATCCTCCGCATCCTTCCATGCGAATCATCACGGACATGGTGGAGTACTGTTCGAGAGAAATGCCGCAGTGGAATCCCATCTCCGTGAGCGGCTATCACATCCGTGAGGCAGGCTCCACGTCCGTGCAGGAGCTTGCATTCACCCTGGCCGATGGCTTTGCCTACGTGGAAGCGTGCATCGAACGGGGAATGAATGTGGATGACTTTGCACCGCGGCTTTCATTCTTTTTCAATTCTCATCTCGACTTCTTTGAGGAGATTGCCAAGTACCGTGCTGCCCGCCGCATCTGGGCTCGGCGGATGAAGAACAAGTACGGAGCAAAGAGCGAAAAGTCATTAACGCTCCGGTTTCACACGCAGACAGCGGGATGTACACTCACTGCCCAGCAGCCGGAAAACAACATCGTCCGGACGGCGTTCCAGGCGCTGGCCGGTGTTCTCGGTGGAACCCAGTCACTTCATACAAACTCCATGGATGAGACGCTGGCCCTCCCGTCAGAAAAGGCGGTGAAGATTGCCTTGCGGACTCAGCAGATCATTGCGTTTGAAACCGGAGTAACCAACACCGTCGATCCACTCGGCGGCAGCTATTTTGTGGAGGCATTGACCGATAGGATGGAAAAAGAGGCTGAGGCATATTTTGAGAAGATCGACACCCTTGGAGGTGTGATCCCTGCAATCGAGGCGGGATTCTTCCAGCGAGAGATCGCAGAGGCGGCGTACCGCTATCAGCTTGAGCTGGACAAGAAGGAAAAGATCATCGTTGGCGTGAATGAGTTTGTGGAAGAGGATGAGAAGATCGAGATTCCCATTCTTCTCATCTCTCCCGAAGTGGAAATCAAGCAGCGGAAACGCATTGCCGACGTAAGAAACTCGCGCAACCGGGCAGAAGTGGACAGGACATTGGGAGAACTGAAACAGGCCGCGGTGGACGGGACGAACCTTCTCCCACGATTTATTGCTTGCACCAAAGCTTACGTAACATTGGGGGAGATGTGTGGAAGTCTGACCGAGGCCTTCGGGGTGTATGAGGAAGCGGCGGTGTTTTAGAGAAGCAGTTTGGGAATTGGGTAGAGTTTGGAGTTTGTAGAGTCAAAGAAAGAGTCATTGGTCATCAGGATAAGGGATGATGAAATCTAAAGTAGCCGTCCTTAGGACAAAACCGGAGACAGTGATTGAAGATTATCAGCGGCTTGGGGAGCTGGCTGGCATTACATCTGCGCTCAGGTCGGGAACGACGACGATCCTCAAGGACAACATCTCATGGCATTTCCCTTTTCCGGCTGCGAATACCACACCGTGGCAGTTGGAGGGGACGATTCTCGCTCTGAAGAAGGCCGGACTGGGCGACATCTCCTGCGTGCAGAACAAGACAGTGGTAACAGATGCGTTCAAGGGAGAGGACCTCAACAACTATGTCCCGATCTTTCGGAAGTACGACATCCCTGTTCTCTTCAACTTCAAGGAGGGGGACATGAAGTGGGTCACGTACTCGCCGAAGGCAAAGATGCATGTGCTGAACACGATCTTTCCTGAAGGAATCACGATTCCCGACTACTTCTTCGGGAAAAACATCGTCCACCTCCCGACGGTGAAGTGCCACATCTACACTACCACCACCGGTGCGATGAAGAACGCTTTCGGCGGACTGCTGAACACGAAACGCCATTACACGCATAGTTGGATCCACAAGACGCTGGTTGACCTGCTGGCCATCCAGAAGGAAATCCACACCGGTATCTTTGCCATGATGGATGGAACGACAGCGGGAAATGGCCCCGGGCCGCGGACGATGTTCCCCGTGGTGAAAAACTACATCCTCGCAAGTGCAGACCAGGTGGCCATTGACGCGGTTGCAGCGAAGATGATGGGCTTCGATCCCATGAGCATCGAGTACATCAATGTTGCGCACAATGACAGGCTTGGCGTTGGTGATGTGCGGGAGATCGAGATCGTCGGCGATGACGTCTCCAACGAATCGTGGGGATTCACGGTCGGCAACAACGGCGTCAGCCTCTTCGGCAATCTCGCATGGTTCGGTCCGCTCAAGGGGATGCAGAAGCTTTTCTTCCGGACGCCGATCGTCCATGCATTCATCTTCGGCTCGGAAGCGTACCACGACTACTATCGCTGGCCTCTCAAGGACAGGAAGGTCTTTGAGGACTGGAAAGCCAAGACTGACTGGGGAAAGCTCTTCCGGAAGTATGAGACACGGGAAGTCTGGGAGAATGAGCACGTTCCCACCTGATACTTTTGTCAACCATCCTACCGTTACGCCACAGGATCTCCACCGTTGAGAACCCGAAGGAAGGCTGAAGCTGCGCTTCTCGCGACAACTCTGATCTGGGGCAGCACATTCACGGCAGTAAAGCTGGGGATGCAGGAGATCTCGCCCGTACTCCTCATCGTCATTCGCTTTTCCCTTTCGGCCGCCTTCTTCCTCGTTTTCTTTCGTCGGCAGCTCTTCCCGATCCACACATCGGCTGTCATCAAAGGCTCGATCCTCGGATTCTTTCTCTTCCTTGGATTTGTGTTCCAGAATGTCGGGATGGTTTACACCACGGCATCCAAGTCGGCGTTCATCACGAGCATGATGGTGGTGTTCGTTCCACTGCTGCAATTCATCGTTGAGCGACGGTCTCCCAACCTGGGCAACATCCTGGGGGTTGTCATTGTAACGGCAGGGTTGTGGTTCCTGACCCAGCCCACGGGCTCGGCCTTCAACATTGGAGACGCGCTCACGCTCGGATGCGCTCTCGTCTTTGCCATCTATATTGTCTACCTGGACGTCGTGTCGCAGGAGATGTCTACATCCCAGCTCACGTTTCTCCAGATGGCATCAAATACGGTCTTCTCATTTATTGCGGTGGTGCTCTTCGAGAACGTGATGTTCACTTTCTCGGCATTTTCATTGCTTACGCTTGCCTACCTCACGGTCTTTGCGACCATCGTGTCCGTGTGGGTGCAGACGCGTTTTCAGAAGGACACAACTCCAACCCGCGCGGTGATCATTTTCACCATTGAGCCGGTGATCGCGTCGGTGATTGCGCACCTTGTTCTGGGTGAACAACTGGGAACGCTGGGGATACTTGGTGGCGGACTGATCATAGGAGGTGTGCTGATCTCGCAGCTTTCCGATATCATTCCAGGACTCGGGAGGACTTTCGACTGAAGACCCTCATTTCTTGACTTTCGCAGCCCATCATCGTACTTTCATGCGGCGACCAGATGGAGATTGGTGTACACATCATTGTCGAAGGGCTCGTCCAGGGTGTCGGATTTCGGTGGTTCATTGCGCGGAAGGCCGAAGGGCTTGGACTCAGGGGATACGCGAAGAACCTGTACAACGGCAATGTCGAGATTGAAGTTGCCGGCGAACGGTCGCTCGTGGAAGAGTTGATCAAGGAAATCAAGGTCGGGCCCCGATCCGCGCAGGTGACGAACTTGAAGATCGAGTGGCAGCAGCCAGGGGACGAGTACACACATTTTGAGATAAGGTAAGACCATCCAACAGGGTTTTCGCATCGGGTTTGGGTACGACGTCCACCGTCTGGTGGCAGGGCGGAAGCTCATCATTGGCGGAGTGGAGATACCGCATCCACTGGGATTGGAAGGGCACTCGGATGCCGATATTCTGCTTCATGCAATTTGCGATGCCTTGCTTGGTGCAGCGGCTTTGGGCGACATAGGCAAGCACTTCCCCAATACCGACCCGCGGTATAAGGACATCTCCAGCCTTCTCTTGCTGAAACATGTTGAGGATCTTCTGATCTCGCATCGCTACAGCGTGGTCAATGTGGATGCAACAGTGGCGCTGGAAAAACCGAAGCTTGATCCTCACATTGAGCCAATACGATTGAACATTGCCACCATCCTTCACGTTGCCACCCAGCAGATTTCAATCAAAGCAACCACCCATGAGGGGCTCGGCTTTGTCGGCACTGAGCAGGGCGCTGCTGCGCATGCCGTTGCTCTCATTCTCCAGCGCTGAACCGTGGAAGACTTCATCCTTAGCCTCCAGTCGCTCGATCCGCTTCTGATATACCTCGCTGTCTTTCTCATTGCCTTTGTTGAAAATGTTTTTCCTCCTTCGCCCAGTGATTTGGTGATCGTCTTTGCCGGCTCGCTTGTGGGCATCGAGCATCTCGGCTTCGTGCCCGCCCTCTTGACTGCGACGGCGGGAAGTACGTTGGGGTTTGTGGCGATGTACAAGATCGGGGATTGGTTCGGAGATAGAGTTCTGGAAGAAGGGAAGATCAGGTTTATCCCCATTACAGCGGTGAAGAAAGTGGAGGCCTGGTTCACCCGTTATGGCTACTGGATCATTATCGCGAACAGGTTCCTCGCCGGGACGCGTGCGGTGGTGTCGTTTTTTGCCGGTATGTCTGAGTTGAATCTCGTGAAGACGACACTCCTCTCATTCGTCAGTGCCCTTGTCTGGAATAGCATCCTCCTTGCCGGCGGGTACGCCCTTGGGAGTAACTGGCAGAAGATCGGGATATATCTCTCGACATACAGCCAGATCGTCACCGGTGTTCTCATTGTTGTGGTTTTGATGTTCGTTGCCAAGTTTCTCTATCAGAAGAATAGCAAACAGAAGTCGACATGATCGAGTTTCTGTATGGAATCGACAAAGCAATTTTCCTGTTTATCAACCAGACGCTCAGCAACCCGGTTGGGGATTTTCTCTGGCCCTTGATTACCGACTATGACAAGCTTTGGCCCGCTAGAGTGATCCTCATCGGCATCTGGTTGTGGTTGATGATAAGAGGAGGGACCCGCGGTCGGACTGCTGCTCTCATGCTGATACCTTTGCTTGTGGTGAGCGATCAACTCAGCAGTACATTCATCAAATCCCTTGTGGGACGGGTTCGCCCATGCAATACATTTTCTGCTGACCAGATTCACTTGCTGGTCGGCTGCGGCGGTCTCTCCTTTCCTTCGTCACATGCAGTAAACAACTTTTCGGTGGCAACAATGTTCTCACACTACTATCCGAAATGGAAATGGGCGTTCTTTTCATGGGCAGGATTGGTTGCACTCTCACGGGTGGCCGTCGGAGTGCACTATCCATCCGACGTCTTGGGTGGAGCAATCATTGGCACTTGCGTGGCGCTCGCTGTAATTTATTCGTGGACTGTCGTCGAGCGCCGACTCTTTCCGGTCAAGGACGAGAGCGTGAAGGAAGAATCTCATCAGTGAAACTCTTTCGGCGAAGAAATCGTCTCCCCTCGGAATCTCCCGAGATCATAACCCGCAGAAGGCAGGAGAGGCGTGTCCGTGTCTTTCTCTCCGTTCTTTCGGGTGCGTTGCTCGGCCTTTCCTTCCCTCCGAGTTCGCTTGGAGTACTCGCCTGTTTTGGCCTCGTTCCACTCTTGATTGTGCTGGCAGATATCGATTCCATCGGGAGTCAGCTGCGCTACGGCTATGTGGGAATGCTGGTATTTCATGTGATTACCCTGAACTGGACAGGTGGCTACGCACACATGAATGATCCCTACATGATGATCGCCGGAGCAGTGACCATGCTGGCGCATCCTCTCTTCTACTTCCTGCCATTGGGTGCGTACGGGTTTGCACGAAGATATCTGGGGGAAACAGCGGGCCTTGTTGCGTTTCCTTTTCTTTGGGTTGGGTACGAATACACTCATTCGCTCAGTGAGTGGTCGTTTCCGTGGATCACGATCGGGAACAGTCAGTCCTTTAACCTGGCCGGGATACAGTTCATCAATACAACAGGCATCTATGGACTATCGTTGTGGATTCTGGTTATCAATGTCCTGGCATTTGTTCTCTATTCGGCGCTGGCCCAGAAGAAATGGAAGCCCTTCGAAACGAGGAGCGTTGCACTGACTGCCGGGATTCTTATTCTGTACTTCCTCCCCAGGGTCCACGGCGCTCTCGCTCTCTCCAATGCCCCTTCTACACCAGACGGATTGGATCCCTCGCAATCCACGATTACCGTTGGAATCATCCAATCCAATGTCGATCCGTGGGAAAAATGGAATCAGACAGGGTATCAGACAATTGAGATGTATCTCGCGATGACGAAGTCCCTGCTTGATGATACTTTGATGCCAAGGCCTGATCTCGTGCTGTGGCCGGAGACGGCAGTCCCGTACTATCTCCTCACTAAACAAAATGAATCGGTGCGTGAGTACCTTCACAGAGAAGTAGACGTGATGAACGTCCCGATTCTGACAGGGCTGCCTCATGCGGTGACCTACGAAGACTCAACAACCGCGCCACCGAGTGCAAAGCGCTCGAAGATTACCGGCGAGCGGTATGATGCTTACAATGCGGCAGCGTTAATTCAACCGGGGGTGGAGAAAATCCCGTGGTACGGAAAGATGAAGATGGTGCCGCTGGCCGAGCGCGTCCCGTATGCGGACGCGTTTTACTTCTTTGATTTTCTCCGATGGAATGTCGGCATTGGCGGTTGGCAAATCGGGCGTGATTCGATTATCTTTCGGGAAAAGAAAACCGGCGCCCGTTTCAATACGTTGATTTGCTACGAGTCGGTGTATCCGGACCTCGTTGCAGCCTTCGTGAAGAGAGGGGCGGAGTTCATCAGCCTTATTACCATCGACAGCTGGTGGGACCGGATGTCCGGCGCGTTCCAGCATCAGCAATTCTCTATCTTTCGTGCAATCGAAAACCGGCGATGGATTGCCCGTTGCGCTGTGGGAGGTATCTCGTGTTACATCGATCCCTATGGTCGGGTGTATGACAGGACGGAACTCTTCACGAAAACGGTTCTTTCGCGAACGATAGGCAGGAGCAATGAGCTCACATTTTATACCGAGCACGGAGACTGGTTTGCCGTCAGCTGTCTTTTCATCAGTGGGATGTTTGTGGCGGCAGCGATTGGTCAGAAATTCAAGAGAAGGAAGCGGCGTCAATCATGGACTTCATAGATCTTAGAAGTGACACTGTCACCAAACCCTCTGCAGCTATGCGCGAGGCCATGGCTCATGCAGAGGTGGGGGATGATGTGTTTGGAGAAGACCCGACTGTCAACACGCTCCAGCAGAAAGTGGCTGCTTTACTCGGGAAAGAAGCCGCCCTCTACGTCCCAAGCGGGACGATGGGAAACGAGACATGCATCAAGGTTCACACGCAACCCGGCGATGAGGTGATTACGGAGAAGGGGTGTCATGTCTTCAACTATGAAACAGGTGGTGCGGCGTTTCTTTCTCAGGTACAGATGAACACGATCGAAGGAGTCCACGGAGCGATTACGGCAGCGCAGATCAAGCGGGCGATCAGGCCGAAGTTCTATTACATGCCGCGGACACGGTTGATTTGTCTCGAGAACACGCACAACCGCGCAGGCGGGACGATCTATCCCCTCAACATGATCAAGGAAATCCACCAACTCGCTAAGCAGGAGGGGATCAGGCTTCACCTCGATGGCGCCAGGCTTTGGAATGCCTGCGTTGCCACTGGCATTACTCCGAAGGAGTATGCTTCATACTTCGACTCGGTTTCTGTCTGTCTTTCCAAGGGCCTTGGGGCTCCGGTTGGCTCAGTCATTGTTGGCCCAACAGAGTTCATCAACGAAGCCCGACACTACCGGAAGATTTTCGGCGGAGGGATGCGTCAGGCCGGTGTCCTTGCAGCAGCGTGTCTCTATGCGCTCGACCATAACATCGACCGGCTCAAGGAGGACCATGCGAAGGCAAAGTACCTTGCAACGGAGCTTTCACATGTCAAAGGCTTTGATATCGATCTTTCCTCGGTCCAGACCAATATTGTCATCATCAGCGTCGAGCGGTCAGGAAGACCGCCGGAGGAAGTTCTCTCCATTCTCAAAGGCAGGGGCGTGCTCCTGACCTTAGGGAACTACATGGGGGTGAGGGCCGTGACTCACCTTGACGTGTCGATGAATCAGGTGAAACGAGCAGCAACCATAATTCAAGAATCACTCAACTGAGCCGGATGGAACGCACGAAATTCAAACACCATACTCAGATTCGTGTTAGGAACTATGAGATCGACTGGCAGGGGATTGTGCATAATGCCAACCATCTCTTGTACTTTGAGGTGGGGCGAGTTACATATCTTTGCGATGTTGGCATTAAGGTGGACATCAATACCATTCAACACGATTCCAAGGTCGTTGTTGCACGCAACGAGATCGACTACCGGTCTCCGGCGAGGTTCGGCGAAGTGCTTGAGGTGTATACCCGCATCTCCTGCATAAGAGAAACAAGCTTTGCGTTTGAGGGCTTCATCGAAGAGTCTGCAAGCAGGCGATTGATTTCGGAGAATGTGTCCGTCCATGTTTGGCTCGATCACCGAACTGACAGGCCACTTCGCGTACCGGAGGAATTCCGCAAATGGGTGCAGGGATTTGAGGGGTCTAACGTTTCGATTCCCTAACGCACACACGGAACGATTCGCGGTTCGAGCGCAAATCAGAAATCCCCAACATTTTACTTGCTTTTGGCCGGTCCTCTGCCTATCTTAATACTGCCTTCCGAAGTAGCCCGTTTAGGGCTATTTTTATTTGGGATCTAAGAACACTCTCTGAAAGTGGCGTTTTTGGCTCATGGCGAACGACCAGTTGTTCCATCTGATCGAAGAAAGTGCATCCAAAGCTGGGGCCCATGTAATTGATCTTGTCGTGCGGGGAGAACACGCGCATCCTGCGATCGATGTGTTTGTCGATGCGGAAGAGGGGATTACGTCAGAGACTTGCGCGAAACTGAGCCGCGATATCGAGGTTGCGATTGACCTTCAGGCTCCGATCAGGGGGCCTTACACGTTGACAGTCTCTTCTCCTGGAATCACACGTCCTTTGAAGTTTCCCTGGCAGTACCGAAAGCACATTGGCCGTCTGCTCGAAGTGAAAATGCAGTCTGAGAGTGGTGTCCGTGGAAAATCGGGAAAGCTCTTGAGCGTGGATGAAGAGGGGGTCGCTCTTGAACAGATCAAGAAGGGCGAGCAGGTTCACATAGACTTTGCGGAAATTGTGGAAGCAAAGGTGAAAGCCCCCTGGTAATGAAATTGGTGCAACTGATTATTTTAATGCGGAGGTAGTAATGAATTCGGAGATTGTCGAATCATTCTCACAAATGGTTCGGGAAAAAGGGATTGACAAGGATATCCTCACGGGCATCGTTGAAGACGTCTTCTCGATGATGGTACGAAAAAAATACGGGCAGGATGCCAAGTTCGACGTTGTTGTGAACATGGATAAAGGGGATATTGAGATCTTCCTTGAGCGAGAGGTTGTGGAGACCGTCGAGAACCCCACGACGCAGATCGATGTCAAGACCGCAGGGGAGTTGTCCGGTGAAGACCTCGAGGTCGGAGAGGACTATGTCGAGGTTATCCCGCTCGTTGCGTTCGGCCGTCGGCTGGTGGTGAGTGCAAAACAGAATTTGAATCAGCGAATCAAGGAAATTGAGCGTGAGCTGATCTACAACGAATACAGCAACGCCATCGGTGACATCGTCGTTGGAGAAATTTATCAGATCCGTCGGAACGAAATCCTGATTAACCATAACCGGAACGAACTCCTCCTCCCGAAGAGCGAACAGATTCTCAAGGAACGGTACAAGAAGGGGGATACCATCCGTGCGATCATCAAGGAAGTGCGGAAGAACTCCGGCAACCCGGTGGTGATTGTTTCCCGGGCCGACTCGAAGTTCCTTTCCAAGCTGTTTGAAATGGAGATTCCAGAGATTTATGACGGCATCATCGAGATCAAACAAATTGCGCGGGAACCCGGTGATCGTGCAAAGGTGGCAGTGGAATCGCACGACGATCGCATCGATGCGGTCGGCGCATGTGTTGGCATGAAGGGGGTTCGCATCCATACCATCGTCCGTGAACTGAATAACGAGAACATCGACGTTATCAACTACAGTGAACAACCGGAGATCTTCATCCAGCGCTCATTGTCCCCGGCAAAGCTCAAGAGCCTGCAGCTTGATAAGGAAAAGAAGACAGCGAATGTCCTCGTTGCGGTTGACCAAGTGTCGCTAGCCATCGGACGTAATGGCCAGAATATCCGGCTTGCCTCCAAGCTGACCGGGTACGAAATCAACCTGATCAAGGAGGGCGCCGATGAGGATGAGTATGACATCGAGCTGGTTGATTTCAAGGAAGAACTTGGCGAAGAGCTCTACCTGAAGCTTATCGGGGCCGGGATGGAGACAGCAAATGATGTGATCAATGCCAAGCTCGATACACTGCTCGAGATCGAAGGATTGGATGAGAACAAGATCAAAGAGATCCGTGATATGATGAAGCGTGACCTTGAAGAGGCCGAAGTAGAGGACGAAGATGAGGAGGAAGAGGAAGAAGAAGACGAGGTAGAGGAGGCAGAGGAAACGGACGCAGCAAAGGCAGAGGCACCAGAAGCTCCGGCAACTGCAGAGGAGCAGAATATCCCTGAGGGCGAGCAGGCTTCCGAAGAAGGGAAGACTGCAGGGAAGGAGTAACCTCGCGGAAACGTTGCGAGACTGATCCCAAGCAAAGGAATCGCATGGCCCAAACGGTAGAGAAAAAGAAAAAAATTTACAAGCTTGCCACTGAGTTGAATCTCTCCCATGAAACGCTCATTGAGTTTCTACGGAAGAAGGGGCATGAAGTGAAGAGCCACATGTCATCTGTTGATGGAGACATGATGCGGGATATCCTTGTCCATTTCAAGAAGGAAAAGGACGTTGCTGAGAAACATCAGCGAAAGATCCAGGAAATCCGTGAGAGCAAAAAGAGGGTAGAGAAAAAGGTCGAGGAACAGCTTGTGGAGCAGGTTGCCCAGGCGGTCACAGCGCATGATGTGGAACGGGTCGACAAAGAACACGTCGCAGTAGTACATCCTCCGGCTGCCGAACCGCAGCCCGAAGTCGAGGTTGCACCTACGGAGGAACCCGATGAACAGACTGTAGAAGCAGCCGCTCCCCCTTCGGTCGGCGGGTCGATCGCAGAACCGGCCACCAAGCAGAAAACCGGTGAACACGTTTCACCCCTGGAAAAGGAACGTCGTGCGAAAGTCGGCCTGATCATCAAGGGGAAAATGGACCTCTCCCCGAAGAAGAAACCGGCTGTGCGGGGAGCAGAAACGAAGGGCCCGACGGAGATTCCCTTACCAGAGACTGAAGAGGCTCACAAGAAGAAAAAGAAAAAGAAAAAGGTCAGGGATGATGTTCCCGAGACCAAGGCGGTCGAGGTCGATGATCTTGATCGGAAGAAGAAAAAGAAGAAGAAACTCAGACACAAGGAGATCGACCAGGCCGAGGTGAAGGATGCCATCCGGCGAACATTCGCCGCCATGGACGACACCAGTGTGGGGGGCCGCGCGGTCCTGAAGAAGCGAAAACGAAAGGAGCGTGAGGAGGAGGAAGTCCGTTTGCAGGAAGAGGCCCAGCGTGAAGAGGGGATCCTTCGTGTGACGGAGTTTCTTTCCGTGAACGACCTTGCCAATCTGATGAGAGTCGATGTTTCAGACGTCATC
Organism: Bacteroidota bacterium; assembly: GCA_035687895.1. Classification (GTDB taxonomy): domain Bacteria; phylum Bacteroidota; class Ignavibacteria; order UBA10030; family UBA6906; genus JAERML01. The sequence goes on along the minus strand of DASRUE010000217.1, from coordinate 9,838 downwards.
AAAAAGTGTATGGAGCTTGGCATGATGGTGTCGATTAACCAGCGGCTCGACAAGGATACCATCACCCTGGTAGCTGATGAATTCGGATTCCAGATCAGCTTCTATACTGAGGTTGCAGAAGAAGATGTCCACAAGGATGAGGCGGATCCACCAGAAACGCTTGTCCGTCGTCCGCCGGTTGTCACGATTATGGGACACGTGGACCACGGCAAGACTTCATTGCTGGACTACATCCGGCGTGCGAATGTGGTGGCAGGAGAGTCTGGTGGAATCACCCAGCACATCGGTGCTTACGAGGTGACCACAGCGAGCGGCAGCAAGATTACATTCCTCGATACACCGGGTCATGAGGCATTTACTGCCATGCGTGCGCGTGGAGCGCAGATTACAGACATCGTTGTGCTTGTTGTTGCTGCCGATGATAGCGTGATGCCCCAGACCCTTGAAGCGATCAGCCACGCACAGGCGGCCGGTGTTCCCATTATCATTGCTATCAACAAGGTGGACAAGCAGGATGCCAACCCGGATAGAATACGCCAGCAGCTTTCGGAAAAGAACATCCTCGTGGAGGAATGGGGCGGTAAGTATCAGTCGGTGGAACTCTCCGCCCGCACAGGAAAAAATGTCGATGTTCTCCTCGAGAAGATTGCCCTCGAAGCGGAAGTGCTCGACCTGAAGGCAAACCCGAACCGCCTTGCCCACGGGACAGTTGTGGAAGCACAACTCGACAAGGGGAAAGGTATTACCGCGACCGTTCTCGTGCAAAAGGGAACGCTGCGTATTGGTGACCCGTTCATCGCCGGGATCTACAGCGGGAAGATCCGCGCGATGTACGACGAGCGTGGCAACCGCGTGGAAGCCGCCGGCCCCTCCACTCCCGTGCAGTTAACAGGTCTCGATGGTTTCCCGCAGGCAGGAGACCTGTTTATCGTTATGAAGTCCGATCGTGAGGCACGTGAGATCAGTCTGAAACGGCAGCAGTTGAAGCGAGAGCAGGATTTCCGCCAGGTGCGTCTCACTACACTGGACGACATCTCGCAGCAGATCAAGGAAGGACAGGTGAAAGAGCTGGCCGTCATCGTGAAGGGCGACGTGGATGGCTCTGTGGAAGCCCTCTCCGATTCGCTGATGAAGATCAGCCACAAAGAGGTGAAACTGAACGTCATCCACAGCGGTGTCGGCATGATCTCCGAGTCGGACATCATCCTTGCCGCAGCATCGGGCGCCGTGATCATCGGATTCCGCGTTCGTCCGAACCTGAACGCACGCCGGCTGGCCGAAAAAGAGAAGGTGGATATCCGGACCTACAACATCATTTACGACGCCATTAACGACATCCACAACGCACTCGAAGGTTTGCTCGCCCCGGAGAAGAAGGAAGAAATCGTTGCGACGGTCGAAGTACGTGAAGTCTTCAAGGTCCCGAAGGTGGGGAACATCGCCGGTTGCCATGTCCAGGACGGCAAGATCATGCGCAGCAATCGTGTCCGGCTCGTCCGTGACGGCCTCCAGGTATTTGAGGGGACCATCAGTTCGTTGAAGCGGTTCAAGGATGACGTCCGGGAGGTGGAATCCGGCTTCGAATGCGGTATCGGACTGGAGAACTTCAACGACATCAAGGTTGGCGACACCATTGAAGCATTCAAGATCGTGGAATCGAAGCGCAAGCTCTAGGACGCAGAAGGGCTGACGGAGATGTCTATTCGCACTGAGCGGGTTGCCTCGCTCATCAAGGAAGAAATCGGGGCGATCTTGATCCGGGAATACAACGATCCTGCATACGGCTTCATCACGGTGGTGGATGTGAAGATGACTCCCGATCTGAAGATTGCGAAAGTTGCGTTCAGCGTTTTTGGCGGCGACAACGTACGCGCAAAGGCGATGAAGATGCTGGAAGGCGAGAAGCAGAACATCCGCGGTCTCGTTGCCTCTCATGTGCGTTTGAAGTTCACACCATCGCTTCAGTTTTATCTGGACGATACTCTGGACCGGGTGGACCGGATTAATCAACTGATCAACAAGATCCACGAAGATGATCACAAGCCAACAGATGACGGACAGTAATACGGCGCAACTCCGCGAAGGCAAAGTGATCCTCCTGTGCAAGCCGAAGGGATGGACCTCGTTCGATGTTGTGAACAAGGTCAGGCGTCTTTTCCACTGCAAGGCCGGACACGCAGGGACGCTCGATCCCATGGCGACCGGACTGCTCATTGTCTGTACCGGGAAAAAAACAAAGGAAATGGTGTCGTTTCTGGGGCTGGAAAAGGAATATCGCGCAACAATGATTCTCGGTGCGAGAACGGAAAGCTACGACGCAGAATCACCGGTGGTTGAGCGATGCAGTACCGATGACGTCACGGAGGCGATTGTTCTGAATGCTCTTCAATCGTTTGTGGGTCCACAAACGCAACTTCCACCGATGTGGTCGGCGGCCAAGGTGGGAGGGAAGCGTCTCTACACGTATGCCCGTAAAGGGACGGAAGTTGAACGACGACCACGAGAGATTGTCATCAAGTCCATCACCCCGGAGTCTGTCAACATTCCGGAAGTGCGTTTCACATTGGTGGTCTCGAAGGGAACATATGTCCGCACATTGGTGGATGATATCGGGAGACAACTTGGGTGTGGCGCCTATCTGTCCTCGCTTGAGCGTACCCGCATAGGTGAGTTTCACCTGGACGATGCTGTCTCCCTCGAAGCACTGATCGAGCATCGGTTCAACGAAGCAAAGTCTTCGCCATGAAGGTTGTCAGATCACTCGGAGAGATACGACAAGATTCGAGGTCCGTGGTCACGGTGGGGACGTTTGACGGCGTCCATCTTGCGCATCAAGAAATCATCCGTGACGTTGTGAACCGGTCGAGACTGAACGAAGGCCGCAGCGTTGTCATCACGTTCGAGCCGCACCCGAAGGAGGTTGTTGGGGCGTCAGGGGGACAAGCGCAATTGCTGTCCACGGTCGAAGAACGGACAGAGCAGCTGGCGAAGTTGAATCCGGATGTGTTGTTCATCATTCACTTCACATGGGAGTTCTCACGTCTGACTTCACGTGAGTTTTATCAGACGTATGTGGTGAACGGCATCGGGGTTGGCGAAGTGGTCGTGGGGTATGACCACACCTTCGGGCGGGACCGTGAGGCGGGGATAGAAGAGCTCGTGAAGATGGGCCAGGAATTCAATTTCTCTGTCTCTGCCGTTCATCCGTTCCGTGTCGAAGGCCGGGTCGTCAGTAGTACGGAAATCAGGAACGCCTTGCTTGCAGGCAATCTGATGCGGGCAGAGGGCTATCTCGGTTACCGATATGGATTAAGTGGCAGAGTGGTGCCCGGTGACGGAAGGGGACGCACCATAGGATATCCTACGGCGAACATCAAACCCCTCTCCGAGAAAAAGATAGTCCCGGCTCGGGGGGTCTACGTGGTGGGTGCGGAGTGCAGAGGGAAGCAGTATATCGGCATGATGAACATCGGTGTCCGCCCTACCGTGACGGAGGGGACCGTTCAGACAATGGAAGTGCATCTCTTCGATATGAACGAGAATATCTATGGCGAGATGGTACGGGTGACGTTTCTGAGGCGGTTGCGCGATGAGCAAAAGTTCTCATCGGTGGAGGAGTTGATCAAGCAGCTCGGCAAAGACAAGGAAGAGTCCCTCCAGTTCATGGCCGAGCATGGTAAGAGACAGTTCAATAACATCTAACACGTTTCAAGAAGGAGCAGGACAATGGCATTGACCAAGCAGTTGAAAGCGGATGTCGTCAAGAAATTCGGGAACAACCTGACCGATACGGGAAAACCTGAGGTGCAGATCGCACTTCTCACGGCCCGTATCAATGACCTGACGCCCCACTTCGACAAGTTCAAGAAGGACCACCACTCGCGAGTCGGTCTTCTCCGCATGGTTGGAAAGCGTCGCCGGCTTTTGGATTACCTCCAGGAGAAGGACGTCGAGCGCTACAGGAAAATCATCGCAGAGCTCAACATACGTAAGTAATCAGGCATGGCGCCGTGCCATTCGGGCAGGGCGTTCGATGCGTTGCAGTCAGTCTAACGGAAAGCAGAAGCCATGAAAGTAACGAAAGAAATACTGGTCGGGGGGAAGGTCTTCTCTCTGGAGACCGGTCGGTTCGCCAAACAGGCGGATGGTGCGGTGATGGCGCGGTTCGGAGATACAATGGTTCTCGCGACGGTTGTTGCGGCAAAACAAGCAAAGGAAGGTCTGGACTACTTCCCATTGCAGGTTGAGTACCGCGAGAAGGCGGCGTCGGCCGGCAAGATTCCCGGTGGTTTCTTCAAACGGGAAGCACGTCCGTCTGAAAAAGAAATTCTCTCCTCCCGCTTGATCGACAGGCCGATCAGGCCGATGTTCCCGGATTGGTTTAGGTGTGAGACGCAGGTAATCGTGACAGTCTATTCCTCCGACCAGGAGCATGACGGCGATGTTCTTGGCGCCGTGGCGGCCTCAGCTGCGCTGACCATCTCAGACATTCCCTTTGAAGGACCAATTGCGGAAGTCCGCGTGGGACGCATTGATGGCCAGCTTGTCATCAACCCCACTTTTTCCCAGCTCCAAAAGAGCGACCTGGATGTTACGGTCGCAGGGACCGAAGACTCGATCGTCATGGTGGAAGGAGAGTCGAAGGAGATCTCAGAAAAGGACATGGTCGGTGCATTGGAGTATGCGCAAGGGTTCATCAAGCAGATGTGTGCTTTGCAGCTTGAGTTGGCACGTGAATGCGCCCGCGCGAAACGCCAGGCAACACCTGTGGAATCGAGGGACGCAATTGTCTCCGATGTCAAGGTGCAGGTGGGTGACAAGCTGAAGACGCTTGCACAAACTCCGATGCTGAAGGAGGAACGGGCAAGCAAGACCGGTGCAATTTATGAGGAAGTGACCAGGGCCCTTTCGGAGAAATACCCCGAACAGGAGAAGGTCATCCATGAAATTCTCCACGACATTGAGTATGTGGAAATGCGTGAGATGATCCTGACTAATGGGAAGCGTCTCGATGGCCGTGGGCTGACGGATATCCGCCCCATCACCATCGAGATCGGTGTTTTGCCCCGGACGCACGGTTCGGCCCTTTTCCAAAGGGGCGAGACTCAGAGCTTAACCACGATCACGCTTGGCACGAAACTCGACGAGCAAATCATCGATGGTTTGCTTCCCGATTCTACCAAGCGCTTTATGTTGCATTACAATTTCCCACCCTTCTCGGTCGGTGAAGTCGGCCGTCTCGGAACGACCGGACGCCGGGAGATCGGACACGGAAACCTGGCTGAGCGGTCGATCGAGGTGATGATGCCGCCGGAGAGCGAGTTTCCGTACACCGTCCGCATCGTTTCTGATATCCTTGAATCCAACGGCTCATCTTCGATGGCAACGGTCTGCGCGGCCTCGCTTGCGCTTCTCGATGGGGGCGCGCCCCTCAGGAAAGCCGTGGCCGGTATTGCCATGGGTCTCGTCAAGGAGAGTGAAAGGGTAGCCATACTCAGCGACATCCTCGGGAACGAGGATCATCTTGGGGACATGGACTTCAAAGTCGCCGGAACGGTCGATGGGATTACAGCATTCCAGATGGACATAAAAATCCGGGGCATTTCTCTTGAGATAATGAGAAAAGCACTTGAGCAGGCACGCACGGGTAGGATGCACATCCTTGGAAAGATGGCCGAGGTGATTTCTACGCCTCGCAGCGATCTCTCCACTTACGCACCGCGTCTCACGACCCTGAAAATCCCTGTCGACCTGATCGGTGCGGTGATCGGACCGGGTGGCAAGAACATCCGTCAGATCGTGAAGGACAGTGGCGCTGAGGTGAATATCGAAGACGACGGGACGATCATCGTTGCTGCCACATCCAAAGAATCGGCGGACAAGGCGATCAATGCCATCAACCGGATTGCCGAAGTCCCCGAGGTGGGGAAGGTGTACCATTCCGTGGTGAAGAAGGTGACCGATTTCGGAGCGTTCGTGGAGTTCCTCCCAGGCAAGGAGGGACTCGTCCATGTCTCCCAGCTCGACACCAAGCGCGTCAACAAGCCGTCCGATGTGGTCAAGGTCGGGGACGAGTTCGACGTGAAGATCCTCGAGAAGGACGACCAGGGGCGCTACAAACTAAGCCGCAAGGCGCTGATGAAAGCCGAGCCCCATCACGAGGCGAAGCCGGTAGAGCAACACTAAGACGCTCGGCAACAAGCTCAACAACCCATCCTGCGAGTTGCGGGATGGGTTTTGTGTTTTTGGGTGAAGAGGAACAGCCGATACTGCTGAGCTTTTCATCAACGCTTCACTCTCGTGAACATTCACGAGATTTCGATTGACAAGTGTGACTCAGTTGCGTATCTTGGCAAAAGAAAACCCTTCCATTTTCTGGAGGATATCACCATGCCTCTCAGAATTCCTCCTGCTCTTTTCGGTATCTCCCTTCTCAAGAAACAATCGTGCAAGGAACCAGGTATAGTCCCTCGGGGTCTTGCATTATCTATCGCATTTGCACTGCAGGCGACTTTCTTCTTCCTTCCGAGATTCGCTCTAGAGAGCATAACACAAGGGAGAACTCAGCTATGAAAGCAAAGACGGCCCTGGTTGGAACCATCTAAAGGGGCAAGTTTTGACTACTCAGGAAACCTGTATGCTCGTTGGAAGTGGGTCGAAATGTTTGGCACAATGTAACAGTACGTAAAGGAAATACACGATGACGATTCGCCACATAGCTATACTGCTGCTGCTTGGGTTGTTAATCCCATCCAGCTTCTGCTTGTTGGCTCAAACCGATAGCTGCGGCATTACATGGGACAACATCATCCAGATTTCCCACGACACATCGTTTTCCGTAGTACCCCGAGTTGTTGCAACGGGTGACACCATACACATTCTCTGGTTTGGAACCGAGTTAGGCAACGGCGAAGGAATTCAGTATAGCCATAGCTTCGATGGCGGGCAAACCTTTTCCCCACAAACTCAACTCGTTTCTTACGACAGTGCTCGTGGTAATCGAGGATTACTTGCAGCATCCGGAAGCCACTTGTGCATGGTGTATCATGCGCTCGTCGATTCACCTGCATACAGCAATTTAGGAATCCTTTGTAGTATCAACGCTGGTGTTAGTTGGCAGCCTCGTGTCATCATTGGTGAGTATGCCTTGGGCGCGGTCGCTGCTCGGGATTCTAACGTGTATGTGTATGTTAACTACTCGGTTGCGCCCGGGGTGATAAGAGGAGGGCTCATCGCAAGCCACGATTGTGGTAATACGTGGAATATGGTAAACGATGCCCTACCGGTACAAGGTGGTAACCCTTCGATCGTCGTTACGTCCGTTGGGATGCACATTGTCCGTACCCAGGCGATTGTCGCCGGAGATCAAGAGGTGTTTTATCTACGTAGCACGGATTTTGGCTTGACATGGTCGGTCCAAGAAACTCTCTCGGTGAGAGATGGTATTACCTCAGATCAACCGGTGATGGCCGCCGACGATAGCGGCAACATTTATGTTGCCTGGAGAGATGGAAAGTATGGAAGTATCGACGGGTTTCACGCGAGTGTTATCCTGAGAAAAAGCTCTGACAATGGGACCAGTTGGGGAGGAGAACAGTTACTGACGTCTACTCCCACCGCTCTCCGACCTCGCATATCACGGAGCAATGCAAAGATTGTGGTCGCATGGAATGAGTACGTTGACTATTACACAGACAGACCGTTTGTAAGATTAAGCACGAATGAAGCGTTATCGTGGTGTGATACGACTTCTGCTGGTTCTTTTGGAATCGGTGTTGATATATCATTGGAAAACGAACTTCTCCATCTCGTATGGTCGAACGACGCCTGGGTGCCAGATGGTGATGTCTTTTACCAGCGCGGAACTATCGGCGGACCGGTGTTTGTGCGCGAGGGAATGAACCCCAAGCCAAACGAATATCAACTAGAACAAAATTACCCGAATCCGTTCAACTCAAGAACAATCATCAAGTATTCTATCCCTCATAGGGATCGCGTATCGATTCGATTATATGATCTGCTCGGAAGGATTGTGGAAACGTTGTATGAGGGGAATCAGGAGATGGGAAATCACGTGATTGATTTTGACTCGGAAAACCTGAGTAGCGGAGTCTATCTACTTGTGCTCGAACCATCTAGTTATTCATCCGTGGTAAGGAAGCTTATGATTATCAAATAAATGCTTTTTGCAAATAAGATTCATCATTCAAGACGTTAAGGCCGTGAAGGGAAAAACTAATTTTCACTAACATACAGAAGGGAGCGTCAAAAATGAAAGCATTCCAAAAGATAAAAAGGTTCACCGTCGAGGTAATTATTCTTATAATATTCATGGGAACTGCGACGGCGATCGCCCAAACTTGGCAAAACACCGACGGACCGTGGTTCGTCAGCAACGGTACAGCCTTATCGGTAGGTCAGAAAGTCGCAGTCGGTTATACTGGTGGGACGCGAGTGATATACGATGCAGCGTACGGCGACTCTGTATTGAGGGCAACGGGATCGCTCATCCGTTGGTCCAATAAGCCAATCGCCAATCCTCGTTTTGCAGCGTGTGAGGCGGCCAATCCAAGTACAGTCTACACAGGAGTCGTAGATGTAGGTCTTTTCAAGAGTGTTAACAGTGGAGATTCTTGGACCCCTATCAATAACCGGTTTGACAAATTTCCGCTTAAGTTGTTTGACGATATCTCCGGTAAACGGTAGCAAGCTTTATGTAGGCGCGGAGGGTGTTCTCACTGCACAACTACCAAGCCCTGAGTTTGCATTGCATAAGAGCATCAATGGTGGGTCGAACTGGGTGGAATCCGGGGGATTTCCCCACCAAGACAACGTACGGATCACGAAGATTGCGTTCCACCCACAGAACGACAATATCGTTTATGTTTCCGCCACTGAGCCCAACGGCGGCGTTTATCGCACGCCGGACGATGGCGAGACGTGGGACCAAAGAGTCGCCGGAATGGATATCACAGAAATCCGTGCTGTGGCGGTGTCGCAACAGAATCCGAGTATCTTATTTGCCGGTTCGACGACGTATGTCGGAGAAGGGTTTATTCCAGCCCGAATCTACAAGAGCACAAATGAAGGAATTACATGGACTACGCCGTACACCTTCTCAACTCCTGTGTTTATCAGTGATGTCGTTTTCGATCCGACCTCGAGTCTGATTGCATATGTAACAACACAAGCAAACAAATTATTCGGGATACCCGAACCCTATCCCGGCGGCGTCTTGAAGACCACGGACGGTGGGCAAACATGGGCGGAGAAAAACAACGGGATTATCAATCGAGATGTCAAATCCATTGCTATTGATCCGATTACTCCGACCACACTGTACATTGCAACTGGACTATCTTTCTATTTTAGTACAGATGGCGGTGAGTCGTGGCAAGAACGGACTGCTGGCGCAGAAATTGCGCCGACAGGCGGTTTGGTCGCCTACAACGACACACTGACTTCACTTGTCGGTACTGATCTGTCTCTCCTCTCCAGCCGTTTCCTGCCGAACGCCGGGTCGTTTGCAAGTGTTTGCTGCAAACAATCAGTTTTTTAGTGTAGTGGACCATTTTTTAACAAAAACTGCCGTCGTTGACAAACAGGATGGGCGAAGAATTTACGCTGTAGGAAGAATCGTTTCACCGGGCGGCGCTGCATCTATGCGAATTGTTCGAAGTACCGATGGGGGTTCGAGGTGGTCTATTGTGTACTCACCTACAACCACGTTTATTAATCACGCTGTCAATGGGATAGCAATAGATCCTAATCAATCTTCAAAAATAATAGCGGCGAGTAATTGTGGAGTTCCCCCCTTGCGTGAGACATATTTTTTTGA
>DASRUE010000216.1:0-10782 GCA_035687895.1 Bacteroidota bacterium | reverse complement strand
CGAAACCCTCCGACCGATTGATGGTGGAGAGGTTCGTTTGAATGACATCGAAGTCCGCACCCACGCACAGGAAGTGAAGCGCTTGATAGGAGTGCAGCTTCAATCATCGTCATTCTTTGACAAGTTGAACCTCTCCGAGCTCCTTCTTTTGTTTGGCGAAATGTACGGCCGTCAGGTCGATCCACTGCAGCTTTTGAAAGAAGTTGAGTTGGAAGACAAGGCGAAGGCGCAGGTCGTGCATCTCTCCGGCGGTCAGAAGCAACGGTTCTCCATCGCAGCTGCACTGGTGAACGAACCTCTTGTTATCTTTCTCGATGAACCAACCACTGGTCTCGATCCGCAGTCGCGCAGACATCTCTGGGGCGTCATCAAGAGAATCCGGTCAGAGGGGAAGACGGTCGTCATCACCACCCATTACATGGAAGAAGCCGAAGAACTCTGCGACCGTGTGGCCATCATGGACCAGGGAAAGATCATTGCCCTTGACCAGCCACAGGAATTGGTGCGGCAGCTCCTCTCCCGTGGCTTCAGCAAGAACCGGGTGGAGCGGCTCGCCAGCCTTGAAGACGTGTTCCTGGACTTGACCGGACATTCACTTCGTGACGAATAGATTATTCTTCGTTCTCCGCGCCCCTGCGGAGAATTCTTGAAAGGGATTCTTCGTGCGTCTTAAATGGAAACTGATGATAGCTTCGCTGAAAATTTTCTTCCGGCAGCGGGAGGCCATTCTGTGGACTCTTCTTTTTCCCCTCTTCATGATCTTTCTTTTTGGATTTGTGAAGTTCGATGGGCTGGGCCGCGTGACTGTGGGGGTCGTCAACGATGCCGGAGGAAAGGCGGCGCCCTTTGTGGAGGCGCTGAAAGAAGTCAGGACACTGAAGGTGATCGAGGGAAATCGCACGGAAGAACTGACGCAGTTGGGCAAAGGTGAGAGGGAAATGGTGGTGATCATTCCGGCGTCCTTTGACCCATCGTCAAACGACTCACTCCTCGCATACGTCAACGACGAGAAACCGCAGGAAGCGCAGCTCGGCGCTCTAATCCTGCAACGCGTTATGGACGAACAGGCGTTCCGCCGCTCACCGCCAGCCAACAGGATCGTCCTCTGGACGCAGCCTGTCAAGAGTCGCAACCTTACCTACATTGACTTTCTCCTCCCTGGTGTTCTCTCAATGTCCATCATGCAAATGGGGATTTTTGGCGTTGCGTTCGGGTTCGTCTCGTTGAAAAAACGGGGCATCCTGCGCCGGCTCTGGGTCACTCCCATGAAGCCCGACGATTTCATCCTTGCCCAGGTGGCGTTTCGACTCATCATCGTCATGATGCAAATCCTCGTCATGATCCTCGTGGGGGTGTACTTCTTTGATCTCCATTTCATTGGAAGTTTCGGATCGCTCTTCCTCGTCGGCATGCTGGGAGCCGTGGTGTTTCTTGCAATGGGGTTTGCACTGGCGGGCATTTCCAAATCCGAAGACCAGGTCGCGCCGCTTGCCAACATCATTTCACTGCCGATGATGTTGCTCTCGGGTATTTTTTTCAGCCGCTCGAACCTTCCCGGCTTCGTTCACACCATCACCGATTTTTTCCCGTTGACCTACCTTGCCGACGCTATGCGCGGCATTGCCATCGATGGTGCAACACTCGCTCAGGTGACACCGCAGCTTCTTGGTCTTGGCATCTGGTGTATTGTTACGTGCGCTGTGGCGGTGAAGATGTTCAGATGGGAGTGATTCATCTTCTCGTTGCGATGCCGATGTCAGTACATGAGGCCTCTAGGTGGAACACATGTCCTTGCGAACCCGGTCTTCACCTTGACAATCCAACCCCATCTTATTATATTGCTTCCGCGTTCCATTACACATCAACTTGTAGCGAGGGCTTGTCTTTCCTGCAAGTTACCTCGCCTTCCGGTCTCTGGAGAATCTTCTCGATGCTCACCGAATTTGGTCGAGTATTCATCTTCTTACTCATCGGGGGGGTATTTGTTGCAGGCGGCCTGATTGTTGCATGGTTGCTCCGTCCCAACCGTCCCTACCCCAGCAAACTCACCACATACGAATGTGGCGAAACGCCCATCGGCGACACCCGCGTCCGGTTCAATGTCCGTTTCTACGTTGTCGCCCTCATCTTTCTCATCTTTGATGTGGAAGTTGTGTTTCTGTTCCCGTGGGCAACGGTCTTCAAAGAGCTCGGGTGGTTCGCATTTGTCGAGATGCTGGTCTTTCTGGGGATCCTTTTCGTGGGATATGCCTATGTCTGGCGGAACGGAGACCTGGATTGGGACAAGCCTGCACCGAGGATCCCGAAGTATGAGCCGGGGATCGGTGTGCGGGAAAACCATCTGACGGAAGAAGAAGTCGTCGTCTAAAGGGACTGCATGGGACTACTCGACCAGAAATTTGAAAACGGCAACATCCTCATCACCACCGCGGATGACCTGTTGAACTGGGCGCGTCTCTCCTCGCTGTGGGGGATGCAGTTCGGGCTTGCGTGCTGTGCCATCGAAATGATGGCGATGGGGGCCTCTCACTACGATACCGACCGGTTTGGTGTATTCTTCCGAGGCACACCCCGTCAGTCCGACGTCATGATCGTTGCCGGCACGGTGACTCTCAAAATGGCCTCCCGGATCAAGACGCTGTATGACCAGATGTCCGAACCGCGCTACGTTATCTCCATGGGAAGTTGCTCGAATTGCGGCGGTCCCTACTGGGAACACGGCTATCATGTGTTGAAAGGAGTGGATAGAATTATCCCCGTCGACGTGTACGTCCCCGGCTGCCCGCCACGACCGGAGGCGTTGATCGAAGGCATCATGAAGCTCCAGGAAAAGATCCGCAACGAAAGCCTGGCAAAGAAAAAAACCGCATGATTTTCACCCCTAGTTCCACATTCCGCATTCCAAACTTTCAATGATACCTCTAGAAATTGGCGATACCCTGAAGGCAACGTTCGGCGATGCTATCCTCGGGACTACGATTGATGGCGTGTTCGACCCATTCAGCAAAATCGCGCCGGATCGGATCAAGGATGTTGCGCTCTTCCTGCGTGACAACCCGCAAACTGCATTTGACGCGCTGATGTGCCTGAGCGGTGTGGACTACACTGGCGGCAAGCTCGGCGTGGTATACCATCTTCACTCGATGAAATGGAACCACAAGTTTACGTTGAAAGTGGAGGTGACGGTGGAGAATCCGCATTGCCAATCGGTGGAGTCGGTGTGGAAGACGGCGAACTGGCACGAGCGGGAAGCGTTTGATTTGTTCGGGATCGTTTTCGATGGTCACCCGGACCTTCGCCGGATTCTCCTGCCGGACGATTGGGATGGACACCCGCTCCGGAAAGACTACCAGGTTCCGGAGTACTACAATGGCATGAAGGTGCCGTACTGATGGAAGCAACACTGACATCCCGACAAGTCGGGATCACGATTCCAGGTTTTGGCCGTCCCCTCAAGACTGAGGAGATGGTGTTGAACATGGGTCCGCAGCACCCATCCACGCACGGTGTGTTGCGCCTTGAGCTTGTGGTGGACGGCGAGGTGGTGGTGGATGTGATACCCCACATCGGCTACTTGCACCGGTGTTTCGAGAAACACGCCGAGGCGATGGCCAACTACCAGCAAGTGATCCCGTACTGCGACCGGATGGATTATGTCGCGGCGATGAACAACGATCTGGGCTATGCGGTTGCCTGCGAAAAACTCCTCAAGATAAAGATCCCGGAGCGAGTTGAATACATCCGCGTGATCATGGCAGAACTGCAGCGGATCGCCAGCCACTTGATTGCCGTTGGAACGTATGGGATGGACATCGGCGCCTTCACTCCGTTCCTCTATTGCTTCCGGGACCGTGAGCGTATCCTCGACATCTTCGAGCACACATGCGGGGCCCGGCTGCTGTACAACTACATCTGGATCGGTGGCCTCTCGCATGATGTGCCGGCGAACTTCCAGGAGAAGGTGAGAGACTTCTGCAAGTACTTCCGCCCGAACATCAAGGAACTGAACGATCTTCTCTCCTACAACAAGATTTTTGTGGAAAGAACAGCGGACGTCGGAGTGTTACCTGCCGATGTCGCGATTAACTACGGCGCGAGCGGCCCGGTGCTTCGCGGCTCGGGGGTGAGGTGGGATCTCCGCAAGAACGATCCGTATTCCATTTACGACCGGTTCGAGTGGGAGATTCCCGTGGGGACCGGAAAGATGGGAACGGTCGGTGATTGTTGGGACCGTTACATGGTGCGTGTGCACGAAATGGAGCAGAGCCTGAATATCATCGAACAGGCCGTCGACAAGATTCCACCGGGCGACGTGCAGTCCGCAGTCCCGAAACGAATTCGACCCGATGCAAGCGAAGTGTACGTGCGGACGGAAACCCCGAAAGGGGAGCTCGGATATTACGTCGTTGCGGATGGAACAACAAGTCCATTCCGTGTGAAGGTGCGTCCTCCATGTTTCGTTAATCTGTCTGCCCTCCCGGCGATGTGCCGAGGTGCGATGATTGCCGATGTTGTGGCGGTCCTCGGCAGCATCGATATTGTCCTTGGCGAAGTAGACAGGTGATGATTGCGGATTGCGAATTGTCAATCTCGGATTGAAGCACGTGACGCCCGAAGAACTCAAGAAGAGGACCAAGGAGTTTGTCATTGGGGTTATCCGACTCAGCGATGAAATCCCGAAGAAGAAAGCCGCGGAGATCATGCACGGTCAGTTGCTTCGTGCTTCCAGCTCGGTGGGTGCCAATTATCGATCGGCATGTCGGGCGCGGTCACGGGCAGACTTTATTTCAAAAATTACTATTGTAGAAGAAGAAGCGGATGAAAGTTGTTATTGGCTGGAGTTATTCCTTGAATCAGGACTGGTGAAGTCACAAAAAGTTGAGTCGTTACTCAGGGAAGCCAGGGAGCTAACAGCCATTTTTGTGTCATCTGGCAAGACAGCAAAGCAAAATCGATGATTTTTCCAATCCGCAATTGGCAATCCGAAATCCGAAATGTGAGATGAAAGACTATCTAATTAGTATTCTCGAAAATGAAATCATCGTCTACACACTGATGGCAGCGTTGCCTCTGGTGTGGATTATTCCGTTCGCCCTCTTTGCCGTCTGGTGGGAACGGAAGATCTCTGCCCATATGCAGGATCGCCTTGGTCCGATGCGCACCGGCGGATGGCATGGGTGGGCGCAGACTATCGCCGATATCCTGAAGCTGATCCAGAAAGAAGACATCATTCCTACTGCGGCGGACAGAAAACTCTTCACCCTCGCACCATACATTGTATTCGTCGGCTCGTTCGCGGCGTATGCAGCAATTCCTTTTAGTGCAGCGTATATCGGCAGTGAGATCAATATCGGTCTCTTCTACATTATTGCGATCTCCTCCCTGGTGGTCGCCGGGATCCTGATGGCAGGCTGGGCTTCCAACAACAAGTGGTCGCTCTTTGGTGCTTTGCGGTCAGCGGCACAGATTGTCAGTTATGAAATTCCCGTTGTGCTCTCCCTCCTGGCAGTTGTTATGGTGGTGGGGTCGTTTGATCTTCAGGAGATCAACCGTGCACAGACCGGGCCAATCTGGAACTGGTTCCTCTTTCAGAAGTTTCCGTTTCTCTTCCTTGCCGGCATCATTTACTTCGTCGCGTCGCTGGCCGAAGTGAACCGGACACCGTTTGATATTCCCGAAGCAGAGTCGGAGCTGGTGGGTGGATACCACACCGAATACGGCGGCATGAAGTTCGCACTCCTCTTTCTCGCGGAGTATGCCAACATGTTCGCGGTGTCGGCGATTGCCACGACGATTTTCCTCGGTGGATGGAACAGTCCGTTCGGGGATTTCTTGTCGGGTCCCTGGTGGGGATTTTTCTGGTTTGTTTCCAAGGGGATGGGATTCATTTTCGTACAGATGTGGCTCCGGTGGACCTTGCCACGGCTGCGAGTCGATCAACTGATGTATGTCGGGTGGAAAGTGTTGATCCCGTTCTCGTTTGCGATCATTATTGGTGTTGGTGCCTGGGTAATGATCGCGGGGTAGCTCGGGTGGACTAACGAAAGGCTGTTCATGGGTCGCTATTTCAAGAATATCTGGGAAGGGGTGGTCACCGTCCTCATCGGCATGAGGATCACGTGGCGGCATTTGTTTACGCCTGCGGTGACGATTCAATACCCTGACGTGAAGCTGAAGCTCCCCGAACGTGCTCGCAACCGGCTGTACGTGAACATGGACGATTGCATCGGGTGCGACCAGTGCTCAATGGCATGTCCGGTGAATTGCATTACGATTGAAACTCTGAAATCCACGCCAGATATTGACCTCGGCCTTACCTCCGTGGGCACGAAGAAGAGATTGTATGTTCCCAGGTTCGACATTGATATTGCCAAGTGCTGCTACTGCGCGCTGTGTGTGTACCCGTGTCCGACGGAGTGCATCAAGATGACGGATGTATATGAGTTCTCCGAGTACGAGCGGACCAACCTCATCTACAACTTCTCCGTGATGACGCCCGCAGAAATCGATATGGCCAAGGCAAAACTCACGGCCCACGAGAAGGAACAGGCAGAGAAGAAAGCAGCGGCTCCGAAAGCGCCCGCAGCCCCGGTAGCCGCACCCTCCGCGGCCGCACCAGGTGTGCCGGGTGCCCGCAAACCGCTTCCGCCGCTTTCCCGGCCGGCGGCTGCTCCAAAGACTGATCCTCCACCCAAACCCGACAGCACATCGTAGCGCGTATGGAATTATTCGATATTGTTTTTTTCATCTTTGCCTTCATCACGATTGCCTCGGCATTCATCGTCGTCTTTTCGCGGAACATCATCTACTCGGCGTTCTCGCTTCTCTTTACTTTCTTCGGGGTCGCGGGTCTTTACGTCTTGCTCTATGCCGATTTCCTGGCCGTCACACAGGTCCTGATTTACGTCGGAGGAATTCTCGTGCTGCTTCTTTTTGGAGTGATGCTGACGAACAAGGTGGTGAATGTGGAAATCAAGACCGGGACGCTGCACACCATTCCGGCGCTCGTTCTCGTTGCTGTCGTGGCCGGATCGCTCAGCGGCTTGTTCTATTCGACGTGGAAGAGTGTTGCGACACCGACGACCTCGGTCCAGACGACATCGAAAACCATCGGTGAGATGCTGATGACGAGCTACCTGCTGCCGTTTGAGATTGCCTCCGTGATATTGCTGGTAGCGCTGATCGGTGCAGCGATGATCTCCCGCAAGAATCGACCATAAGGCTTCGTATGCAAGCATTCTTCGATGAGTTTCTCCAATGGCTGCCCAATGTGCAGCTTGCGCACTTCCTGATCGTGAGCGCGATCCTATTCTCGCTCGGGATCTACGGGATCGTGACACGGCGGAACGCAATTCTGGTGTTGATGGGTGTTGAGCTTGTGCTGAACGCTGCGAACATCAATTTTATCGCGTTTTCGCGGTACGGGGGTGTAAACATGGACGGGCAGCTTGCTGCCATTTTTGTGATTATCCTCGCGGCAGCGGAAGCGGCGGTTGCGCTGGCGATTGTGCTCAACATCTATCATCGCTTCCAGACCGTCAATGTGGATGAAGTGAGCACCCTCAGGGAGTAGCCATGATAGCAAGGTTGAACGAACAACTTTCAGACTAGATCGTACATGTCTCAGGAATTACTGCTAACCCTTTCGCTGATCGTCCTCGTGGCGCCGCTCCTCGGCTTCACATTGGTGATATTCTTCGGAAAGAAACTCCCCCGCCAGGGAGACTGGCTCGAAACGTCGATCATCTCGATCGCCCTCGTTCTCTCTTTCATCATCCTGTTCCAAAAGCTTACGCACTACCACGACCAGACGCTCTCGCTCAACTTCACGTGGGTTGATTTTCACAACGTCCCCGGCATCGGGCCGATGAAAATCGTCCTCGGCTTTGCCATCGACAACCTCGCGGCGATCATGCTCGTGGTCGTAACGCTCATCAGCACAGTGGTTCACTTCTTCTCGATTGGTTACATGCAGGGTGACGTCAGGTATTCCCGGTACTTCGCGTTCCTTGGCATCTTCTCCTTCTCTATGCTGTTGATCGTCCTCTCCAACAACCTCTTCCTGTTGTATGTGGGATGGGAGCTGGTCGGACTAAGTTCATATCTTCTCATTGGCCATTGGTATGAGAAGAAGAGCGCCTCGGATGCGGCCATCAAGGCGTTCATTGTAAACCGCATTGGCGATATCGGGTTCTTCACAGGAATCATGATCCTGTTTGCGACGTTTCATACATTCGGCCTACAGGAAATTTTTGATGGGATCAAGAATGGAACGATCCCGTACGGCAGTGAAGGGTGGCTAACGGCGGCCGGCGTTCTGATTTTCTGCGGCGCTGTCGGCAAATCGGCACAGTTCCCGTTGCACGTATGGCTCCCCGACGCCATGGAAGGCCCGACGCCCGTCAGCGCCCTTATCCATGCCGCAACCATGGTCGCAGCAGGCGTGTATCTTGTTGCCCGCACATTCCCGATGATGACGGCGGATGCCCTGATGGTGATTGCATATATCGGGGCGATCACTGCATTCATCTCTGCGACAATTGCCATTGCGCAGAACGACATCAAGAAGGTTCTTGCTTATTCCACGGTCAGCCAGCTTGGCTACATGGTAATGGCTCTGGGGGTAGGTGCCTACACAGCCGGGGTCTTCCATCTGGTCACGCACGCAATGTTTAAGGCCGGCCTGTTCCTCGGCTCCGGATCGGTAATTCATGCAATGCACCACGCGTTACACCATCAGAACGACCACCATACCGACGCGCAGGATATCCGCAATATGGGCGGATTGAAGTCGAAAATGCCCGTGACATTCTGGACGTTCGTGGTCTTCACGCTCGCTATTTCCGGAGTCCCATTGACCTCAGGCTTTCTGAGCAAGGATGAGATCCTCGCGGGGACGCTTGCTTTCAGTGGCCTCACCGGTCATTCGCTTGTTCCGCTTATTGGGTTCTTCGTTGCCGGACTGACGGCTTTCTATATGTTCCGCGTGGTAATTCTTACGTTCCTCGGCGAGCACAGCGATCCCCACCGTCTCGAGCATATCCATGAATCACCAAAGGTGATGACGTTGCCGCTTGTGCTCCTTGCAATCCTGTCTGTCTTCATCTTCTACAGCTTCAACCCGTTCAGTGCGGCCGGGTGGATTGCCCATGCTGTCGAGCGCCCGGAGTCGGTTGTGCCTGCTGTGGTTGCCGCCCCTTCGGCTGAAGTGTTTGGAGAAGCCGCACATCATGCGCATGGTACGGCGATGATGCTTTCTCTGCTGGTGGCAGGGCTCGGCATGCTGACGGCATTTGCCACGTATCGGTGGAAGAAGATCAATGCAGACAAGATTGCCGCGCATGTAGCGCCGCTGCACAAGTTCCTCATGAACAAGTGGTACTTCGATGAGTTGTACAACGGTGTGGTGGTAAACGGTACCCTGACGTGGACGAACATACTCCGGTGGTTCGACGACACGATCGTCGATGGCGCTGTCAACGGCGCAGGCTCGGTGACGAAGGTGAGCTCGTTCATTAGCGGCAAGTTCGATTCCATTGTCATCGATGGGTTCGTGAACATGACAGCGTACCTGTCTGGATTTGGCGGATTGGTCCTTCGGAAGTTGCAGACCGGCAAAGTACAGACGTACATTGTCTTTGCCGTCTTCAGTGTTATGATATTCTATTTTGCGTTCCGCATCTGGTAGGCGGGGACTTCGTCAACGGCATCAAAAAGGATAACTGAATGCAGATACTGGGAATCGGTATACTCACATGGATAACATTCGTTCCCGTTTTGGGAATGGTGCTTGTTCTCCTCATCCCCAAGGAACAACGGAATGCCATCCGGTGGACATCACTTGGCTTTGTTGGTGCGCAACTGCTGTTTGCCGTTGTTGCGGTAATGAAATTCGATATCGGACTGGCAGGCATTAACACCCAGGCCGGGATGCAGTTTGTTGAAAAAGCGACCTGGATTGATATCAAAAGTGTAGCATGGTTTGGCCGCATTCACATTGAGTATCTTCTGGGTATTGACGGGTTGAGTATTGCGATGGTCCTGTTGACCGCGCTGATCAGCTTTGTGGCTGTCATCTCCTCCTGGCCCATTGAGAAGTCTGTGAAAGGATACTTTGCCCTGTTGCTGTTGCTCGACACAGGGATGATGGGAGTATTTGTCTCCCTCGACTTCTTCTTGTTCTATGTCTTTTGGGAAGTGATGCTTCTTCCGATGTACTTCCTCATCGGCATTTGGGGCGGACCGCGCAGAGAATATGCCGCCATTAAATTCTTCCTCTACACACTTTTTGGCAGCGTCCTGATGTTGCTTGCGATGATCGCTCTCTACTTCAGCGTGAACGTCTATATCGATGCCAACGGAACGCTCTATTCCGTGGCCGAAGCGACGAAGATGGGCTTCCAGGGATTGGAGAAGATCTACACATTCAACATGATGGCAATGATGGATCCCGCAAACTACGCGCCCGGGTCATTGCTGGCGGGCGTGGACACGAGTTGGCGCTACCTTGCCTACATTGCCCTTTTCGTCGGTTTCGCGATCAAGGTGCCGCTCTTCCCATTTCACACCTGGTTGCCGGACGCGCACGTGGAGGCTCCCACGCCGATCAGTGTCATTCTTGCAGGCGTTCTGCTGAAACTTGGAACCTACGGCATGCTGCGGATCAGTTTCCCAATGTTTCCAGATGCGATGATCCATTATTCGTGGCACCTCGCATTACTGGGCGTCATCAGCATGGTGTATGGTGCCCTGGTAGCCATGGCACAGACGGATTTCAAGAAG
>DASRUE010000215.1:0-9502 GCA_035687895.1 Bacteroidota bacterium | reverse complement strand
GTCATGAGAGATCGGTTCGACCCGCTCGTTATTGCGAGGGAGTTGGTCCATGCCGGAGCCAGTGCACTTTCGGTTCTCACCGACCGGAAGTTCTTTCAGGGTGACATCAAGTTCATCGAACTGATGAGAGACTTTGTATCTGTCCCAATCCTCCGCAAGGACTTCATTATCGAATCATATCAACTGTATGAAGCGAAGGCTTATGGTGCCGATGCTGTGCTCTTGATCGCTGCAGTACTCGACCGCCAGGAAATCCTGGACCTTGTGGCAGAAGCATCATCCATCGGACTTGAAGTCATCGCCGAAGTCCATAATGAAGATGAGATTGAAGTAGTGGAATCGGAGTCGATCCGGATCATCGGAATCAACAACAGGGACCTGGAGTCGTTCGAGACTGATATTACCACGTCTATGCGACTGCGGAAATACATTCCTCCCGACAAGGTCGTGGTAAGCGAAAGCGGAGTAACGAGTCGCCAGGAAATCGATCAGCTCAGAAGTCATGGCATCCGTGCATTCCTTATCGGCGAACATTTGATGCGGGCCGAGAGCCCGGGCAGGGCTTTGCAAACGCTTTTGGAGGCGACGGGTGCGAGTAAAGGTTAAGATTTGCGGGATCACGAACCTGGAGGATGCAGCTGCTGCCGCTGACAACGGTGCGGATGCTTTGGGATTCATCTTCGCAGAAGCAAGCCCGAGATTTGTTACTCCGTCGATGGCCGGAAAGATCATCCGCGAGCTTCCACCGTTTGTAACGCCGGTCGGGGTGTTCGTGAATCATCAAAGAGAAGAGGTTTTGAGAATGGTTAACGAATCGGGCGTGCGGGTTCTTCAATTTCACGGAGAAGAATCTCCGGAGGATGTGGCGGGGTATCTGCTTCCGGGCTACAAAGCATTCCGCATCAGTGATGGGTTTCAACCATCTGTACTGTCAGCCTACCCGACGAATGCGTATCTTCTGGACACGTTGGTGAATGGGCGCTATGGGGGGACAGGGAAACCTTTTAATTGGGAGATCGCGGCTGAAGCCGCGCGGTATGGACGAATCATCTTGAGTGGGGGGCTTGCACCGGAGAATGTCCGGGAGGCCGTGCGGGTAGCTTGCCCCTACGCAGTAGACGTGAGCAGTGGTGTGGAAGTCTCGCCCGGGAAAAAAGATAGTAGGAAAATAGAGCAGTTCTTTGCTGCACTGAAGACCATCTAGGAGTCTGTATGCTCGTCTTGATGAAACGTGACGCAACGGCCGAAGACATCTATCACGTCAAAGAGAAAATCCTGAAGCTTGGATTCAAGCCGCACGAAATCCCGGGTGTGCAGCGGGTAGCCATCGGCATAACGGGGAACAAAGGCAAGATCAATCCGGAGCAGTTCAACACAATGGAGGGTGTCGAAGAGGCGATTCCCGTCTCGAAACCTTACAAACTTGTCGGGCGCGACGCCAGGCCGGAGAACACAGAAATCAATGTGGATGGAGAGACCATCGGCGCGAGGGGACTGGCAATCATTGCGGGACCCTGTTCCGTGGAGAGTGCCGAACAGTTGTTCCAGACGGCCGATGCAGTGAAAGAGGCCGGAGCAAAGTTTCTCCGCGGTGGAGCGTTCAAACCGCGCACATCGCCATATGCCTTCCAGGGAATGAAAGAGGAGGGGCTCGTTCTCTTGCGCGAGGCGAAGGAGCGAACGGGCTTGAAGATTGTGACAGAAGTGAAAGACATTCTGACTCTGTCCGCAGTTGCGGAAGTGGCGGATGTCATTCAGATCGGTGCGCGAAACATGCACAACTTCTCGCTGTTAGAGGCGGTGGGTGAGCTCCGCACGCCGGTTCTCTTGAAGCGGGGCATTTCCGCGACCATCGAAGAGCTGCTCATGTCCGCCGAGTACATCCTTGCCCGCGGCAACTACAATGTGGTTCTGTGCGAACGTGGCATTCGGACGTTCGAACCGTACACGCGCAATACGCTCGATCTGAACGCTATCCCTGTGGTCAAGAAGCTCTCCCATCTCCCGATCATCGTCGACCCAAGCCATGGTATTGGTATGTGGGATGGGGTCAGTGCAATGGCTCTTGCCGGTGTTGCTGCCGGTGCCGACGGCCTGATGATTGAGGTTCATCCTGATCCTGCCATGGCGCTGTCCGACGGTTACCAGTCCTTGAAGCCGGGGAAATTCAAGGACCTAATGGAAAAGATCAAGCTGGTTGCGGCTGCCGTGGATCGAAGCGTGGATGTGGAGGTGGCGTGAGCGCGTGGGTGAAGCAACGGCTGACTTCGTACTCCTTTCCCGATCATCAGGGATACTATGGTGCGTACGGGGGGAAGTTTGTACCGGAGACGTTGATGGCGGCACTCTCCGAGTTGGAAATGTTATACGCTGCGGCGAAGGCTGACCAGGTGTTTCGCGCTGAGTTCATCCAGATGCTGGAGGAGTATGGCGGACGTCCAACCCCGCTTACTGTTGCTGAAAGATTGACCGAACGCTATGGTGGGGGGAGAATTTACATGAAAAGGGAAGACCTCTGCCACACCGGAGCACACAAGATCAATAACACCATCGGACAAGTCCTTCTGGCAAAGAGGTCGGGGAAGAATAGAATCATCGCGGAAACTGGCGCAGGGCAGCATGGAGTCGCGACGGCAACGGTAGCGGCAAAGATGGGACTTTTGTGCTGTGTGTATATGGGAGAGGAAGACATGAGCCGGCAGAGACTCAACGTTGAACGGATGCGGATGCTTGGTGCCGAAGTCATTCCCGTCAGTTCCGGCAGCCGGACACTCAAAGATGCCACCAGCGAAGCGATCAGGGATTGGGTCACCAACGTACGCGATACATTTTACATCATCGGATCGGTCGTCGGTCCGCACCCTTATCCAATGATGGTCAGGGATTTTCAATCCACAATTGGAGCTGAGACGCGCAGGCAGGTTGAAAAGAAGGAAGGACGCTTGCCGGACGTTCTGGTTGCCTGTGTCGGCGGCGGAAGCAATGCGATGGGGCTGTTCTATCCTTTCCTGACATCGGATGCACGAATGATCGGAGTTGAGGCAGCAGGGCTAGGAATCGAATCGGGCAAGCACGCTGCCACGCTGACGAAAGGAATGCCCGGTGTTCTGCACGGTTCATACAGCTATTTGCTTCAGGACGAGAATGGGCAGGTGGAACCCGCGCATTCCATTTCCGCCGGATTGGACTACCCGGGAGTGGGGCCGGAACATAGTGCATTGAAAGACCTGGGTCGCGTTGAATACGTGTCGGTCACTGACCAAGAGGCACTGGACGCGGCGTTTCTTCTCGCCCGCACCGAAGGGATCATCCCTGCTCTCGAATCCGCTCATGCATTTGCCTACCTCAATACTCTTATGCCAACAACATCAACGAAAGACATCGTTGTCGTTTGCCTTTCTGGACGGGGAGACAAGGACATCGCCACGTTTGCAGAGCGCGGGGCACGTTGATTTCCCACCAATGAACCGGATCCATACATCGCTTGCGGAACTTGCAGCAAGAAAAGAGAAGGCCCTTGCCATCTTCCTTACTTCAGGATTTCCACATTTGGAATCCACCGTCGGGTTGGCGCACGAGCTCAGAGACGCAGGCGCCGATCTCATCGAACTCGGCATGCCGTTCTCGGATCCGCTTGCCGATGGGCCTGTTATTCAACACAGTTCATCGGTGGCGTTGCGGAATGGCGTGACGCTGGCAACGATTTTCCGGCAGGTGAGAGAAATCAGAGGGTCGTCATCGATACCAATCATACTCATGGGATATCTCAATCCTGTCCTCCGGTACGGCACAGAGAAGTTCTTTTGTGATGCAAGAGAATCAGGTGTTGATGGATTGATATTTCCTGAACTGCCGCTGGAAGAATCCGGTCGCTTCAAGAACCTGATGGAGACAAACCGGCTTGCGAACATCCTTCTTGTAGCACCAACCAGCTCGCCTGCACGTATCAAGGCATGCGATGAAGCGTCGAGTGGTTTTCTCTACTGTGTCTCCACCACCGGTGTAACGGGTTCATCGAATTCCAACGCCGACCATATCGACAGGATACGTCAGTACGTCAGTAGGAATCCTCTCCTCGTTGGATTCGGGATTGCGACCCCTGAAGATGCGCAGATATTCTCGACCAACGCTGATGGAGTTATTGTGGGAAGCGCGCTGATCAAGAAACTTCAGTCAAAAACGCCATTACCGGAACTGAAGCAATGGGTCCGCTCGCTCAAGAACGCGATGAATCCATGACAGGGAGCGTCACTTAATTAGTAACATCTGCCTCCCGACCTGAACCGCTCCCGTCTCCAGTCTGTAGTAGTACACACTGCTCGACAGACCTGCTCCTCGCTCGGGTTGAACTGTGCAAGTCTTGGCAATCAAGACCTTTTTTTGTACATTGTCCGGGGCTTACTCTCCGGACTCAGGCCTTCTTTAACAGCCTTCGTAGCTCGCTCATTCATCAGTGTTCAGGGATGTCCGATCAAGCGACCAACCTTCCCGTGGTACGTGTTCGTTTTGCACCGAGTCCCACCGGCTACTTGCATGTCGGCGGTCTCCGCACGGCGTTGTACAACTACCTTTTCGCTCGCAGGAACAACGGCACATTCGTTCTCCGCATTGAGGACACGGACAGAGCTCGATACGTAGAGGGGGCGGTGGGTAACCTGATACAGACCCTTCGCTGGGCCGGAATCGATTTCGATGAGGGACCGGGGAAGGGCGGACCGACGGGGCCATACGTGCAATCGGAGCGACTTGAGTTGTACCGACAGTATGCACACCAGTTGTTGGACTCGGGGGAGGCATATTACGCGTTCGACACTGCCGAGGAACTGGAAGAGATGCGGAAAATGCGGGAGACAATGCGGCTTCCTCCCAAGTATGACCGCCGCGCATTGAAACTTGCGCCCGGCGAAATCAAGGAAAAACTAGTTTCAGGTTCTCCTGCAGTCGTCCGGATGAGGGTTCCAGACGACACCATCGTTGGTTTTGATGATGTCATCCGTGGCCGCGTGGAATTTGCCAGCGACCAGGTGGACGACCAGGTGCTCTTGAAATCCGACGGCTATCCGACCTATCACCTCGCAAACGTCGTGGACGATCACTTGATGGGAATCTCTCATGTCATCCGGGGGGAGGAATGGCTTTCCAGCACACCGAAGCACGTCCTGTTGTATCAGTACTTCGGTTGGCAACTTCCGACATTTGCCCATCTCCCATTGTTGCTCAATCCGGATAAGTCGAAGCTGAGCAAGCGTCAGGGAGACGTTGCGGTGGAGGATTATCGGCAAAAGGGGTACCTCAAGGAGGCGCTTGTCAATTTTGTAGCGTTGTTGGGTTGGAACCCGGGCGATGAACGCGAGATTTTCCAGCTCGAGGAGTTGGTGAAAGAATTCTCTCTTGATCGCGTTGGCAAGTCGGGGGCCGTCTTCAATATCGAAAAGCTGGATTGGATGAACTTCGAGCACCTTCGGAAGAAATCAGATGCTGAAGTGCTGGAGATGCTCAAAGAGTATCTGAAGGACTCGCCAGTACGCGACGCTCAGTTTGATGATGACTACCTGATGAGGGTCATCGGCGCCATGCGCGACAGGGTGACGTTTGTGAAGGATTTCGTCGAGAAAAGTCCTTACTTCTTCCAATCACCAACCAAGTTTGATCCGGATGTTGTGAAGAAGAGATGGAAAAAAGAGACGGCGGATCACCTCAAGAGTCTCCTCGAGGAATTTTCACGGCTTGAGCACCCACAAAAGAGCGACTATGAGGTCGTTCTCCACCGCACAGCGGAAGCGTTGAAGATCAAGAATAGTGATTTGATTCATCCGTTGCGGCTGGCGGTCTCAGGAATGGGGGTTGGCCCGGGCCTCTATGATATTCTCTTCATTCTCGGGAAAGATGAAACCATCCGTAGAATCAGATCTGCTATCGAAAGCATACGACTGCCATGAGCATAGACAACAGCGACATCAAGGCAAGCGGGGATACCCCGGTACGGACGAATTTCATCCGCGAGATCGTCGATGATGACCTGACGACGAACAAATACGGCGGCAGGGTTCACACACGCTTCCCGCCAGAACCAAACGGGTATCTTCATATCGGTCATGCAAAATCCATCTGTCTCAACTTCGGGTTGGCAAGAGACTACAATGGGCTCTGTAACCTTCGCTTCGACGATACGAATCCAACAAAGGAGGAACAGGAATACGTTGATTCAATCATGCAGGATGTCCGGTGGCTCGGTTTTGATTGGGGAGACAGGCTGTACTATGCGTCGGACTATTTTGAACAACTTTACGAGTATGCTGTCCGGTTGATTGAAAAGGGAAAAGCATACGTTTGCGACCTGACGGCTGACGAGATCAGAGAGTATCGCGGCACGCTGACCGCACCGGGGAGGGAGAGCCCGTACCGGAACCGGACTGTCGAAGAAAACCTCGACCTCTTTCAGCGGATGCGCAAAGGAGAATTCCCGAATGGGTCTCGCACGCTCCGCGCAAAGGTCGACATGTCGTCGCCCAACCTCAACATGCGTGACTCCGTCATGTACCGCATCTTGTTTGCCACACACCATCGGACCGGGGACACATGGTGCATCTACCCGATGTACGACTGGGCCCACGGGCAGTCCGATTCAATCGAGGGGATCACGCACTCGATCTGTACCCTGGAATTCGAGAACCATCGCCCGTTGTACGATTGGTTTCTTGACGAGCTTGGCATCCACCATCCCCAACAGATTGAGTTCGCGCGATTGAACCTGACATACACCATGATGAGCAAAAGGAAACTCCTGCAACTCGTCGAGGAGGGGCACGTCAATGGATGGGATGACCCGCGCATGCCCACAATATCAGGGTTGCGCCGTCGTGGATTCACGCCGGAGTCTATCCGTGCTTTTGCAGATCGCATCGGTGTTGCAAAGAGAGAGTACATGTCGGAGGTCCTGCTGCTGGAGGAATGTCTGCGGGATGATCTGAACAGGCGTGCCCTCCGGGTGATGGCGGTTCTTCGTCCGTTGAAAGTGGTCATCGACAACTTTCCTGACGGCACGGTTGAAGAACTTGAGGCCGTGAACAATCCTGAAGACCCCACTTCCGGTACGCGCAAGGTCCCGTTCTCCAAAGTCCTGTACATCGAACAAGACGATTTCCGCGAGAATCCACCGAAGAAGTATTTCCGCCTGTCGCCTGGGACGGAGGTCAGGCTGCGTTATGCATACATCATCAAGTGCGTTGGTGTGATCAAGGATGACAACACGGGTGAGGTAACTGAATTGCGATGTACATATGATCCTGAAACACGAAGCGGTTCCCCCCAGAGCAGCCGGAAGGTGAAGGGAACAATTCACTGGGTGTCGGCGGCACATGCTGTTGATGCTGAAGCACGCCTGTACGACCGTCTCTTCACCGTCGAGAATCCAGGCGGTGGCGACTGGAAGGAGTCCATCAACCCGAACTCGCTGGACGTGGTGCGCCATTGCAAGGTGGAGCCTGGCCTGAGGAATGTCCGGTCGCAGGATCGGTTCCAGTTTGAGCGACTCGGATATTTCTGCGTGGATGATGATTCAAGCGAGAGCTCTCTTGTATTCAATCGGGCTGTGACACTACGGGATACATGGGCAAAGATCGAAAAGGCATGATGTTCGATGTTGCGTTGGAGTTAGTGCTTGTGGTGAGTGACCCTTTGAAGGATTGATTCTTCCTCGGGCAATGTATATATTTTTTGGGCCTCGAACATCATGACTGAACTCAACCACATCAGAATCAAGAACGCCGTCTTCTACGCATACCACGGCGCGCTGGCTGATGAGCAGAACCTCGGCGGGAAGTTCGAAATCGACGTTGACATGTACTGCGACCTTTCCGCGGCCGTGGAGAGTGATTCACTGAAACGGACAGTGGACTACGAGAAGGTCTACAGTTACATCCAGAGTCTTGTCCTTGCCAAGAAGTACCACCTCATTGAAGCACTTGCCAACACCATTGGAAAGGGGTTGTTGCGCGAGTTCTTTAACATTGAAGTAGTGACCGTGAGAATCAGGAAGCCTCATCCGCCGGTGAAGGGGGTGGTGGACCATGTGGAAGTCGAAATCACACAGAAACGATGAAGACATACAGAGTTTTCGTGGGCCTCGGGTCCAACATGGGCGAGCGGGAGCTTCAGTTGAACAATGCCACGCATGCTCTCCAGAAGCTGGAGGCGGTAAAGGTGATCTGGACATCCTCTATCTACGAAACCGATCCGTTCGGGAAGGTCGACCAGCCGAGGTTTCTTAACGCCGTGGTCGAGCTTGAAACAACCCTTGCCCCGGAGGTCCTCTATCCCCGGCTCAAAGCAATCGAGCAGGAATTGGGCAGAACGGCATCTGAACGTTGGGGCCCGCGCGAGATCGACATCGATATTCTTATTTACGATGGGCACGTACATGATGACGGGAATGTCACCGTCCCGCATCCAGAGATGGAACAGAGGAAATTTGTGCTTGTTCCACTCAATGAGATTGCGCCAGATTTGGTTCACCCCGTGAACGGAATGACTGTCGCGGAAATGGTGGCAACATGCCGGGATACCGGGAGGGTAGTGAAGTCGCTTCATCATATCAAGCTGTAGTTGGTCAATTATCTGGATGCCGGGGCACGAAGAGCACAATCCAATGTGGGAGGTTCCGGCAACCTGAATGCGGGCGCGAATATTCTTGGAGTCTCATTGTCGCAACGGGAACCCTTCGCTTCACTGATCGAGAAAACAGACCTTCGCCACATAGCCATTGAGGGAGTAATCGGCGCGGGCAAGACGACACTTGCTGCCATGTTAGGAGAAACACTGGGGGGGAAGGTCGTCCTTGAGAAATTTGAAGAGAATCCGTTTCTCAAGGACTTCTATGGAGACCCTGAGCGCTACGCGTTTCAAACACAGATCTTCTTTCTGTTGACGAGGTACAAACAGCAACGCGACCTCTTCCAGGCAGACCTGTTCCATCGCTTTCTTGTCACGGATTACATTTTCGAGAAGGACAAGATCTTTGCCTATCTGAATCTGCAGGATGAGGAGCTGAAGTTGTACGAAACGCTGGTCACCAGCATCCAGCACAACATCCCGACCCCCGACCTCGTCGTGTACCTGCAGTCAAGTGTTCCCCGGTTGATGGAGAACATACGGAGAAGAGGGAGGACATTTGAAAACGAAATGTCGGAAACATACATCAAGGATCTCAACGAAGCGTACAACTACTTTTTCTTTCGATACAAGGCTACGCCGCTTCTTATTGTGAATGCCTCGGAGCTGGATTTTGTTGCAAACAAAGACCACTACAACGAGTTGCTGGATGAGATTTTCAGGCCGAACAGGGCGGCGGTGGAGTACTACAATCCCATCAGGCAGCAATAGGATGTCATGAGATTTTTCCTCTGGATGGTTCTCGGCTATGTTGTTTGGAAGGTAATCCAGATCGTGATGCGGACGATGAGCAGTTCACGGCCCCGCGAGGATGTGTTCACCAACCAGACAC
>DASRUE010000214.1:0-7901 GCA_035687895.1 Bacteroidota bacterium | reverse complement strand
ACTGAAATAGCTTTCCACGCTTCTTCCGCCGATGACAAAGCGGTGAGGGGTGTTGTCCGTTTTGCGAACACCGAAGCGTGAGTTCCCGGCGTTCGGCACATCAGTGTTGCTTCCCCACATCTCGTTAAACTCAAGTGTGTAAGCGCCAACCAGAGCAGCGTCCTGCACCTCCACGACGTTCTGATAGTCGCTTGTTGTTCCCGGGTCCGTCGGATTCCAGGAGCCGGTCCAGACCCAGACGCTCTCCGGCACCCCGCCGCGTCCATCGATAACGAAGAACTTGTTATGATGAAGTCCCACACCGTTATTGATGGCATCGAATCTGTCAGTAATAATCGGGATGCCTGCGCCTGCAATGGTGTTATAGGCCGAGGTGTTGCGGTTGTCGTCCTCGCAGATCACGCGCACTCTCACCCCGCGATTCTTTGCATTAACCAGCGCCGCGGCAATGGTGCTCCCGGGAATCCCGCTCAGGCTGTAGAGTGCAGCGTCAACAGAGCGCTGCGCGTTGTTGATTCTCGGGATCAACCGGACGATGAAATCCTGATTCCCTGCCGCCAGCTGGAACCACGCGAGGTTGGTGTTGACGCTCTTGTTGAAGTACGCGTTAATTTGTCCCGTCGATTGCACGGGCGAGGCGGTGCTGGCGATGAGTGTCGAAGCCGCGCTGGTGTCAGCTCCGGCAACCGAAAAGGCCTTGATATAATAGACCGTTGCCGGATCGAGGGCAGTCAGCGCAATGATGTGGTTCATTTGCATCGTATCGTTCCCCTGAACACCGAGCTCCAAGGCGGGGGTTCTTCCGTACCGTATGTGAGTCGTTCCGCTGTTGATCGTTTGCCAATTGATTGTCAAGCTGGTTGAAGTAATTGCGACCTCGACAGGATACGTCGCGAAAATCGGCCCGGAAGAGATGATATCGGACAGCGAGCGCGGCATGAGCTGGTATCCACCGATGTAAGGAGGGGCGGTGACAAACTGCCCGACAACACCCACGACGTCGAATGCGCCCAGAGGTATCGGCGCTCCAACCAGGTTTGTGCTATCATCGATACGAAGCTGGGTGCCGCCACTCGGGTCATTGAGAGGATAGTTCGTGTTGGCTGCCCAGGTCCCGCCACCAGTGACAGCTGCATTGTTGACCCGGACGAGTCGTCCTTCAAAGATTTCCAATCCCCTCCCACCGTCACTAAAAATTTGGTTTGCAGTCACGACAAGCGGCTCCACCACATTCCCCGTCGTGAGCGTCGAATGAAGAATGGGGTTGACGATCTCGGAGAGACCGAAAAATGGCTGAACGAGCCCCGACACCACGACTTCATCGCCGACCGCAACTGCCGCCGAGAAAGATGACCCAAAAATGGCGAAGCCTCCAGAATTGTCCTGGATGTATGAGGGGCCGCCAAATTCATTCGCAACTGTCACAACGCCGCGGACCGTAATGAGAGAATTCAACAGCAGCGGAACACCTACGGAATCATTTGCTTTTGCCTCCGCGATCGGAATGGGGAGACCGAATACGACGATCCTTGGTATGGGAGAGACATCCGCAAAGAGATTCACCCTCGATTGTACCCGGAATGGATAGATCGATGTGTTCTCAGATGAGGTCATATTGGCCAAGGTGATCACTGTTGAGTCAGCAGCAAATGTCACATTGGTGAAGTACACCGTGTCGCCCGAGACGGTATTCGTCGCTGTCATGTTGGTAAAACTGACGTCTGAAGGAGAGCGCGACCAACCAAACGAAGTCGGGATGATGATTCTCAGATCGGTGACTGCGTAGGCAGTGTCGGGTCGGTACGTAATGATGATGGGGCCCGTGACGCCACCATTGAGAGTGTCTGGCTGAATCCCCGCCAAACCCGACCCATCCGCTCGTGATCGGAGACTGCTGATCCAGGCAGCATTTGTCGGAGTGTTTCCTAGACCAATTGTTGTGGTGGAATCGTTGACTGTCCAATTCGAGGTCAGCGTTAGCTCTGGAGACGAATCCTCATTAAACGAGATGCTCCGACTGCTGCTCAGTGTACCCGAGAAGTGTACCTTGGGGGCAGGGATGCTCGCTGCATTTGCCGTCCCCCACGAAACCCCGAACACATGGAGGTCTGCAGCGGTGCGCACCTGAACGGCATCGCTGCTACTGGCAATAGAAAAGACGGTTGTGGTTCCGAAGAAGGTCGAATTGCTCGACTTCACCATAAGGAGATAGTCTGAAGGATCTGTATCCTCGGTAAACGCTGCAGTTGGCGTTCCAATAACAATGACCGTTCCCGCGCGGAGATTTTGCCAGACGGTGCTTGTCGTAAGCTCTAAAGGCGCTTGCGCTGCTCCATTCGCGCTGAAATCCCGGACATCCCACGCCCTCATATCCAGGCTGTCCTGGATAACGAGAAGCTCAATCCACTCATCATTACTACTGGAATTAAAGACTTCGTTGATCGCAACTTGCTGGCCGTGTGCAGAACCGGCCAAGAGTACGAGGACAAGAGCAAGGACGACCTGGACGCGATGGAACAATCGCATGGAAGACCTTTGAAAATGTAGGATGAATTGACCGGGGAGGATGGTTCAAGATAGGGATTCAGCACTTGAGGCGCAAGGAATCTCTCACGTGGTCATCTCAATCTCATCGGCACGGCTTTCGGCTTAAAAATACCTTAACTTGTGTATTGAGTACCCACTAGCCTTACCCGACCATCTCCCGGCCGCGGGAAAATTTTCTTGCAGTCCATCTTGTATTTCAACATTCCCCTCCTTATTTTGGGGTCGCAAGCTGTACCACTACGTGATTGCCTGACGTTTACCTTTCGCTCTCTTCAATATTCGTTTTCGTTCCTTGCTGTGTTTTGCGGTAGTTCAGTCGCAGCCTGACATCGTTCTTCACAATTCCAACATTCACACTCAACCATCATCCCCACCTAATCCAGGAGGTTTGTATGAAGCCATCGAATACCGTGTTGTATTCATGCTTCGCCTGCGTTGTACTTTTCGTTCTGGTGTGCAACGGCGCGTTTGCACAAGGCGTCACCACAGCCGCAATCAACGGCAAGGTCACCGGCGCCAATGGTGAAGCTCTTCCAGGAGTGAACATTATCGCTCTACACAACCCGAGCGGAACAACCTATGGCACCAGCTCTCGCGACAATGGGAGCTACACAGTTCCCGGGCTTCGTGTTGGTGGACCGTACACCGTTACGGCGTCCATCGTTGGCTATCAAAAACAGGAGCGCACCGGGATCTATCTCCAACTTTCCCAGACTCTCGACCTTAATTTCTCCATGACAGAAGAGGCCGTCCAGGCGGGAGAAGTCGTCGTGACGGGCGAGCGAAGTTCAGTCTTTAGTTCTTCCCACACAGGTGCTGCAACAAACGTGACGCGAGAGAGCATCGACCGTCTCCCCACTATCAGTCGCAGCTTTCAAGATTATTACAAAGTATCACCCTACTTCAGCCCGGCGACGACTGCGGGAGGAAATGGTAACGCACTTGGGAGGAATTCGAAATATAACAACATCCAGATCGACGGAACGAACTTCAATGACTTGTTCGGTCTTGGGTCGAGCGGAACATTCGGAGGACAAGCGACAACGAAAATTATCTCGGTAATCAGTCTGGACGCGATCGAAGAGTTCCAACTTGTCGTTTCTCCATACGACGTGCGACAGGCCGACTTTACAGGCGCTGGAATCAATGCGATCACACGGTCTGGCACAAATCAATATAGAGGATCGGCCTTTTACTATGGTCGAAGCCAGGAGTTCATGGGTCTTACGCCCACGAGTACGTACCCGCTGAAAAAGAAGCTCGATGGTTTCTCTGATGACCAGTTCGGTGCAAGGGTCGGCGGTCCAATCATCGAGAACGAACTCTTCTTTTTTGCCAATGCAGAGATTTCCAGATTCAAGCAACCGTTCTCGAGAACATTCGGCAATCAAACCATCAGCACAAACGCGTACACTGCGAGCGCAGATTCTCTTGCCATGCTCTCGAACTACCTCAAATCGAAGTACGGCTATGATCCGGGTTCTTTTACTACCATCAGCCCCGTCAGCGACAACGAGAAGGTCTTCTTGCGGTTCGACTACAACCTGGGCGAGGACCATAAGCTCACTGCCCGTTACAACTATCTCCACGCTGTCGATGACAACCGGCCTTCACGCGGAGCGGGTACCACCGACATTTACTTTGAGAATGGTCGTTACAAGCTTCAGAACAAGACACATTCGATTGCACTGCAACTATCGAGTGTCTTTGGCAATATGATGTCAAACGAGTTTATCGTCGGATACAATGATCAGTTCGACAACCCCGTGTACTATGGTAAAGCGTTTCCAACGCTCTACATAGCCACCCAATCTCAAACTCTCGTGCTCGGGGCGGAGGAGTTCCGTCACCACAATGAGCTCGGCCAGAAAGTCACCGAAATCACCGACAACTTCTCCTTGTACCTCCCGGGGCATACCGTTACATTAGGCGGAAAGGTTACCCTCCTGAATTTCCGCAACCTCTTCATTCCGGATGCCTTCGGTCAGTACGGATACAGTTCCATTGCTCGCTTCCTTCAGGATTTACCGCCCGATGGGACCCCTGGCGCTTCTGCATACACCTACAGGTATTCCGCCACTGCAGACCCACTGCAGGAGGCCAACTGGAAAGCAAAACAGTACGGCTTCTACGCCCAGGATGAATGGAGTGCTACACCGATGTTGAAAATCACCGGTGGCGTACGAGTTGACATACCGCAGTATTCAAGCAAGCCAAATTACAACAAGCGCCTTGATGATACGCTCTTCGCGGTCACTGGTATCCATTATCGGACCGACACACCGCCCAAAACTACAGCAGTGTTCTCTCCTCGTGTAGGCTTTAACTGGGCTCTCGACGAAGAACGCACCGCCCAAGTCCGCGGAGGAATTGGCATCTTCTCCGGGCGGTTTCCATTTGTGTGGGTGTCGAACCAGTACAGCAATACCGGCGTCGATTTCTACACGCGCGGCCGTATCGTTGGTACTGACACGGTAAGACAATTCATACCCGATCCCAACAATCAACCGAAACCCGCCGCGTCCGTTCTTCCGAGCGCGGAGGTCGACTTGACAGACCGGAACTTCAAGGCTCCATCAGTCTTACGATGGACCCTTGCATTCGACTACAAGCTGCCCTACGACATTGTTGGTACAATCGAAGGGATATTCTCGACAACAAAGAACGATGTCTATACGCAGAACATCAATCTCAAGGGGCTGCAAAACAACGCGGCAACCAGCGGTGGAACTCCAAGGCCCGGAGGATCTTTGACCCCCGGAGGAATGATCGTCGGAGAGAATCGAGAGGTATGGGGGATCCTCAGAGACTCGACCACATACACAACGCAGTGGATTGACGCTGGTGGATTTTCGCCCGGGATTTTCCTTGTGCGGAATACGAATCAAGGATATAACAGCAACGTGACGGTCTACTTTCAACGCAATGTTCCTTCAGGGTTGAATGGGATCCTTGGGTACACATGGGGAATGGCAAAGGATATCAACAGCAACAACTCCACGACCGCCAGCTCACAGTGGCGCTTCAATCCGACGCCAGGAAATCCCAACGCGCCGCAGCTTACCTACTCACAATGGGACCGGCGGCATCATGTCCTGGCAAACCTCTCATATCGATTCGAATGGGAACCAAGCGGCCTGGCCACGACAATTGGTTTGTACTACAACGGACAATCCGGGCGCCCGTTCTCGTACATGGTGACAGGAGATGTGAACGGTGATGGACGAAGCGACAATGACCTCGTGTACATACCGAAGGATGTAAACGACATCATACTCGTTCCGTCTGCTACCGGCGCCCCTCTGGCAAAAACTGACGCTGCCTATAAAGCCCTCTTTGATTTCATAGAAAGTGATGATTACCTGAAAGAGCACAAAGGACGAATGTCTGAACGATCAGGCCCTCGTGAGCCTTGGTCCAGCTCGGTGGACCTGCGCATTGCACAAGAGATCCCAGCGATTGCAGGACACAAGGTTGAGATCACGATCGATATTCTCAACTTGATGAATCTTTTCGATAACGGAGCAGGATGGGTGCGTAACACCGGCGCCAATCAAACGGTAAACGTGTTACAGTTCCGGAGCTTTGAGACGGCCGCTGGCCCGAATTACGGCAAACCGCGCTATCAGTATACCGGGCAGCCAGATCCGTTCCAGCCAGACAATATCCTCTCGCGCTGGCAAATGCAATTCGGCGTTCGGTACACACTGTAACGAAATCACTGAATCTAGAATCACAAGAGGCGGCGGACTCCACCAGGGTCCGCCGCTTTGCGTTTGGATCTGATGCGTTTGCCTACTATACTTAGGACCGAACGCCGCGACGTATTTCGCCATCGCATCGCGCCCCATTACGTGTAGGCGTGGTTGCGTTTCTGTAGGCAAATGTGTTTCTGTAGATGATACCGGTGGTCAAGAAAGTCTGTACTTTCATGAGTTGGCGGGGTGACGTATGGGCACACGGCCGACTCCGCAGTTATACCCCATCACTCCCGAGGTAACATGCTGACCGGCACTTACGAAACGCTCTACAACCGACTCAGCACCACCATTCCCCGGAACCGGCTCATCCACGACGATATGCGCACGCTGGCATTCGGGACGGATGCAAGTTTCTACCGTCTTATACCAAAGCTCGTGGTTCGTGTGAGAGATGAGAGTGAGGTTATCCGGGTGCTTCGGGAAACAATGCAACTCAAAACACCGATAACCTTCCGCGCTGCGGGGACGAGTCTCTCGGGACAGGCGGTTTCCGATTCCGTGCTGGCAATGCTGGATGGCTGGACGAACTACACCATTGCACACGATGCTTCGACAATCGCACTGCAACCGGGTATCATCGGAGCACATGCCAACATCTTCCTGGCCCCGTACGAGAAAAAGATCGGCCCCGATCCGGCTTCGATCAATTCCGCCATGATCGGTGGTATCGTGGCCAACAACTCCAGTGGCATGTGCTGTGGGACGGCCCAGAATAGCTATCGCACTCTGAAGTCCATGCGCATCATCCTTCGCGATGGAACGGTTCTCGATACAAGCGATCCGGAAAGTCGCGAGAGGTTCAAGTCGACACACGGTCAGTTCCTTGCCCGCATCGACCAGCTTGCTACACGGGTGAAAGGCAACACGCCGTTGGCCGAGCGAATACGCAGGAAGTATAAGATGAAAAACACCATGGGCTACAGTCTGAATGCCCTGGTGGATTTTGATGACCCGTTCGAAATCGTTCAGCACCTGATGGTGGGTTCGGAAGGAACGCTGGCGTTCATCGCAGAAGTCACACTCAACACAGTACCCGAGCTGCGCCACAAGGCAAGTTCCCTGATGCTCTTTCCCGATACTGATACTGCCTGCAGAGCGGTCATGATTCTCAAGGGATGTAGTGTTGAAGCAGTTGAATTAATGGATCGTGCCTCTCTGCGTGCGGTGGAAAACAAGAGCGGCATGCCTCCATTCCTGAAATCGTTGGATGAGCAAGCTGCGTCGTTGCTGGTCGAAACCCGCGGACTGAATGCCGTCGGGTTGAGCGAGCAGATTATCGAGATCACCGAAGCCATCGGGGGATTGAAAAAGATCCGCCCTGTTGAATTCACGAGTGTGCCTGCGGAGTTCGGCAAGCTATGGGACATTCGCAAGGGTCTCTTCCCTGCGGTCGGAGCGATGAGGAAAACCGGCACCACCGTGATCATCGAGGATGTCGCCTTCCCCGTTCCCTCTCTTGCCGAGGCGACACGTAACCTGCAGGAGATGTTCATCCGTCACGGCTACAACGATGCGATTATCTTCGGGCACGCGCTTGAAGGCAACCTGCATTTCACGTTCAAGCAGGATTTCAACTCCGCGGCGGAAGTCCGG
>DASRUE010000213.1:0-8346 GCA_035687895.1 Bacteroidota bacterium | reverse complement strand
GGGATCACGGAGGAGCTTGGCACAATCCGATGGCCCCGTTCTTCGAAGAACTTCAGGAAACTGTTCCGTATTTCAGACGATGTCATCAATTCCTATCACACCTCAATCTGCGTCATCAGTTTGATCTCCTCCAGTACGCCGCTCACTTCCATGCACCGGATCAACTCCCCGGCATACACTATGGCCTTCCCGGAGTTGTGCACTTCCCACGCCAGGGCTTCTGCTTTGGTTTGCGTGCACCGGATGGCCTTGATAAGTTGCAGAATCACCTCTTCAAACGTGTGGATTTCGTCGTTGAACAGAATAACTTTGGCAGGGTCCTGAGTAAGAACGTCGTCCTGGTGTTCTTGTTGTTCGAGAGGTGTTGTTGCCATCCAGCGATTTGCGTCTACCCGATGTGTGTGTTGACAAAAAAGTACCAAAAAACGGACACTATTGCAACCAACGCACCTGCTGCTCTCTCTCCAAGTTCCGTGTGCTTGCACGCATGGGAGAGTATGCGTATATTTGATGCAACATCAGGTAGTCACTCCAGTCTTTCGTTGTTCGATCATCATTACAAAGCCCGGGATTTCAGACGATGATATTCGATCTTGATCTTATCGAGAAGGTGTACTCACGGACTCCAGGACGTGTCAAGGCTATCCGCAAGTTGCTGGGACGTCCCATGCCACTGACGGAGAAGATTCTGTACGCCCACTATTGGCGATTTGCCAAGTCATCGGCTGAACGAGGAACGACGTACGTAGACCTTGCACCGGACCGTGTAGCGATGCAGGATGCAACGGCGCAGATGGCTTTACTGCAATTCATGTCTGCGGGCATTCCCATGGTCGCCGTGCCAAGCACCGTGCATTGTGACCATTTGATTCAAGCTCAGGTGGGGGCACGTGAGGATCTCGCGCAGGCCTTCAGCGACAACAAAGAAGTATTTGATTTTCTTGCCAGCGTCTCCAACAAACATGGGATCGGCTTTTGGAAGCCCGGCGCTGGCATCATTCACCAGGTGGTGCTTGAAAATTACGCCTTCCCCGGCGGAATGATGATTGGGACCGACTCGCACACACCCAATGCCGGCGGGCTCGGGATGATTGCCATTGGCGTTGGCGGTGCGGATGCTGTTGATGTCATGGCCGGAATGCCTTGGGAGCTGAAATCCCCGAAGATTATCGGCGTGAAACTGACCGGCAAGATGAATGGCTGGACCTCGGCAAAGGACGTGATCCTCAAAGTTGCCGGCATACTAACAGTAAAAGGCGGAACCGGGGCAATCGTGGAGTACTTTGGAGAAGGAACGAAATCCATTTCCGCGACTGGCAAGGGGACGATCTGTAATATGGGCGCAGAGATAGGGGCGACAACATCCATCTTCCCGTACGACTCGAGGATGTCGGACTATCTCGCAGCCACGGGACGTGCTGCAGTTGCAAAATGGGCTGACCGTATTTCCGAGTATCTCACACCCGATCCAGAGGTGCTCGGCACCCCCGAGCATTTCTATGATCAGGTCATCGAGATCAACTTGTCTGAGTTGGAGCCACATGTGAACGGGCCGTTCACTCCGGACAAGGCATGGAAAATTTCTGAGTTTGCCCAGGCGGTTAGGTCGAACAACTATCCCGAGGAACTCCGTGTTGCTCTCATCGGCAGTTGCACGAACTCGAGCTACGAAGATATCGAGCGTGCAACCAGCATTGCGAAGCAAGCGCTCAACAAGGGATTGAAAGCGAAGTCGGAATTTACGATCACTCCCGGTTCCGAGCAGGTACGGGCCACAATCGAACGGGATGGCCATCTCAAGATTTTGACGGATGTTGGTGGACTCGTTCTAGCAAATGCATGTGGGCCATGCATTGGACAATGGAAGCGCCATGACGTCAAGAGGGGTGACAAGAACTCAATCATTACCTCATTTAACCGGAACTTTGCCGGAAGGAACGACGCTAATCCCGATACTCATGCGTTTGTTGCCAGCCCGGAGATCGTCACGGCATTCGCTCTTGCGGGGAAGCTGACATTTAACCCGCTAACGGACACACTGGTGAATGAGAGGGGAGAGCTGGTCAAGCTGGATCCTCCGACAGGCGACGAGTTGCCAAAGAAGGGATTCACTCCGGGTGAACAGGGCTACACTGCACCTGCGAAGAACAGTGCAGGTGTTCGCGTGACGATCAAGCGGGGCAGCGACCGACTTCAGGCGCTGACACCGTTCCCCGCCTGGGATGGCCGTGACTTTGTGGATCTTCCACTGCTCTTGAAAGCAAAAGGTAAATGCACGACGGACCATATCTCTCCAGCGGGCAAGTGGCTGAAATATCGCGGTCATCTGGACAACATTTCGAACAACATGTTCGTCGGTGCGGTGAACGCGTTCAGCGGCGAAGCTGGACGCGGGAGGAACATCTTCACCGGCGAGATGAAGGAGTTCTCTACAGTTGCCCGTGATTACAAGGCGCAGGGGATCGCCTGGGTTGTGGTAGGAGATGAAAACTACGGTGAAGGTTCGAGCCGCGAACACGCCGCCATGGAACCCCGCTGGCTTGCCGGCAAGGCAATCGTGGTGAAGGGCTTTGCCCGCATTCATGAAACCAACCTGAAGAAACAGGGAATGCTGCCGCTGACGTTTGCCAACCCAGCAGACTATGACAAGGTGCGCGAAGACGACCGGATCTCGATCGTCGGACTGACGACCTTCGCGCCGGGTGTGCCGCTCCGGATGATCCTGAAACATGCCGATGGATCCGTGGACGAATGTCTGCTGAACCACACGTTCAACGAAAACCAGATCGGCTGGTTCAAAGCAGGGAGTGCGCTCAACCTGATTGCCGCAGAGAGGAAAAAGATCGGGGCTCCCGGAAAAACGAGGCTCAAAAAGGCAAGAAATGGCCGGGCGAAGCCCAAGCGGACTTCCAAAACCCGGAAGCCGCCGGCCAGGGAAAAAGCGAAAAAGGCAACGGTCAGACGGCGCAAGTTATCAGCACCAAAAAAGAAGCGGAACCTTCGAGGGAAGAAATAAGTTAGTAAGGGTAGTTCACTACGTGTTGTTGAAAGACTGTTCATTCAAAATTCAGGAAGGAAGATCCGGACATGCAGTATGACCCAAGAATGATTCAACCGTTTCGGGATGAGCTGACACGCATGGGGTTCCGTGAGCTGCGGAGTGCAGCAGATGTGGACGCGGCGGTGAAAGGGAAGGGGACGCAGCTGTTGGTGGTGAATTCTGTCTGTGGATGTGCTGCAGGGAAAGCCCGTCCCGGAATTGCAATGGCGTTGAAGCAGTCTCCGGCGAAGCCGGACCATCTGACCACCGTGTTTGCTGGTGGCGATATCGAGGCCACTGCGCGGGCGAGGGAGCACTTCGGGAATATTCCTCCCTCATCGCCTTCCATGGCTTTGTACAAGGATGGGCAGCTTGTCCACTTCGTTCCCCGTTACCAGATCGAAAACCGTGATGCCTTTCAGATCGCCCAGCACCTGATCGGGGTATTCAAGGAGTTCTGTTCCCCGGCGGTTACTGAAGAGACTCCGCGATAGGAGAGAAAATCAAGAAGCCAAAGAGGCGTCCAAGTAGACGCCTCTTTTGTTTTTTAGAGTGTTCTCGGTTTCTGAAGAAGCAGCTTCCTTGTCTCTTCGCTTGTTTCACGAACAAGGCGATAGAAATAGAGTCCGCCGGCAAGCTCTCGCGCATCAAAGTATACTTCATAGTATCCTCCGGTCTGCAGCTCATCAACGAGAGTTGCGATTTTTCTTCCAAGTACGTCAGAGATTTCAACCTCACCCTCTGATTCGATGGAATCGTGTAACCGATGGTCGTTCGCGGGTTGAACGGGTTCGGATAATTCTGTAGCAGCGTGAAACTTGCCGGGAGCCTTTCCTCGCCTTGCCCGACAGAGGTCGGGATTTGATTCTTGAAGAATGTGAAATTCCCGGTGTACTCTCCCACCACGATATCCGCCTTCCCATCTTCATCAAGGTCAGCGCATCCGGGGGCTGCATTCTGCCGGACGGTCGCCTCCGCTACCAGCGCATCGTTGCGTGTCCATGCAGGTACAGAGGCGATCCGGTGTTTTCGTAGAATGGCAGACGACCGTTGCTACCTCCAATCAGAAGATCGTAATCCCCATCCCGATCAAGATCTACAAAGTGCGGATGTCCATCACGCACCGAGGTGACTCCGGCGATGGTGCCGTTGTCGGCCACAAATACATTTGACCCTTGATTCACGAAGAACTGCATCAGCGGTGCGTCCTCGGCCCCGACGAGCAGGTCAAGATCACCATCGTTGTCGATATCAACAAAGGATGGCGTGCTCATCCAACCACTATGAACTCGGCGAACGGATTGCAGAAACTCCACCGCAGAAAGAACTTAGCACCATCTCACCGATGTGTCTACCGGAGAGACTGCATCACAAGGAAACACGAGCGCCATCCATGCTGTTATACTAGATAGAAGGCAAAGCGAATGGAGGGGGGGTATGAGAAGCATAGAGGCGGGGACGACGACACGAACTCGGGGAGAGGTGGATGTGGTGATCACATCGCTGACCTCTGCCCTTTCCAGTGAAGAGGCTCCTGTACGAGAGAGAGCGAGAAAGGAACTCGTAAGGTATGGGAGAGATGCGGTGGATCATCTCCGACATCTTCTGAAACTGCCTGAGAGTCGGGTGCGATGGGAGGCAGTGAAGGCTCTGGGAGAAATCAAAGGAGAGAGGGCTGTGGATGCACTGGTTCTCTCCCTGTCGGATGAGAAGAGAGACATACGTTGGTTGGCC
Source organism: Bacteroidota bacterium (assembly GCA_035687895.1). GTDB lineage: Bacteria > Bacteroidota > Ignavibacteria > UBA10030 > UBA6906 > JAERML01. The sequence continues at coordinate 3,572 of DASRUE010000213.1, read as the reverse complement.
GCACAAGGATTGATTGCCTGTGGAGACACCGCCCTTGTTCCGCTGCTGGAAGAACTGCTTGCCCACGTAGATTCAGTGTGGGTCCGGGAAGGCGCTGGGCATGTGTTGCGTGGACTTGTGGACAACCCTCACTACAACATCGCTGCTCCAGTGTTGGACGCACTCAACAGTACAGCTGCTCCATTTGAGGTTCCGGTTGTGGCCTATGAGGTCCTGAAAACCATCAGAGCCAGAAGGTGGATGGGACGTGGCGTCTCGCGGCACTAACAAGACATCAGTCCGAAAAAGATCCAACGTCCATGCCTGAAATGGGGTGGAGATTGGGAAACTGAATCAAGAAAAACTGGAACGTTGCTTCAAGTGTTGAGATCCAAAGGATGTGCGGATCGCCAGCAAGGAAATGTCTCTGTTGAAAACCCTTGTCTGCCGGCCCACCCTGCCACTACATGTTCTTCACCAGCGCCTCGCCGAACTCCGAACACTTGACTTCCCTGGCGCCTTCCATTAGTCTGGCGAAATCGTAGGTCACCACCTTCGCTTGGATGGTCTTGTTGAGTGCATTGAGGATGAGGTCCGCAGCTTCCTTCCATCCAAGGTAGCGGAACATCATTTCTCCGCTCAGGATGACAGAACCCGGGTTCACTTTGTCCAGACCAGCGTACTTGGGTGCCGTGCCATGAGTCGCTTCGAACACAGCGAATCCGGTCTCATAATTGATGTTGCCTCCGGGAGCTATCCCGATTCCACCGACTTGGGCTGCAAGAGCGTCAGAAATGTAATCCCCATTGAGATTCAATGTGGCGATCACATCGTATTCCGCGGGACGGGTGAGGATTTGCTGGAGGAACGCGTCTGCAATCACGTCCTTGATCAAGATCCTGCCGGAAGGAGGATTCCCGCCGCATTCATCCCACGAGATGGTTTCATGTGCAAACTCGCGCTTTGCTAATTCGTACCCCCAATCCCTGAAACCGCCTTCAGTAAACTTCATAATGTTTCCTTTGTGTACAAACGTAACGGACTTACGCTTGTTGGCAATTGCATACTTGATAGCTGCACGAACCAGGCGTTCAGTCCCTTCTTTTGACACGGGTTTGATGCCGATGCTGGAGGTCTGTGGGAATCGGATTTTCTTCACTCCCATCTCAGTCTGGAGCCACTGGACGACCTTTGCCGCTTCCGGGGTGCCCGCCTTCCATTCGATTCCGGCGTAGATGTCCTCGGTATTCTCACGGAAGATCACCATTTCTACTTTCTCCGGATGCTTCACCGGTGATGGGACGCCCGCAAAGTATTGCACGGGGCGGAGACAGACATACAGATCGAGCATCTGGCGGAGTGCAACGTTTATGGACCTGATCCCGCCACCTACCGGTGTGGTCAAAGGTCCCTTGATAGCAACGACGTACTCCTTGATTGCTTGGAGGGTGTCGTCTGGCAACCAAGTCCCTTCGCCATAGACGACATTGGCTTTCTCGCCCGCGTACACCTCGAACCAGGCAATTTTCCTTTTCCCCTCATAGGCCTTTGCGACTGCCGCATCCAGCACGAGCCGGGAGGCACGCCAGATATCCGGCCCGGTGCCATCACCTTCAATAAACGGTATGACCGGTTCGTCTGGCACGCGGAGTGTTCCATTGACAATTGTTATCTTCTGTCCTCGAGTCGGTGGTTTCAACTTCTGATATGATGGCATAGCGGTCGTCTCCTATGGTCTATTGCTCTGATATATGCTTTCGAATCTTTTCGGCGTAATCGGCCATCGCTCCTGCCTGGTACGATTTTAATTCAAGCACGAACTTGATGTTGTCGCCCGGATAACGGGGGGTGATGTGCATGTGGAAGTGAAAAACAGACTGCCCGGCAATCCTGCCGTTGTTCGAGAAGATGTTGAAACCTTCCAACTTGAGACTTTTCACAATTGCCCGGGCCACTATCTGAGTTGTATGAAGAACGTCGTGAAGATCGGTCTCCGGAATGGAGAGAAAATCAAGGCAATGTGTCTTTGGAATAACAAGGGCATGGCCGAAATGGATCGGGTTGATATCGAGGATCGCAATCACATGGTCGTTTTCGTACAACACTTCGGCGGGAAGGTGATGAGAGATGATCTTGCAGAAGGTGCACTCCATGCATCACCTCCATCGCTCACAGGGGATGCAACCGATTACGTTGATCTCCAGAGATTGCGTGACGTGCGAAGACCGGGTGACATAGTCTATTGTGCTCATGATTCCGATGAAACAAGGTAGGTCTTGTTCTCCACTCGATCCGGCGGGCGCGATTCCATTCGTTGAGTTAGGCACGAACCCCAAATGAGCCGCAGTGCCTTCTAATTGTTTTTTCTGATGCTAAGAATTCTGGTACCAACCTAACAAAAAGCGGCTCCAAAGTCAACGTAATGAATGGGTTGGGCGATTGGAGGGTCAAAGCGCTGCCTTGCTTTTCAAACGACCTTTGTCTATATTTTCACCGCAATTCTCTGTTCACACCGACTATTCTGAGGAGAACCCATGAGACGTTACACACCCGGCGCCGTAGTCGCGCTGCTGGCGACCTACTTCACCCTTACGGGTTTCCAGTGTGGCTCCGCCGAGACAACTTCGGCGCGACTGTATATCACCCAGAAACAATTCGACAAGGCGGAAGAAAGCCTGTTAAAGGAGGTAGCAAAGAATGACAAGAATGAAGAGGCATGGTTCCTCCTTGGTCAGGTGCGCATTGAACTGAAGAAATATGTCGCTGCAAATGAAGCTTACAACAAGGCTCTGGCGATCTCCGATGTCCACAAGAAGGAGATCATGAACAACAAACTTGCGCTCTGGCAACAGATGACAAACGAGGGAATTAGCGCGTACAACAAAGGAAAGGACACGTCCAGTTACTACGATACGGCGATCGGGAAATTCAAAACAGCGATTACTTTCGTTCCCGACAGTGCCAGTACCTATTATCTTGCCGCTGTTGCCCACTATGCCAAGAAGGACTACAGCGGTGCATTAGCCAGCCTCGACATTGCGCTGCAAAAGAACTCCAAGTATGTCTCTGCGGCCCGGCTGCTCGGACAGGTCCACTATTTTCTGGCGGAGGAGAAAAAGACTGCAAAAGATGAAGCAGGGGCAACGGCAGCGTTCACAAAGTCGGCCGATGCATTCCGCATAGCCTATAGTGCCGAGCCGCTCAACCCCGAGAACATCACCGCTCTCATTGATGCCTATGAGCGGAGCAACCAGTCCGACAGCGCCCTCGCCCTCACCAAGAGTTGTGTTGATGCTGATCCTAAGAACAGAATCTGTCGATACGCATTCGGTGTCTACCTCCTCAAGCAAAATGAACACGAAAAGGCCATCGAGCAGTTGAAGGCGGTGCTGGACATCGACCCTGCCAGTACAGACGAGATTGCCTCGGATGCGATGTACAACCTTGGCGTTGGTTACCTCAACTGGGGTGTGGCCATGAAAACCGAATCAGACAAGAAATCGGAAGCGGCCATGAAGGCTGGCAAGGGCTCGAGTTATAAAGAGGACCTCTCATATCGGGAAAAATACAAGATGGCAATCCCGTATCTTGAG
>DASRUE010000212.1:0-9391 GCA_035687895.1 Bacteroidota bacterium | reverse complement strand
TATCCCATTTCTGACAATTGTTTGCCGGAGCTGGAAAACCGGGACGTTCTTGCGGGTCGGGCATTCCAATCTGATACTCAAAAATGCAGGTTCTCTAGCTCTTCAACTGCCCCATTCTTGGCATGTCCATTGCGTTCCTTCCGGCAACAGTCACTTATTTCACCAAAAAGCACCATGCATATGTTCCCCATTCTGAAGAAGCAAGAACTCGCACCCACAATCACAAAGTATGAGATCAAGGCGCCCCTCATCGCCCGCAAGCGGAAGGCAGGGAACTTCGTTATCATCCGGGTCGATGAGAACGGCGAGCGCATCCCTTTGACAATCGTCGACGGAGATCCTGCCACCGGCAGTATCACACTCATTGTTCAGGCAATTGGGAAAACCACCAGGCTTCTCAGTACCAAGAAGGTTGGCGACAGCCTGACAGATGTCGTCGGTCCCCTCGGCAACCCGACCCCGATTCAGAATCATGGAACCGTCGCGTGCGTGGGAGGTGGCGTGGGGACTGCAGAGCTCTTTCCGATCACGCGTGCACTCCGGGAGGCAGGCAATACCGTTTACTCAATTGTCGGTGCCCGATCCAAGGACCTTGTGGTGCTGGAAGAGGAGATGAGCAAATGTTCCGACCATCTCACCGTAACAACCGACGATGGGTCGTATGGACGGAAGGGGTTCGTCACGGAGGCGCTCAAGGAACTGCTGGATGGTAAGGCCGGCATCAGAGCAGTCTATGCCATCGGTCCTCTTCCAATGATGAAGGCCGTCTCGCAGCTGACGAAGCCCTATGGCACGAAGACCTATGTCAGTCTCAATACGATTATGGTGGACGGAACGGGAATGTGCGGCGGCTGTCGCGTGACCGTCGGTGGACAGATGAAATTTGCCTGCGTGGACGGCCCGGAATTTGAAGGGCATGAAGTTGACTTTGATGAATTGATGATGCGGAACAGAACATACATCGATATGGAAAAGGTTTCGAACGAGCAGTATGCCTGCCGGCTGGCCGCGGCGGAACGGGAGGTCGGCCGCGCATGACCGTCCTCAACCCTTTGAAGCCCTCCCAGCGAATGAAGATCCCGCGGCAACATTCGATCGAGCAGGCGCCGGAAGACCGCTCGTTGAACTTCCTGGAAGTCTCCTTCGGATTCGACATCGACCGTACTATCACTGAGGCTTCGCGATGCCTCGAATGCAAAAACCCCGTTTGCATGGATGGTTGCCCGGTGAACATCGACATCCGCGGGTTCATCCAGCTCGTACTTCAAAGGGACTTCCTTGGTGCGGTAAACAAGATCCGCGAAGCAAATTATCTCCCGGCTATCTGCGGGCGCGTCTGCCCACAGGAAAGTCAGTGCGAATTGCTCTGCGTGATGGGAAAGAAGCTGACACCCGTTGCAATCGGCAAGCTGGAACGGTTTGTCGCGGACTACGAAATGAAGAATCACCTCTTCAGCGCTCCCATCATCACGAAGCATATCGACCAGACGGTGGCCATCGTCGGCTCCGGACCTTCAGGCCTTACGTGCGCAGCGGAACTCGCCAAGCTCGGCTATCAAGTCACGATTTTTGAAGCGCTGCATGCAGTGGGCGGTGTGCTCCGCTATGGAATCCCGGAGTTCCGTCTCCCGAAAGAGATTCTGGATCTGGAAACAGACCGGATCAAGGCTCTCGGCGTCAAGATCGAAACCAACTTCGTTGTGGGAAGGACGGCAACGATCGATGAATTTTTTGACGAGTGGGGGTTCAGCGCTATCTTTCTCGGCACAGGGGCGGGAACGCCAAATTTCATGGGGATGCCCGGAGAGAACCTCAGTGGCGTCTACTCGGCAAATGAGTTTCTCACACGTGTTAACCTGATGCGCGCGTACAGGTTTCCCGATTTCGATACTCCAATCAAGATCGGGAAGAAGGTTGCTGTCATAGGTGGAGGGAACACCGCCATGGACGCCGTGCGGACCGCACGCCGGCTTGGAGCGGAGAAGGCATATCTTGTGTATCGCCGTTCCAAAGAAGAGATGCCTGCTCGGGAGGAAGAGATCCACCACGCAGAAGAAGAAGGGATTGAGTTCCTTCTTCTCACCAACCCGACACGGATCCTGAACGACGGCAACAACTGGGTTCGTGCTCTCGAATGTCAGCGTATGGAGCTCGGCGAGCCCGACGAATCGGGAAGGCGAAAGCCGATTCCTGTGAGGGGATCGGAATTTGAATTGGAGGTTCAAACAGTAATTGAAGCGATCGGGCAGAAACCCAACCCGATCATCCAATCAACCACACCGGGATTGGAAACGAGCAAGCGGGGAACAGTGGTCACCAACGAGCGTCAGGGAACAAGCCGGCCCGGAATCTTTGCCGGCGGTGATCTGTCGCGAGGCGGCGCAACCGTCATCCTGGCGATGAGGGACGGAAAGACGGCCGCTCATGCAATTCACGAGTATCTCTCAGAACTCCGCGTACCCAGGTCCAACACGGCGAGTGTTTCCTGAGACGATACAGTCGTGTGCGGAAACAAAAACGCCCCGAGTGCTTCCGGGGCGTTGCTGTTTCTTTTCGGACGAGATGCTACTTCGCCTCGGCCCGCAACGAGTTCACCCTGACTGCATAGTCGATCGCTTCTGCAAGGATCTTACTAACACATCATGCAGGAGATATTCCAGGTGAAGTATCCGAGCCCGAGCAATACGCCGGGCATGACAGAAAGGAGCCAGCCTGACTTCGAGGAAGAGAGGAAGGGCATTGAGGATCGGACTAAATTATCAGAACCAGACGCGCGTCGTCAGGTATCCCCACCACGCCGCGTCGGCACCGTTAAACCATGCACGCATTACGGTCGCCGGAATGAACGTGGACGCACCGGCTTCGAATGCAACATGCTCATTATAGTCGAAGATTCCGACGACGTCCAGTTCCTGCCCGAGGTCTCGTTGTCCACTCCACGGTTCCGCCAGCATGAAGTTGTGTGCCCGTACGACGATTGAGGAAGCAGCGAAAGGTTTCAACAGCAACTCCACGTACATGTCCTGCAGTCCGCGCCCGAACGTGTTGGTCGGAATACTGATGAAATAGTCCATAAACCCATAAAACTTGTGCCCTGTGTGGAAGGCGGGTTCGAATGAACTGGGATCCGACGAACTCAATGGAGTGCCGGAGAGATAATCGAAGCCCATCCCGACAGAGGCAACACCCTCCTGACCAAATATGTATCCTATCGAACCGGACAAAAGATACGCCGCGATATTATCCCCCTGCCGGGTCCCGAACTGGAACGCGAATTCTCCTTCATAACGCACCTGGTCGAACACACCTCTAAGAAAGGTCCCCGCTGTGAACCGGGACATATCAAAATCCCCGGGTGTAGATTGTCGACGGTCCCATTCGTGAAGAAGATACACATCATACTGCCGTTGTGATTCCGTACGAAGAGAGTAATAGAGCCCTGAGAACAAACCGCCAGAGTCGCTTGCGCTCGCCACCGTTAGTGGAGTGGCAACGTTGACCGGAACGTTCGTTTCGCCGATGCTGGTGACAAACAGATCCACGGTAGACGCATCGTCGCTCAGCCGAAAGAGGACACCGTCGAATGCGCGGCCGACGTTGTTCCAACCCACCGTGCCGATCATGCGCTCATTGCCATAGGAGAGGCCCATCCTCCCCACCGACATGCTCAGACCATCGGCAAACAGGTCGTCGATCCTGACATACCCGAGAAGGAGGTCGACGTTCTTCGTGTTGGCTATGGTGCTGAACGCAGACCCTGACCGTTCCTCCCCAAACACGCGGGCGTCCTGAATTGTCATAAAAACATGCACGTTTTCCATCGGGGAAATTTCAACTCCCAGACGAGTCCTGAGGAGCGTGTATGCATTGGCTGGTGTGTGGGAACGAAAATCGCGCCCGTCCAATTCGCTGCGAACGCGCACTTCCCCTGTCCAGCGGAGAACCGATTCTCCAGCGCGCAAAGAGAGCACGGAGCCGAAGAAGATGAGACCAAACATGAGTCTGGAGCGAAGCGTCGACATAATGCTCATCCTATTGCTGACGGCGGAATGGAGTGAATTGGCTAGTCGATCGCGCTGATCCTTGCAGGACTGCGATCGGTGACGAACGGTAGTTGGTTGACCTTACGATAATAGAACATCTCGAGTGCATAGTCAAGGCTCAGTCCTCTTCACCAAGGGTGAACTTTTGAATGAATGTCGGTATGATGACACCATCACTCGTTTCCCTCTGCCGACATCACGCCATTCTCGGCGTCATCTTGTTCGTTCAAGCGTTGACCCTGATGAAGTTGCTCCGCGAAACTGCCGCTGTCCCTTCAGACTTCGCTATCGCCATCCCTGTGGGAGTGCTGGCAATGGGAGTCCCTTACGGCTATCTCATCGGTATGATTGTTGGAAGTCTATTGACGCGAGTTACCGGCCGGTGGGGCATCGGCGGGTAGGCTACTTCTCGCCGGCGGGGACGTAGATGCTGTGCTTCTTAATCCGGTAGCGGAGGTTTTGTTCGGTTAGGTTGAGAAGACGGCACGCCTTGCCGTAGTCGAACCCGCAGTGCATCAGTGCACGTTGAACGATGGACTTCTCCAGAAACCCCAGCGCGTCTTCAATCGAGCTCCGCTTCCCGGATTGGAGCGAGCGCATGAGATCAAACACCATCTCCGATTCATCAAAGAATCTCGCCGGCAGGAGAAGCGTGTCATCTGCCGAGGTGACCGCCGACTCCTCAATCACGAGACGGAGTTCCCGTACATTGTCCCACCATTGGTGCCGCGCCAACATCGCCAGCGTCTCTGCATCGACGCGAAGTTCGCGCACGCCGAGTTTCTTTGGTAACTCCCGCAGGATCGTGAGGACGATGCCGGGAATGTCCTGCTTTCGCTCACGCAAAGGCGGAATCATGAAGCGCTCAAACCCGGCCATGTGTTGGGCGAGGGAATCCACGAGATTTTTCCCCCGTATTACCTCGGGCCAAGGTATGGGGCTCGACGTAATCACGCGAATTGCGGGTTTGCCTTGCACGGCGTCGGCTTCATTTTGAATGAGGAATCGGGCAAGACGGGTTTGTTCCAGGAGCGAGAATTGATTGATCCGACGGATGAAGAGGGTGGAGTAAAGATCGAGCCTTGGAATCGGGCGTCCTAACACTCCTTCCTGCCGCCGCCGATCTTCATCAAACAGAATTACTTTCATCTCCTCTTCTGACATTTCAGGGGTTACTTCAACAAAGCTCGCTGCTCTCCCGCGCTTCCTCTTCATATGAATCAAGTACGCGCAGAAACGCTTCCCGACGCCGGGCTCGCCTTCCATAATAAGATTCGATTCCATCCGTGCAAGACGGTCGATATCGGAAGTCAGGCTCCCAGCGGTTTCCTGCAACCACTTCTGTGGGAGTATTTGCGGTGGTATCTTGGGAGATGGCATGTGTTATGCGTTTGATTTTCGCCGATGACGCGCCGGGGAATGGAAGCCTTAGAGGTGCTGTATTGCTTTCCTGATCCGTTCCAAGGCGAGTTGGATATTCTCCACTGAGTTTGCATACGAGAAGCGGAGGAAGCCTTCACCAAACCGGCCAAAGGCTGTCCCGGAGAGACATGCGACGCCGGCTTCATTCAAAAGATAGTCCGCAAGAAAGCGGGAGGTCTTGCCCGTCCCGGCAGTATTTGGAAACACATAGAATGCGCCCAACGGACGATGGCAGCGAAATCCTGGAATCGCGTTCAGGCCATCCACGATCACATCGCGACGTCGCTTGAACTCCTGCACCATCACCCCCACATCCTTCTGCTGTCCTATCAGAGCTTCCACGCCAGCCATTTGGGTGAAGCTGGAAGTACATGAATTACTGTTGATCTGCAACTGGGAAACAAACGGGACAAGGCTCTCCGGCATCACCCCGAATCCAAGTCGCCAGCCGGTCATGGCAAACGTCTTGGAAAATCCGTCGAGAATGATTGTCCGTTCCACCATACCGGGAAACTCAGTGATGCTCGTATGCTGGAACCCGTCGTACAGAATACGGGAGTAGATTTCGTCGGAGAGGACAATCAGGTCACGTTCCACGGCAAGTTCCGCGATCTTCTTCAGATCCTCCCGCGTCAGGATGCCGCCGGTGGGATTCTGTGGGGTATTCAAGATCAGCATGCGTGTCCGGGAAGTGACGAGCTTCCGGAGATCCTCGATGCCGAAGCGGAATTCCTTCTCTTCCTTCAGTGGGAGCGAAACCGCCGTGGCACCAACGAAGTTGATCACCGATTCATAGATGGGGAAACCTGGATTCGGATAGATCACCTCATCGCCTTCATCCACACACGCAAGAATGGCAAAGAACATAATCGGCTTGGCACCGGGGGTGACGACGACCTGATTCGGACTGAATTCGACGCCACGGGATTTTGTCATGAAGTCGGCAATCGCCTTCCGCAGATCGGGAAGTCCGGGAGCCGGCCCGTAATGCGTGAACCCGGCATCGAGGGCCTTCTTCGCTGCGCCCTTGATGTTCGCCGGCGTGTCGAAATCCGGTTCACCAATTTCGAGATGAACGATATGCTTCCCCTGCGCCTCCAGCGCTTTGGCTTTCACCAGGACTTCGAACGCGGTCTCCGTCCCGAGTGTTTTCATCCGCTTTGCGATATGCATGGACATTCCTCATGTCAGGAACAGGTTGGGAACAATCGACGAGCAGCAAACGAATAGAGGACCCCATTTCTCTATCGGGGTCGTGTGATGAGTGGACGCTGTAGGGATCGAACCTACGACCTCCGCCTTGTAAGGGCGGCGCTCTGAACCAGCTGAGCTAAGCGTCCAAAAAGTCAACGGCCAAATATACCAAAACCTGCGCGCAGAAGCAACGAAATGTCCCGCTTCCGAGATCCCTTCATTGACAATGTGTGAAGCGTTGCATTCCTTAACTACGAAGCATTCTCAATTTTGCAGACACATGATTCGAACGTTCCCAATCGATCCGGTCATTCCTCAGCTCCTCGACGCATTCAAAACATCGAGGTCGGTAGTCCTCTCTGCCCCACCCGGAGCGGGAAAGACTACGAGGGTTCCTCTTGCGCTTCTCGAACAAAAGTGGATGGACGGAGCGCGACTTATCATGCTGGAGCCGCGAAGATTGGCAGCAAGGCGTGCAGCGGAGTTCATGGCCTCCCTTCGTGGTGAGACCGTGGGAGGAACAGTCGGATACCGGACGAGAGGCGACAGCCGCGTGAGCCGGACAACGCGGATTGAGGTGGTGACCGAGGGGGTGCTGACCCGAATGCTGCAGGAGAAGCCGGACCTCCCCGGTGTATCGGTCGTTGTATTTGATGAGTTCCATGAACGGAGCCTCCATGCCGACCTCGGCCTCGCCCTGACGCTTGACGTGCAGGAGAATCTCCGCAACGACCTGCGCGTGCTCGTGATGTCCGCAACGCTGGATGGCGCAGCTCTCGCGCGCCTTCTGCATGAGGCACGCGTGGTGGAAAGCGCCGGTCAGAGCTTTCCCGTGGACACCCGCTATCTTTCTTTACCCCACCACGGCCCTATCGAACCAAAGGTGGCTGAAACTATCCGGCGCGCGCTCAGCGAGACTCCCGGCGATGTCCTCACCTTTCTCCCCGGCCAGCGCGAGATCCACAGGGTTGAACGGATTCTCCGCGACGAAGGACTCTCTCCCGATGTCTCCCTCCACACACTGTATGGCGATGCGAACGATGAAACACAGCGCGCAGCACTCGCGCCGGCACCACATGGCATCCGCAAGGTGATCCTCGCAACCAGCATCGCTGAAACAAGTCTAACGATCGACGGTGTGCGTGTGGTGATCGACGCCGGCCTTGCCCGGAGTGCGCGTTTCAACCCGCGCCGCGGGATGTCGGGACTCGTCACGACGCCCGTCTCGCGAGCGTCCGCCGACCAGCGTCGCGGACGAGCTGGCCGTCAACATCCTGGTGTTTGCTACAGACTCTGGACGGAAACCAAACATCAGCAGCTTCCAACGCACCCCCTTCCGGAAATTTTGAGCACGGATTTGGCTCCGTTCGTCCTTGAGCTCGCGCGGTGGGGTGCGGGCAACGGTGACAGGCTTCGATTCCTCGACCAACCGCCACAGCCCCACGTCGCGCAGGCAAAAGACCTGCTGCAAACACTCGGCGCACTGAACGATGTCGGCACCCTCACACCACACGGCCGCCTGATGGCTGAGTTTCCTGTTCATCCACGTCTGGCACATATGCTCATTCGCAGCAAGGAACTCGATTTCGGCCCTATTGCCTGTGATGTTGCATCCCTCCTCGAAGAGCGGGATCTTCTGCGAGGCCAGCAAGGTGTTGATATTGACTTCACACTGCGTTGGTTTGAACTCAGGAAAGGTACCGGCTACGACCGAGCGACGCGAAACAGGGTTCTTGGCGAGGCCCGTCGGCTGCGCGAACACCTGGGCGTCATCGAGCAACAGGCTGCTACGGAGAAGGGGCTCGGCATCCTCCTTGCCCTTGCCTATCCGGAACGGATCGCGAAGCGACGCGGTAACGAGGGTGGACGCTATCAAATGGCGGGTGGAACCGGTGCCGTGCTTCCTGAGTGGAGCCTCCTTGCGCGGGAGGAGTTTCTTGCCATCGCTGAGGTTGATGGAGTCGGAACGGAGGTCCGCGTCTTCCTCGCGGCTCCATTGTTGAAGTCGGACCTTCTTGAGGTGTTTGCCGACAACATCGTTTCACGGGAGGAGGTTTTTTGGAACACTCAGGAAGAAATGGTGGTCGCCCGGCGGGTGCTAATGCTCGACGCACTCATTGTTGAGGAACAAAGCGCTCAACCCCGTGGCAGCAGCGCGTGTGCTGCGATGGTTGAGGGAATCAGACAAATGGGTATTGCGAGCCTTCCCTGGGAAAAGGAATCGGAATCGCTCAGGAGCAGGAGTGAATGGCTTCGTATGCAAAAGCTCGTTGCCAGCGATTGGCCGGAGCTCAGCGATGAGCATCTCGCGGCAACGCTGGACCGGTGGCTCACCCCTTTTCTCGACGGCATTGTGCGTCGCGCTCATCTCACACGCCTCGACATGCAGGCCATTCTCAAGTCGCAATTTTCCTACTCACAACTGAGGGACCTCGACCGATTGGCACCAGCTACCCTCACTGTCCCGACAGGTTCGCACATCCGTCTTGAGTATTCTGCCGGCGCCCCGCCAATCCTCGCCGTCCGTTTGCAGGAAATGTTCGGACAGACCGAAACACCGACCGTTGGAGGCGGGAGGGTGAATGTGTTGATCCATCTACTTTCACCGGCACACCGTCCCCTCGCGGTAACACAGGATCTTCGAAGCTTCTGGACCAATGCCTATCCTGAGGTCAGGAAGCAGATGCGCGGTCGCTACCCAAAACATCTGTGGCCGGAGAACCCTATGGATG
>DASRUE010000211.1:0-3173 GCA_035687895.1 Bacteroidota bacterium | reverse complement strand
GTGGATCAAGAACTCTTCTCCATCGACAACCGGAGTAATCACGACCGTTGTATCCCGATCTCCGTTGGAAAGCTTGATGTCGATCGGCATGATAAAGAACGTCGGGTTGCTCGTTCGTGTGGTCTGATGGATCTTGACCGTCGTAACGTATCCCCCAGCCGCCTGTTCATCCTTCCATGAAAAGGAGTACTGAGGATAGTTCTCACCATATACCCATTGCCGGAAGAAATAGTCGAGCGACATACCCGAGACAGATTCAAATACCCCCTGCAGGTCTTCGGTGGTTGCCGTTCCAAATCGGAAGCGGGGATCATCAACGTAGCTCCGAACACTCCGGAAGAAGACGGAGTCTCCAAGAATATGTCGTAGCATATGCAGTACCGCTGCCCCTTTGGAATAAACCCGGTTATTGTTGAAGAGATTCTGCACGGTTGAAGTATCAGCGACGTACAGGGTCCCTTGCGCACGGAGAGCGCTTTCCAGTTTGCTCTCCATATGGGTTCGAAAGGCGTCCGCACCGTACGTTGCTTCGAGATACAGCGCCTCGCTATACGTCGCGAAGCCCTCGTTCAGCCAGAGGTTCGGCCAGTTCGCGCAGGTGATCAGGTCCCCAAACCACTGATGAGCAAGTTCATGGGAGAGTGTGTTCTCGGCAAAGTTGGTGGTGGAGGTCATCGTCTGATGTTCCATTGCTCCCCCCTGGCCAAATTCGCTGTGTCCGTATTTTTCGCTGATGAAAGGATAAAGACCGAACAGCCGGGAAAAGACATCGAGCATCGAAACAGTCCTGGGCAGCTCCGCTTGTGCCTGCGCAAGGTGTTCTGGGAGGACGTAGTTGAGAATCTCCATGGAGTCCTGCGGTGTGTGGTGGAACCAGTTCGAGAACTCCGCAAAGTCCGTGAGCGCAACAGAGACAAGATAAGAAGCGATCGGGTACCGCGTGGCCCAGCGGTGCGTCCTGGTTCCGTTTCCATTGTCGATGACAGCCAGCAGCTTGCCGTTGGATCCGACTTTGAACCTACTGTCGCAGGTAACCCAAACGTCCACGGAGTCTGCTTTGTCGAGCGGGTGATTCTTGCATGGCCACCAATCACGAGCACCGTATGGCTCGCTGAGTGACCACACCCATGGGACGCCTGCATGTGAAGAGAACTCAAAGCTTCCAAACCCTGCACTGATAGGAACTCCACGGTAGAAGATTTCCAAGGTGATCGCTTCGCCGGCGGAGTGGAATCGGTCGAGTTCGATATCGAGAGTTGAAGGGTAGTGGATGAACGAAAGCCTATTCCCACCCGTGAGGATGGAATCAACGGTCATGGCGTTCGATAGATCAAGTTGCACTTGTTGCACGCTGTCTGCAAGAGCCAGCCCGGTCACCATGACTCGCCCGCGCACGTAACCCGGGGCGACGGTGATGGCGAGGTCAAGTTTGTAGTACGTGATATCAATGTTTGCTGAAGCGGCTGATCCGCTGACCGGGTTGGTGCTGAAAAGAAATGCCTTGCGAGAGCAGGCAGGGGCATCATCGTTGTCGAGTACTGCTTCAAGCAGTTGTCCTTCGACACGCATTGTGATGAGGCAGAGAAGCAGCGCAATCTTGTGTAAACGAGACATCCTGATTCTCAAACAATAGAGGCTGAAGATTTGAAGGCAAGATACCCACTTGGCGGGCGATCTGCAAACGATTGGCCGCGTCCAGGGTTGAGGTCACGCTCAAGTGTGCCTGCGTCGATGAAACTTTCAACGTCTCCGTTCGTTTGACCAACTACAATCATAGTAAATACCTCGTCCACGCAGCGGTCATTGTGTGTGCGTACTTCTTTTCACCCTCCATCCACAATTCATCAAGGAGTTCCCTTATGAATCATCCACAAGGTACCAAGGTGTTAATCCCGTGCATGCTGGTCTTGTTTCTGCTGACCACGAGATTTGGACAGGCACAGCCTCAACTTTCTACTCCCCAACCCAGTCAGAAAGCCACCGTCTCTCAGGTCATCGGCATCACGGAAGTGAAGATCATCTATAGTCGCCCAGGTGTAAAGAACAGAAAGATCTGGGGGGAGCTGGTCCCGTACGGTCAGGTCTGGAGGGCGGGTGCAAATGAGAACACCACCATTGCCTTCACTGATCCTGTCCGGATCGAGGGAAGGGAACTTGCGGCAGGGACGTATGGTCTCCACATGATTCCGACAGAAAACGAATGGACAGTGATCTTCAGCCGGCACGCATTATCCTGGGGGAGCTTTTTCTATAAGGAGGGCGAAGATGCTCTGCGCGTGACAATCAAACCCCAACAAGCAGACCATCAGGAATGGTTGAGTTATGAATTCGGCGACCTGGCGAGCAACTCGGCCGTCGTTTCCCTTCGCTGGGAGAAGATCAGGGTCCCGCTCAAGATCGAACTCGACGTACACGCGATTGTGCTGGCACATGCCCGCAATGAATTCCTTCGTGGGCTTGCCGGCTTTTCCTGGCAGGGGTTCAACCAGGCGGCGGCATATTGTCTTCAGAATAATGTGAATCTTGAAGAGGGCCTCGATTGGGCCGATCAATCCATCGCCATCGCCGAGACATTTGCCAACTTAAGAACAAAAGCAGGCCTGCTGGAGAAAACAGGCAAGGCCGCCGAAGCCAAAGAGCTGAGAGATCGTTCGATGGAAATTGCGCAGGAGGCTGATATCAATAACGTGGGCTACCAACTCCTCGGCGAGAACAAGATCAAGGAGGCAATCGACCTCTTCAAACGCAACGTGAAAGACTATCCGAAGTCGTGGAACGTATATGACAGTCTGGGAGAGGCATACGACAAGAATGGAGAAAAGGAGCTTGCCATAGAAAACTACACCAGGGCTTTGAAAATGGTGAAGAACGAGACGAACCAGAAGCGCATCAACGAGATCTTGAAGAGGCTCAAGGCACAGTAGCCTCACGACTCGCTTAGCGAGAGCCCTGCAATGATTCATCGCGGCCTCGTCACGATCCATCGGGATGAGGCCGTGCTATTTCAAGAGAGTGTGATTGACTTTCACTGCCTGAGTCGGTAGCTTTTGTCAGCCCGTATGAAGACTCCTGCAGACGATACTCGTGCGCTCAAGAAGCTTTCGTTGATCCTCCTCATGGTGGTTCTACTTCCAGCGTTGTTCTATTCCGGGTATGAACTCAACTCGTTGAGC
>DASRUE010000210.1:0-13606 GCA_035687895.1 Bacteroidota bacterium | reverse complement strand
GAAGGAACGCAATGGACATGCCAAGAATGGGGCAGTTGAAGAGCTAGAGAACCTGCATTTTTGAGTATCAGATTGGAATGCCCGACCCGCAAGAACGTCCCGGTTTTCCAGCTCCGGCAAACAATTGTCAGAAATGGGATAGTGTGTGGTGAGAAATTCGACACAGCGTACGCCAAGAATTTGGCCGGTCGATTTCTTCCCTACATTGTCTCCTCATTAAGGGGTGTTGGCCCTTCCTCCCGCTCCTTTTCTCTTTTGATTTCGATCAGTTCGATTGCCTTCTGGGCGATATGCTCGGCACTCACCTCAAATTCCTTGATCAACTCCCATGGAGCGCCTGAGTCACCGAACCTGTCTTTCACTCCAACTGCTCCCGTGATAACTGGCGTCCCATACAGTTCTTTTGCTGCAGTAATCACCCCGCTGACACGCCAGGCAAGTGCACCAATCTGGTGTTCCTCGGCGGTGATCACGACGCCGGTTTCCTTCGCGGCCCGCAAAATTGCCCGCTCATCAATCGGTTTGAGTGTGTGCATGTTGAGGACCCGCGCTTCGATCCCGTACTCTTCGGCAAGAATGTATGCCGCCCGCATTGCTTCGGGGACCATCGGTCCGCATGCGATGATGCTCAAGTCTTCGTCTTCATTCTCGTACTCTGCTGCAAGGCATGTGTCAAATGCATCGAGAAAGTGCGGCACTTCCCGTTTGAGACGGATGACATTCGCTTTGCCAAAAACCCAGGGAGTCTTCATGGTAGTGATGATCGGTGTTGCCTCACGTGCAAAGCGGAGATACTTCGGGCCTTGATGTCTGAGGAGGAGGTAATCGGTTGCCCGATGCGTCTCTATCGCGTCGCACGGCACCTCAACCACCATGTTGGGCATTCCGCACATGGCGAACAAATCTTCAAGCGCCTGGTGAGTGGCGCCGTCCGGGCCGACGGAAACCCCGCCGTGCGCGCCTGCGATCAGGACATTAAAGTTGCCGTAGCAGATCGACGTGCGGATCTGATCGAGGTTGCGCGCAGCGGCAAATGTTGCATAGGTGCCAAACACCGGAAGTCTTCCCTCCTTCGCAAGGGCGGCAGCGACACTCGTTGCGGATTGTTCCGCGATACCCATACTCAGCCAGCGTCGCTTCCGCTCAGGTTTGCCCGCATGGAAGTCGCTGATGGTGATGGATCCGGAGATGTCGAGTCCCAACGCGACCACCCGCTCATCGTCTCCATGAAATGCGAGAGATTGGCCGAAGCCTTTGCGGGTTGGTTCCATGACAACCTTCATTGTGGTCTGCCTGTTCCACCAGTAATCTTTGCTGAAGCGCGGCATCTTCGCCTCCAGTTTGCGATCGACGCTCTCCTGGTACGCCACCGCTTTTGCGAGGAGTTGTGCGTGCGGTATCTTCTCTGCCAGGCCGAGCTCTTGCAATCCTTTCAGCATCTCATCGCGGTTCGGTGACTTACCGTGCCACGCTGCAACGTTCTCGATGAAGCTGACGCCCTTTCCCTTGATCGTTTCTGCAATGATCAGGAAAGGTTTGCCCACTCCGTTTTTTCCCCTCATGAGCGCATCAACAACCTCGTGCATACTATGTCCGTCGATCTTGGCGACCTCCCATCCAAAACTCCGGTATTTCTCGGCCAGCGGTTCTATGTTCATGACCTCGGAAATCGGACCATCGATCTGAAGGTGGTTGTTGTCGATGATGGCAACGAGGTTGTCAAGTTTGTAGTGCGACGCCTCCATTGCCGCTTCCCATACTTGGCCTTCTTGTTGTTCGCCATCTCCCATAATGCAGAAGGTGGTGTATCTCTTCTCGTTCAGTTTTCCAGCAAGGGCCATTCCCACAGCGAGGCTGAGGCCCTGGCCGAGTGAGCCCGTGGACATCTCTACTCCCGGAAGTTTCAACCAATGCGGATGTCCCTGGTACGGCGACCAGAGCTTGCGCAATAACATCACATCGTCCTTCGGGCAGAATCCGGCGAACGCAAGACCAAGGTAGAGACTCGGCGCCTTATGTCCCGTCGACCAGACGATACGATCGCGGTCAATCCACCCGGGATTCCTGGGGTCATGGTTTGCGACGTGGAGATATAACGCCGCCGTGATATCCATGATGGAGAGTGTACCACCGGCGTGCCCGGAACCGGCGGCGCAGAGAGCAACGAGATTGTACCCACGCATAAGCCGT
This sequence comes from Bacteroidota bacterium, assembly GCA_035687895.1. Lineage (GTDB taxonomy): Bacteria > Bacteroidota > Ignavibacteria > UBA10030 > UBA6906 > JAERML01. The sequence continues at coordinate 11,416 of DASRUE010000210.1, read as the reverse complement.
GCGGCGTCTTCAAGCTGCGAGATGGAGTATTGCTCCCTCCGCTCACCAGTAAGTGAATTGACGAGTCCCATGGTGGCCTCCTTGTTAGGTCAGAAACAGTGTCATCCTCATTTCAAGAGGGCAAATTCCATGCCCTGCAGTAGTCCTTGATCCTCGAAGGATCTCGTTCAGTACCGTGAAATTCACCGTAGGGAACGCCATTTCCATTGTTGATTCACTCAACACCAGGCGATTCCAATATGCGCGGACCAACCCCAACGTTCTCATTTTCCCAAATGAGAAATGAAGCACCCAGATTTCTCAGGAGTTGGAAGAAAGGGAAACGGGCTCCTTGCGGGTCTGGGGAGGGTTTCGTATGCTGTTTCAGCCCCGAGGCCATTCCCTTCCGCAGGGGATCAATCAGCTCTCAACCATTTCCCTTGTCCAGTGAAAACGCTCGTCATTGGTATAGCCGGAGGAACAGGATCCGGCAAGACCACAGTTACAAACAGCATTCTCGAACACCTCGACAGAAAACGGGTTGCCGTTATTCAACACGATTCGTATTACAAAGACCTTAGCACGTACGGCGGCCTGACCCCGGATCTGATCAACTTTGACCACCCGGACTCGCTCGAGACAGATTTGCTGGTGATGCATCTCAGCGTCCTCAGGGCGGGGAAGACCATCGAGCAACCCATGTATAATTTCACCACGCATCGGAGGATGGACTCGACGCGCCGCGTTGACCCGAAGGAGATCATTATTGTTGATGGTATATTGATTTTGTCGGACAAGCGTCTGCGGCAACTAATGGATATCAAGATCTTTGTGGATACCGATGCCGACGAACGTCTGCTTCGCCGGATGCGGCGGGACATCCTCGAACGGGGACGCTCCATCGAGTCTGTGATGGACCAGTATATCACCACCGTGAAACCGATGCACCTGGAGTTTGTGGAGCCAAGCAAGCTGTACGCGGATATCATCATCCCGCGCGGGGCGGAGAACACAGTGGCCATTGATATGGTGGTCACGAAAATCAAGACGTTGCTAAAGCAACGAGGGGACAATCGACATGAACCATGATAGGTTCGTGATGCCGCTCGGCAAGAAGAAAGAATTCCAGGCGGCAAAAAAGGTGCTGAAGGGTGAGTAGACGGCGCCGGCAGTGGGCTCCCGTTGGATTAGACCGATAATTTTCCTATGTTTGTTGTGCAACGGGTCTGCCCGCAGACCCGGCTCGTCAGATTCCACAATGCAGAGTCTCTCATGGTTGGTACCACCGATATCGTTCGGAAAGCCGCCGCACACGTCTCGACGCTCTTCCGGGAGAAACTTCCTTCATGGGCCGTGTACCATAACATGGATCATACACTCCAGGTGGTGGAAGCTTGCGAGGAGATTGCAGAGGCCTCAAAGCTCAGCAAGTCCGACTATGAGGCGGTCATGGTTGCTGCCTGGTTCCACGATGTAGGGTACATTGACGCTGTGGATGGCCACGAGGAAAAAAGTGCAGAGCAAGCGGCCACATTCCTGCAAACACACGGTGTCTCCCAGGAGAAAACTGAGCAAATCCTCGGCTGCATCCGTGCCACCAGAACCCCCCAGGAGCCGCGGAACCTGATCGAGCAGATTGTGTGCGACGCCGACCTTGTCCACCTTGGGAAGAAGCGCTTTTTCGAACGGGCGGAGCTGATGCGGCTGGAGTGGGAGATCCGGAGCGGCAAGACGATCCCCGAGGTCGAGTGGCTTAACATCAACATCGACTTTGTGTTGAAGAATAGCTTCCACACGAAATACGCACAAACTGAGTTTGCCGCTCGAAGGACGAAGAACCTCGTGGAACTACAGGACCTCCTTCGCAGCGTCATAGGCCGGAGTCAAGAGGACGAGGAAAAGGTCCGATTGAAAAAAGAGAGACTTGCGACAAAAATCGAAAAAGAGAAGAGGCCGGAACGGGGCATTGAGACGATGTTCCGGGTGGTACCGAAGAACCACCTCGACCTGAGTGCGCTCGCCGATCAGAAGGCTAACATCATGATCAGCACCAATGCGATCATCATCTCCATCGTGTTCGGTACGCTTCTCAGCAAGCTCGATACACATCCGCATCTTCTTCTTCCCACAATCATCCTTGTGGCGGTATGTCTCACGGCGATGATTTTTGCCATCCTTGCGACACGGCCGAACGTGACGACGGGGACATTCACCAAGGAAGACATCGAGCAGAAACGGGCGAACCTCCTCTTCTTCGGGAACTTCCATAACTCTACGCTGGAGGACTTTACCTGGGGTATGAAAGAGATGATGAGCGACAGCGATTATCTGTACGGAAGTATGATCAAAGATCTGTATTACCTCGGGAAGGTTCTTGGCAGGAAGTATCGCTATCTCAGAATTTGTTACAACATTTTCATGTATGGCCTCGTTGTCTCGGTGCTGGCGTTCGTCATTGCTCTGCTCAAGGCACCGCTGCCCGTGCAATAACACGGCCTCGTGTTTCTACTTCAATCTTGGGGGAGATGGTATGTTCCGCTTTCGGGGACCTCTCTGAACGTTGTTCGTTCTTCAATGGTGAACCCAACGATACGCGACCATGACCTCGCGGCGGCATTGTTGATTGTTTGCGGCGTTTACCAGATATTATGTGATACATTGTGTGAATTTTTTCCTCTATTCTTGATCGGAGTTGATGTAGGATGATGGTGCGTACCCCCGGCTGGATACTCGTTGTTTCTATTGCTGCTTCATTTGTCTGCCCCGGACAAGGAGACTCCCAGACAGTTGAACGCTCTGCAGTGCAGGCATTGCGCGATTCGATTAAAAGGTATGACGAAGAAATCACTCTTCTCCAGCATTTCCTCGAAGCCTCCACGGTTGATCGTCGCGCCCTTCAACACACCGGTGTGAAGTCGTGGATCATCAGCAGTCCGATGTTACGGGATTCCCTCTTCTTCGCATTGATGGAGGCCGACTCCTCGATCCAATCGGAAGCAGGGGCCGAAGCCCAGGTGCTCGCAACAGCATCGGATGACGTTATCGAGATTAGGTTCGGGACGGCCGTGTTCAAGGGCATGACCCTCAAGAGAGCGTTGCAGAACTCCTCCGACCGGGACCTCTACCGGAAAGTGGTGGGGAGCTACCGGTACTCGAAGGACATCGAACTACGCGATCCCGATTTTATCCTCCCCACGGAAAACGAGTCCCAGTTGATGCCGTACGATCGGCTGCTCGATAAATTTGCACCACTGACTTTGGCAAGCAATCCGCACCCCGTGGATGCGCGGGTGGATCTCTCGCTGTTCGGCGCGGCGTTCAAGGTGGGCCCTCGCTGGGGAGGGGAGATCAAACTGGGCTATGAAGAGATAGGGTTTCCGTTCTGGACGGCCGGGAACATTGCCTTCCTTGCCACATACGAGCGCTTCAAATTCGGCTTCCAGATTCCTCTGCGGGCGGGGAGGAACTCTTCCACACTCTTCCCGCCGTTTGTCATCAAAGGCCGGAAGTTGAACGGGACACGTGGTATCCTCGGAGAAATCGATCTCGGACCCTTCGGGGCATTCCTTTCAGTCTCGCGGCTGACGGAAAGTGATACCGATGGCCTCACCGATCCCAATGACTTTGCGTACATCACAGGCGTGTTGCAGATGTACTATTCCTTCGGTCTCGCATTCAATTCCACGAATTTTGTCCGTGTCAAGGTGGGAGGAGGTATCCATCGCGTGGTGGAGGCACGGCTTGAGCAACGTCCTTCAGGGACGGGTGTTGAACAAGCGATTGTTGCCGATGATCCACAGCGATTCGGAAGCCCCTTGATCAAGTTTGAATACGTGAACAAGGACGTGACGGAGAAGTTCGGTGCAGGCCTGCAGTACTACAATCTGACCATCTCGCTGACTGGCGCGATGGAGATTCTGCCGAACCTGCTGAGTCTTGAGATGAAATACATTTGGCCGATCACTGCGGACTATGCAAAATGGCAGAACTCGGACTTTCTCCTCATCTCACCACGACTTCGTCTTACATTCTAGCTCGATGATACGATGACGACTTTGAAGCGACATCTGATTGTACGCGAGACTCAACTTGGAGGCTGGGTTTGTTTCATGCTCTGGATGGTTGCGGGGTCTGCGCCGACAACTGCACAAGTGTCTCAGCCGGCTGCCCCGATCGATTCGGTGAGCCTCTTTCGCTCGGTGCTCGAAGAGAAGCGACAGGATAAACTCCGTATGGAGCGAATGCTCGAGGCGTTGAACGTGGTGGATAGTGTGTACAAGGTGCACTATCCGACATGGGTTGTGAAGGACGACGACCTGCGCGAACGCATCAACCGGGCGTTTCGTCTCCGCTTTCCCGATGTCCGGCGAGATGCCACCGTAACGGTCATTGTGAATCCGGAATCGACCGAACTCATGGAGCTCTCCGTGGGATCGGCAGTGATGGGACGGCGTGACACGCACGTGCATCTCAGCGATTCATTGCGGTCCAAGATTCTTTCCGCTGACTACGATTTGGAAAATGTCGACCGGACCCCCAGCAAACCGAGGACAACCCTCACGTTCGGCGTTCCACCAAAATTCGCGGGCATCACCGCGTCTGCATTTGGAGCGGGGCTGCTCTTCAGCAACGGCTGGGGACTTGAGGCAAAACTCGGCTTCGATGAAATCGGATACCACTTCTGGGCACCCGGCGCGCTCCGCGTGATGGCGATCTTCGATCGCTTTAAGTTGGGAATCGTCGCGCCGATGCGCTTTGGTGCTCCAGGTACCTTCGATCAAATCGAGCCGCTGTCGATCCGTCCACGCCTGCTAAACGGACCCAAGGGGATCTCGGGGGAATTCGAGCAGCCGTTTGTGAGCGAGGCGGTCGGGGCGAAGTTCAGCATCGGGGAACTGACGCACGTTACCAACCCTGCCAACATCGTCGACCGCGCGAACATCTACTATCTCCACACAATCGCACAACTGTATTACACCCGCCGCGATACACCTTTTGGGAAGGACCATATGTTTACACTGACGGGAGGCGCAGGCTATCATCAGGTTGCACGGGGTGTGTCGCCGCTCGGATACAAGATCGACACGAACGAGAAAACCGATTTTGCCAGTCCTATCCTGAAAGTGGAATACACCCGGCAGGGCTCGAACATGTACAGCATCGGCGTCCAGTACTACAGCTCGATCATCTTCGTCCACACGTGGCTCGAGCTGGTGAAGAACTTCATTTTTCTGGACGTGAAGTACTACGCGCCCATCGTGCGCGGGCCAAAGCCCTGGGAGCAATCCTACTTCTTCATGGTCTCACCCCGCATTCAGGTGATCTACTAACCGTAACGCCCCGACACTGTCAGGACCGGAGAACCGCATGAAATTCATCAGAGCAATACTCTTTCTTCCCGTTCTTTTCTTCATCTCGCCCGCGTTATTGATTCTCGGTGTTATCATTCTCTTAATGGACACGAAAGAAGGCCCACTCCGCTCCCTGCTGGCGGATGAAGTGCGTGCCTACGGACTTGACGTGGGCTTCGAGCGGTTCATGCAAAATATCTTCATCCCCACCTACCGGCACAACGTGCAGAGCTTTGTGCTCGGTGGCGCGGGATTTCTTGTCGTCACTGTGGGCCTCCGCGGGTTGGGGGTTCTTCCCGTCACCGTCGTGTACTTCTCTCTTGGTGTTGAGTTCATGCTCCTGGTGATCTGGGCGATTACGGTCTACTTCACTCCCGAAGAACCCATCACGGAAAACCCTGCCGTCCTCGTCCACCAGAGCCATCCCGTGCAGCAACCTCTTGCGCCCGACCGGAGCGACCGGATGGTGGCCACGATGAAAGAACTAAGCGCGCAGCTCGCGTTGCTGGAGAGCCGCCTCCGGACGACGGAATCACGGTTCGAGCAGCTCGGCAATCTCGATTCCTCTCTCCAGGAACTCTCCACCAAGCTCAACCTCCTCGTCAGCGACCAGTTCAATCTGCGGGTGCGGAAGGAATTCGAGCAGCTCGTTGTCGAGATGGGACAGCGCCTCGGAGAGAAGAACAACGACCCGCTCAAGCAATAAGATGAAGTCCTCCAACATCTCCTTCTACTTCGTTCTCTACATCGTTGCGATGGTGACGGTCTTTGTCATCACGATGGAGCGGGACGATCTGTTGAAGCAACGGGATGAAGACCTGGCGCACCTTGTTGAAGTGTACGTGAAACCACTTGCACTCAGCGCCTATGTGGACACGGCGCGGTTCTTCATCGACCAGAACCAGCCGATCACGCGTGAGCCGGTCAGGATCAGGGCGAAGGTGGACGGACCGGTGGACAAGAGCGATGTGGTGTTCTCGCTGCTGGATGCACACCGTCTCTTTCCTGAGGAGACAGAGCAGCCGATAGAAGGAACGATGTTGAACGAAGCAGGCGATGGTGTTCTCATGACCTCGCCGTTGCAGGAAGGTGTGTACCGCTTCATGGTGGCCGCCAATACACGGCGTATCACGACGATGGGGAACAAGATGCATGTGTTCATCAGGGATACCACGTACACCGTTGGTTATTCCCCACGGCTGGAGAATGTTGACCGTGACACGACGTTCCTGATTGCGAAAGTGGAGCGTTCAGGGGTTTCGTCACCGCCGATCACATTGAGCGTTCAAGAGGCAGTGGAGAACTGGGTCGTGGGGCCCGCCTTCAACAAGAAGATCTTCCTCAGCGGTGCTGAAAACCCGGACCTGGTCGTGTTTGGCGCGAGCGCAGGACGTATTGAGCGGAGCCCCGAAGCGTCGTTCGTGACGTTTGTGTGGGATGTGCCTGCTCTCGGGAAGCGATCGTTCACCGTGACCGCCGATGCGCGCCGCGGTCTGGGGGAGAGGGACCGAGCCGCCACAACGTTCATGGTGGATGTCCTGCCGGCCACGTTCGTAACGCCCCCTTCCGAGAAGGGTTTCTGGGGAATCCCGTATGCATTCGACGGGCAGATTGCCGGACTGAGTCCGCTGGACCTTTCCGTGGATATTGTGCATGATGGCCAGCCCATGGAAAACAAGCCGGCAGTCCCGAAAATTGTGCTTGTGCCGGAGCGGAACTGGAAATCGCTTGCATTCAGCGTTCTGTATCGCGGCACGAAGATTAAAGATCATCGCGCCGCGCTTACGGCACCACCTCCGCCGCAGATCAAGTGGGTGCAGCAGAACATCGACCGTGACAAACACCTGTTCGTGATTTCCGCCGCCGCCTCCGATCCCGTGGGTGGCGCGGTAACGCTGTCACTGCAATCCCAGCCGCCGGGGATCGCACGGTTGGACAAGATCCGCGGCACCTCGTTCACCATCAGCGTCAACCTCGAAGGCAAGCCCTCCGCCGTCTTCCTCAAACTCACCGCCACCGATCAGTATGGCGGCACGTCGGTCTCATCGAAGCAGTTCAATATTCCGCAGTGACGTTTGGCTTCTAGCTTAGTGCGTCGAATCCTCCTGGTTGATCAGGTACCGCTTGATCTTCTGTGTTGTTGTCTTCTCGAACTCACGCTCCTGCACCGTCACCTTTCGGATCTGTTTGTGGATGGGGAGCGTCTTGTTGAGCTTTCGGATCTCGTCGTTGAGTGTCTTCTCCACAAGCTGACTGGTGACTTCCAGTCCGTGCTTCTGCGCATGCTCGATGAAGTGTTCGGCGTTCGGGACGAGGAGCACGCAAATCTCCTCACCACCCGATGCATCCTTCGCGCCGTACACCACGGATTCCAGCACGAAGGGGAGACCGTGGATCAGGTCCTCCAGCTCCTCCGGAAACACATTCTCACCGTTCCGGGCGATGATCACGTTCTTCTTCCTCCCGTTGATATGGACAAAACCATCGTCGTCGATGAAGCCAAAATCGCCGGTGTGGAACCACCCGTCTTCCATGACGTCCGCGGTTGCCTTCTCGTTCTTGTAATATCCAAGCATCACCGTTGGTGCTTTGGCGAGGATCTCACCACGTCCCTCATTGTCAGGTGCCGAGATACGGATATTCACGCTCGGAAGAGGAATGCCTGCGGCTTCATCTTTGAAGTTCGACTCACGGTTCACGGCGAGGATGGGAGATGTCTCCGTGAGGCCGTACCCCTGCACGAAGTTGAACCCGAATGAGCGAAGCCCTTCCGCAACCCGCGGGTCAGGTGCCGCTCCGCCCACGATGAATAACCGGACAGCGCCCCCGAACTTCCCGTGGATCTCGGCAAAGACCTTCCGGCGAAACTCTTTCGCTCCGAACATCTCCATCATGCCGGCAATCTTCTTCAGGGGTGTGATCACTTTCGATGTGAGACGCTTCTCGGCAATAGCAGCGGTGATCCGCCTGTACATCTTCTCGTACAGAAGGGGCACACCAAGCAAAATGGTCGGGCGGACTTTCTGCATGTCTTCAACGATGGTCTTCAACGACCGGGCGTAATGGGCCGATGCTCCGGCAGTGAGAGGACAGAGGAAGCCGCAGGTACATTCATATGAATGATGGATTGGGAGGACGGAGAGGAACCGGTCGGCCGGACGGATACTAATCATACGAAGCATATCCATCAGGTTGGTACAGATGTTCTTCTGCGAGAGCATCACACCCTTTGCTCGTCCCATGGACCCCGATGTGAAGACGAGGATGGCGAGGGCTTCCGGGGCGAGTTTCGGAAATGACCCGGTCTTGGTACTCATCTGCTCCTTCACGATCATCTCGGTCATCGACTGAAGCCCATTTACGCGTGTATCGAGGTCCATGTCCACAAGAATCTGCAACCCCTTGACCGTGTGCTTGAACTCGATGAACATCTCCCTGTACGCCTCGGAGAACACTGCACCCTTCGCATCGGAGGCATGCAGAATCGTGACGATTTCGTTCTCCTTCAGGTTTTTGTCGATGGGGACGGCCACGTAATTGAACGTGGTGCACGCGAGAAACGCAATGCCCCACTGGACGCGGTTCTCGGAGATGACGACGATGTGGTCACGTTCCTTGAGCCCGGTTCGTTTGAGTGCGGAACCGAACTGAAGGACATATTCGTGCAGCTCGGCATACGTGACCTTGGAAATCGGCGTCGGGTTAAGATCCTCCAGGGCGATCTTGTTGGGGACGGTCCGCAGACAATGCGTGAGAATGTCCTGGAATGTCGTGAGATGGTGAACCGTAAAGAGCGGGACAGGATCGTCAGTCACTTTCATGGAGCGTGTCCGATATCGTAATGAGAATGTGAAGCGTAGAACAGGTGGAAGAACGAAGCTGGTGCAGACGACACAGGGGAACTGCCCGTCGCCGGTGATAATGTACGGAAGGGAAGCATCAGAGACAACACCGGAGGAAGCGCCCCATTTTGTCCGAAGGACTCCTTCGGAGGAATCATCGATCGAATGCGTTTGGTGATAGCCCCGAGAACTCTCCCCTTTTTCCGGTCAACCGTGGCTCCCCTCCCTTGACAAGGGAGGGGAAAGAAGCACAACCTGAGGAGGAGGAGAGTTTGTATGACATGAGGCGAGGCCATTTGACTTGAATGTCCGGAGCCAAACTGAAACACTCCGGCAGAAACGGGGCTAGCGGTTTTTCTTCTTCCAGAAGTAATAGACAGGCACGCCCAGTGCAAGAAACCCGAGGCCTGCCCACGCCTGCTCAGGTTTTTCAATGAGAGTGTTGACCACGAACCACGCTGCCATTGTCACGAAGAACAGCGGTGTGAAAGGATAGCCAAGCGTTCTGTACGGACGTTGTGCATCCGGGAGGCGTTTGCGCAAGACGAACACACTCGCTGCCGTGAGGCCGAAGAAAATCCAGTCGGTGAAGACCACATACGAAATGAGTTGATCGAACGTTCCCCAAAAGAGGATGAGGATGATCGCCCATGCAGATTGGACGATGATGGCGAACGCGGGCGTTTGATACCGGGGATGAATCTCCGCCACGCGCTGGAAGAAGACGCCGTCCCGCGCCATGGCAAAATAAATGCGCGGCGCCGTCAGCGTGTAAATACCGGTGGTTCCGAACGTGGAGATGAAGATGGCGAGCGCAATCACGCTTCCTCCGGCCGGGCCGAGGATGGTGCCGACGGCATCAGCCGCAACATGAGGTGAGGCGGCGATGGACTCAGTTGAGAGAAGAAGCAAGTAGGCGACGTTTGTGAGAAGGTACGTCAGGGTCACCACGGCTGCTCCGACCACCATGGCAAACGGGACTGTCCGCGCTGGGTCTTTTGCTTCCGCCGCTGCGAACGATGCGTGCTGCCATCCGCCGTATGACCAGAGGACGCCCACCATTGCAACCGCCAGGCCGCTCCACATACCGCCGGGAAGGGAAGGGAGTGTTGCACCCAATGTCGTTGTCGCACCGGTTCCCCAGCCAATGCCGACGACAATCAGTCCTGCGATACCCGCAAGCTTCAACACGGTAAATACGTCAGAGAAGATTCCTCCGACCTTCACTCCAAGAACGTTGAGCAGAGTGACGAGAAGAAGCCCGCCAACGGCGACGGTAGTAACACCGGTGGCTCCAAGCGGAATGAAATAGCCGAGGTACGTTGCGAAGGCAATGCTGAGCGCTGCAATGCCGCCTGTATTCACAACGAGGAAGTATGCCCACCCGAACAGGAATGCAACGAGACCTCCGTATGCCTTCGAGAGATACACGTACATCCCACCCGCCTGCGGCATAAGTCCGCCGAGCTCCGCGAAGGTGAGGGCTCCTGCAAGGGCCATGAGGCCGCCAACCACCCAGACGCCAAGGATCGCTGCCGGGTCATGAAGGTGCTGCGCGATGACCGCGGGTGTGAGGAATATCCCGGATCCGATCGTCCCACCAATGGCGATCATCGTCAGGTCGAACTTCGTCAGCGCTTGCTTCAGTTGGGTCATCTCAGGATTTCAGACATTCTTTGAGCGCCCCGACGGTGGCGTGCATGTCCTCTGCCGAACAGTAGAAATGAGGTGAGAACCTGAATTTCCCCTCGCGCACAGCGATTGTAATCTGACGATGGTACATCGCTTTGAAGACGACGGTTTCATCAACGCCAGGAGGGGGCGACACAGTCACTATCCCTGCCCGTTGCGCATCGCCATCCGGTGTGAGTACACGGAGACCGTCGATCTGCCGGAGTCCATCCATAAGGGTTCGCGTGATGGCGAGGATATGTTCTTCGATTGCCTTCACACCGAACTCAAGAATTGTGGAAAGAGCTGCGCGCATTCCCCAGAGACCGGGCATGTTCAAGCTCCCTCCTTCGTACCTGCGGGCTGTTGAAGCAAGAGGCTGCGTGTAGTTGTGGAAATTCCACGGATCTTCCGCCGAAAGCCAGCCGAGGCTTGTTTGTTGGATGCGCGATTGGAGTTCCCCGGTCAGGTAGAGGAATCCCGTTCCATGCGGCGACATCTGCCATTTCTGCCCGCCGGCAGAGAGGGCGTCGATCTTCATGTGTTGGACATCGAGCACCACCGCGCCCACCG
>DASRUE010000209.1:0-3992 GCA_035687895.1 Bacteroidota bacterium | reverse complement strand
CTTTGTGTCTTTCTTTTTAGATTGTACATGCGAGGAAAGGAATGCGAAGCGTGTGGATACGCCTTCAATCTACCAAAGCCGGGGCACTCTGTCAAGCACAGAAACATGTCCGCAGATCATTTGCGATATGGGAGAGGGGGGGGTCCTCTCCAGGTGAGTCTCTTCAACACAAAGGCACAAAGTCTCACAAAGGACGATAAAGAAAGAGGAGTTCGTGTTTTTTGTCTTTGTGTTCGGCCTCTTCTTTTGTGTGACAATGAGGCAACAGGACAGCATATTTTTCAAGAACGGAAGAAAGAATGCTTGCTTTTTTGGGTCTTCTTGTGTTATTATGTGCAGTGATTTGCCGCCACCCAGGCGGGACCCGAACCAATCCACGTTTCTTACCCAACACAATTCAATCCAATCACCTGACGGAGGTCTTCATGTTCACATTCCGTACTCTTTTTGTGCTTGCACTTGTCGTGGCTCTCGGTCTCGGTGTCACCGAGCAGAGCTATGCAAAGGTGTATGCCTCGTATGTGCGCGTCACACAGGAGGGATCGGCGCTCCCCTTTGACGGGAGTTTCGCGGACCGGACCGGCGCGACCATACGGTTCCGTCTTAACCATTCGGCCGACTCGGTGGTCATCAATGTCGTCCCCGCAGGTGGTGGAGCATCACTGAAGCGACTATGGGCAGGCGCATCGGTTGCGGGCGACAACTCCATCAACTGGGACGGAAGCCAGGATAATGGTACACCAACGCCCGTGGGGGCCTACAAACTTGAGATCACTGCCTATCACGGCGGGTATGGCAGCTACACCGAATACCACCTGAGCACACCGGCCATCTTCACACGAGGCGTGGGAAGTGTCAACAACCCGGCGCTTCGGTATTTTGGATTCATCTATACTGCGAGCAACGGCGGGTACGTAACAGGAGTTGGGCGTCACGCCTCTGATGGTTCCTTGTACGGTGACTCTGCCGGCGCTCCGCGTCTCACAACAACGGGTGTACCTGTCGGACCGTCGGAACTGCGCTACGCAACAACCGTGGACAATGATGGCTACGTCTATATCATCGGCAGGACGGCGCGGAGGATTTACCGCTACCACCTCGATACGCTGAACGTCGCGTTGTTCGATTCGAGCGTATACGGTACGCGCATCCAGGGGCTCGATGTTCGCGGTTCCGGGGCGGGCAAGATCCTTTACGTTGCCGGAGACACAGCGGTATTCAGTATCCCTATCGGGACGCAGAGCTTTAACACAATTCCTCCAACTCCCATTGCATACGCGGCACCAACCGTAAACGGACGCGTCATGAACTTCTGGGATGTCAAGGTCGGGCAGGATAACTCTTTGTACGCTAACTACAGAGTGGATTCTGCGGCCGCGCGATTCGGGCGAGGTTTGTTCAAATGGGATCTTGCGAGCGGCTCTCTGCCGAAGACAATTGCCGATACAGTGTGGAGTTCCCCAATTCCCGACGGCGATCCTGTGACTCTGGCCCTCTGGGATGGTGCAACGACTGCAGCTTCGGATGATATTTTGTATATGAATACCGATCTTGCAGTTCCGAACACATTCCCCAGCGCCATCTATGCCTACACAGATTTGGGAACTCCCACCCCTACTCGATCGGTAGCATGGCTTGATCCAGACAACAACTGTTCCGTAACCCGCAGTGCGTTGGCGGTAGACGTTCTCGGGAATATCATCTATTTCGAGAACTCCAACGAGCAGGTGGTTCTCGTCTCCCCGCCATCTGGACCGAACTCATACACTTACACGGCGTTCGATCAGGTAACCATTACGGCTGCGGGTGTCACGCCGCCACTCTTGTCGATAGCCCTCGCGAGGGAAGATCTTGATGGGAATCGTCAGCCTGATCGGCTGGGTGACACCGTGAAGGTCATTGGCGTCATCAACTCCACGAATGTTCAGACAACGAACTTCGGGTACTTCATGCAGGATGCCACTGGTGGTATACATCTCTTCCAATTCGGGCTGGTAGGTGCACCAACATTAAGGCCGGGGTATCGTGTTGAGGTGGTGGGGGTGATCGCGTATTTCCGCGGAACGACTGAGATCAGCCCAGCCAATCTTGCCACGGACATCACCATTCTGGACACCGGGAACGTTCTCACACCAATCCCATTGACCATCGGTCAATACAAAGCCGACCCGGAGACGTATGAAAGCAGGCTCATCCAGTTTAACGTTGCCCACCCGCTGGACTTTACCTCTGCGCAGTGGCCTGCCGCAGGAAGCAGCGCGAACCTGAACATCTGGAACGGGATTGACACGACCACTCTCCGTATCGATAGCGACACGGAAGTGGATGGAAGCCCGTACCCAGCATTCCCGGTGCGTCTGAATGCAATCGCGACGCAATTCACCAGCTCGACCACCACGCATAACAACGGATACCAGGTCACTCCGTTTTTTGTGGCCGACTTCTTCCCGATCAACTATCCACCTCTCCCGACCTTCCGGCTTCTTACGCCTGTAAACGGAAGCCAGCTGGAGATCGACAGCGCAGCGTCGTACGATTTCACATGGCGCCGGGCAGTGGACTTCAACAATGATGCATTGATCTACCAGTACAAGCCTGTGGCGTTTGCTGGTTCTCTTTCCAACAACGCCGGGGCCGATACGGTAAAAACCCTCACTGGTGCCCAGCTCCTCACCTACCTTGGCACGGCAGATTCGTTGGTGTTCCGGTGGACAGTCCTTGCAAAGGATACACCGAACCCACCGGTATCGACAACCGATACGTTTGCCGTGACGATCCGCCGTCCTCTACCTCCTCCCCCGCTTGGCTGGACAATACAGCCATCCGGAACCACTGTTGCACTCCGGAGTGTCAAGGCTCTTGACCGAAATAATGCGTGGATTGGCGGAGCGAGCGGAACTGTTCTGCGCACGACCAATGGAGGAACTACGTGGACTTCCGTGGGTGGAGGTGTATTCGGAGCAAACACTGTTTATGCAATTGAAGCTCTCGATGGGAATACTGCGATGGCAACCACAAGTCCTATTAATTCGTACATCTTCCGAACAACAAACGGCGGCGCGTCGTGGGATACCGTCTTCACACAGGTGGATGGATTCCTCGATGGCATCAAGATGTTCGATGCAAATAACGGTATAGCCGTCGGTGATCCTGTCGGCGGTACATGGACTGTACTCAGGACGTCCAATGGCGGCGCATCGTGGGCACCAATCGCAACGCAGCCAGTCCAGGCGGGAGCCGAGGCCGGCTGGAATACCTCACTCTCCGTTGTCGGTTCTACGCACATCTGGTTCGGTACCAACAACAGCAGGGTATATTACTCGACTGACGGTGGCGCAACATGGGGATTTGGGGCCACCGCATTCGCTTCAAGCGTGGGGGTTGGTTTTGCTGATACACAATACGGCGTGGCAGGAGGAAGCGCTGCAACGGGCGCAGCCCGCAGCACCGATGGTGGTGTTACATGGACCGCTGTTACAATTCCCGGGACAGGCTCGATCTATGGAATCCGTGGTCGTGGACTGGATTTCTGGGCCGCAAGAGGCACACTTATCTACCACAGTGCAAACCGGGGAGCTAACTGGGACACCTCATTCGCAGGAAGCATTGGGACATTTAGAGATGCTGACTTTGCATGGGTTGGTTCTGGTACATACGGTTGGGCTGTAACATCCACAGGTGGAATCGCCTCATTCTACGGGATACTTACTGGCGTTGACGACCCACAGCAGGCTGTCCCCCAGTCCTTCACGCTGGAGCAGAACTATCCGAACCCCTTCAATCCAAGCACGACGATCCGCTATGCACTACCAAAGGATGCGTTCGTGACGTTGAAGATCTACAACATCCTCGGGCAGGAAGTGATCTCTCTGCGTGATGAGATGCAGAACGTCGGCTTCCATGACGTGCTCTGGAACGGCAGGAACGACGCCGGTCAGACCGTTGCCAGCGGCGTCTACTTCTACCGACTCGAAGCCAGGCCACTTGATGGC
>DASRUE010000208.1:0-5934 GCA_035687895.1 Bacteroidota bacterium | reverse complement strand
ATCTGAAGGCTGATATCGCAGGGGGAGCAGGAGCCGGGTTACAGACCGTTTTCATCAGGACGGGGAAGGACAAGGACACATCGTTGGATGACCTCGAGTATTCACCAGACGTGGTGTTGCGATCCATTGCAGAACTTCCCGCCATCCTGGAGGAATAGCTCAGAGATCTTCCCTGAGTTCATTTCGTACGAGCATCAACACTGCCGACTGCGGGACAATCAGGTATTTCTGCTCTTCGAATTCCACTTCAATCCCCTGCTCTCGAAGGAAGATCGCATAATCACCCTCTCTTGCCTGCAACGGGATATACCTCATCGGGTCTTTTGGCGTTGACCAGGGCTCGTCATCAGTGTAGTTGGGATTCGGTATGGGATACCCGGGACCCACCCGCACAACGCGGCCCATGGCCACTTTCTCTTTCTCCCGTACTGAAGCCGGAAGGTAAAGGCCTGATTTCGTCTTGTCTGTTGAATCATCCAATTGGAGGAGAATCCGGTCTCCCACAACAATCATCTGCTTTCGTAGTTGCATCGTCGTCTCATTCTTGTGACTTCGCCTAATATCTTGAGTGCATAGGCAAGATAGCAAACTCATGAGGCGAAGGCAAGGAACCCCGCGTTTTAGAAAGAGCGGACTCCTTTGCAGTTGAATCTCGAGGAGAGTGACAGTATATTGTAAGCGGCCTCTGACACAAATCGAAACAATCCACCCTATGATTCCTGCACTCTCTTTGACGCTTCTCTCCCTCCTGAACCCTCCGGAACTCATCTCTGCAGTCGAGTCAGGTGATGCAGCTTTCATGCGTCTGGACTATCCTGCCGCGATACTGGTTTATGACTCGCTCCAAACAATCATGCCCAACAATGCTGAAACCCTCTGGCGCCTTGCCAGAGTTCACGTGTGTCTTGGGGATATTACACCGCGGGATCAACGAGAGCCACTATATCGGAAGGCGGAAGCATACGCGCGACACGCCATTCAAGTCGATTCAGTGAATGGATTTGGATACACCTGGCTGGCCGCAGCATTAGGCAACATTGCCATGTACGAAGGAAGCAAGACGAAGATTAAGCTCTCTTATGAGATCAAGGAGAAACTGGATAGGGCTATCGCGTTGAATCAGGGGGATGACATCGCGTATTCAATCCTGGGTTCCTTTTATCGTGCACTCGGAAATATCAGCTGGATTGAAAAGCAGCTCGCAAACATTTTTCTCGGCAGCCTCCCCGATGGCGGATATGAGGAAGCCGAAGCGTCGTTGAAGGAAGCCATCCGGCTTGCACCAAACGTCATCCGTCACCGGCACGAACTCGGGATGCTCTACTTTGACATGAACCGCGAGGAGGGTGCTTTGCAGGAGTTCCGGGAGGCCGTACACCTCCCTCTTACCCTTGCAAGCGACCGGAGACGGATTGAACGAATGAAAGAACGGCTTGCCGAACTGGGAGAATCTGACCATTGAGGCGCTGATGACGGTGCAAAAACGCAACGGGGCGGCATCACCGCTACCCCGATTCTGGTAGTCCGATCCTACACTATCTTCCAGACTGTTTCTTCAACTGTGCGATCCTCGAACGCACCACCTCCTGTTGATCGGGTGTTAGTTGTTCCGAGGAGAGACTGACGTACTCGTTCAGCGCCTCTCCACGGAGGTTGGCCTTCTCCAGTGCTTCTGCCACAAGGAACCGATTCTCAAACCTCTCTTTCAGGGAAGGATACCGACGGAGCACATCCATTGCCTTAAGGGCACACGTGGGGTAGAATCCATTCTCATACAGCACCCTCGTCCCATTCAACTGAAACGTCCCTACCTGGAGATCGCCGAACGTGGCCGGTGCAGACGGGGATTTGTTCGGGCCGTGTTCCACACGAATTTTCGGAACATTCATCTCGGCGTTTTTCCACTCAAAGGACGAGGCACGGATCTTTTCCATGGTCAGCTTCAACATCAGCTCTTCTTGGGACAGATCCCTGATGTCAGAGAGGTCAAGCATGACTTCCTCCGGCAACATGATTTTCTTTTTCACGGGATTTCCCTCCCTGCTGGTAACAATGATAGCTGAGGCTCTTTTTCCCGTTTTCATGGTGTCATCGGGCCGAAGCACATCGCCCACACGGACTTTCATCCACGTTTCTGCCACGCCATGCCTGACGCTTACGTCCCCTTGGATTTTCTGCACAAGGATCTCCTCAGACAAGCACTGGGAAACCAGGAAGAATAACACAAGTAACAATATTGCGTTTATGGTTTTCATATAGTCCTCTCTGCGCAACGCGCTAATATACGTCAACAATCTGCACCCATCCCTTGAGCAAACCTAATCCAATCTCCACATCATCGAACCATTCCTGTGCGCCGGTCGTCCACGCATCATCAAAGCCACGTGCAATGACCGTCGTTTCTACTGGAATCCATACTGTTTCCACACCCTTGCTGTTCTTTCGCGTGATGTATCGCTTAGGGTTTGAGGATATTGTCCCTCCAAACTTCGGATCGACTCCTGTGTCGAATAACAGATAGATGTGGCTTCGCGTCGAGTCTTCCGGTGGAATAACGTCCACGAACGCGGTCGAGACACCAACACTATTAAGCAGCGAAGAAAAGCAGACCGTCATGTCGTCGCAGTCACCGCCACGGAGTTGCAGCGTTTCCGAGGGATACTGAACGTAGTCAGCGCTTTGTTTCGGGTCGCTGACGTACACAAGCTTGCCTGCAAATGCATTGAAGAGCACACGCGCCTTGTTGAACGCCGCCAGATCCCGGCTCGCTGCATCGATTGAATCTCTGTGTTCGAGCAGGATGTCTCGCGTGTATCGAATGACGGCCGGGTCGTCCGGCGTAACAAAGTACCGGAGGGTCAGGACATCACCGTCCCAATCGTTTTTCCCATACAGCAGTATCCGGGTCTGGTATCGATCATCATAATCATCGGCGGGTTGGGCACTGACGTAGACCGTCCCCTCTTTCACCGTCATCTTTTGTACCCCGCGAACAAGTTCGTTGAAGATCGCAGTCAACGCTACCTCCTGTGACTCACCCGGCTGCAAATACACAGGCTGACTCTCCGTCGGCGCATCCATGTATTTCTCAATGAAGAAACTGGCCTTCGCCTGAATCGGGCGGGAGGAAATGTTCTTTACTCTGGCTTTCCCGATCGGCCGGTACGCGAGCGCAGCAGATGATGAGGGGTAGATACCGCCAGCCAGCTCCACCGACTCAATGCTCGCGAGGCTCTCCCGAACATTCCCCAGAACTGCTTTTACTGAAAGGGAAATACGATCAGCCGTGTAAGGATTGAGATCAATGCTCTTGATTGACCCCGCGTCAAACGAAGCAAGAGAGCCAGTGCCCTCCCGCGTGCTTTTGTCCGGAAAGAAGAGATACGCCGCATCAAACTCAAGAAACATGTACGACCACCCCACGCCAAAGCCAAGTGCGTAAGCAAAAGGCGATTCAGCTTCATTGAAGTAGACGCCGCTCCGTACAGCGATACTGAACCCTGGTTTCCATTCAATTCCAAGCGCCCCTGACTTCGCGGTACTTACGTCAAGTGCAGTTCTCACGGTGGGAGTGAACTGGTAAGCAATGCCCATTTCCAGAGACAGTTCAAACGGAAGCCGGAACGATGCGAACTCCCCGGCAAGGTCTCCGCTTTTCGCACGAACGAGGTTCCGCCCCACCGCTGAAAGCGTTACACTTTTCGAAGCCTTCCAGATCGCGCCAACATCCGCAATCCACGCGAGGGACCGTTGCTCTATTTCTGTAAACACCAATGAATCGGTAAGCTGCACTTGCGTGTCACTGATTCTCTCCCGCCGCAATCTTCCAGAGACACCAAGAGAGAACTCATCTGAGAATGCTCGAGCATACCCAAACGTGAATTGCTCATCATATATTACTCTCGTCTCAATGCTGGAAGGTGTGCCGGTTTGCGACGAAACAAATGTCGCACCCGGCAGGACGAACTCGAGCGACGTTCCGGGTGAGTATTGAACTGCAATCGCGTTGTCCTGCAAGAAACGCTTTCCAAGACTGAACCCTTGAAGAACGAACCCGGACCCTTCAATTGAAGTTGACAAGTAGGTCGCGGAGCTGATGTCCCAATCACGGATCTTAGTGAGTCCCGCCGGATTGACCCCAAAGCTTCTGCTATCTGACGCTTGCGACGCATATGCTCCTGTCCCCGTTCTCTGCGGGCTGAAAAGGGACTGTCCATATGTCACTGATCCGATCATACATATGCTCAAGTGTAACAGGATCCAGCGGTATTGTATCATGGATTCCAGGCTAATCGGGAACCTATGGAAATGTAACCAACGTATTATACACCTCCGACGCCTGGAGCAACACTTGTCCCCGGTAAGGCCGGAAGACGTCTTCCAACCTTTTATTGGACAGCACAAAGGTGAACACAAAATTCCTTCCGGGAGGGAGGAGGCGGAGGAGCCTCACGCCAAGGACTGCCCTGCCTCGATTGACACGAGGCCGGACGTGAAGCAATGCCCGTGTCCGCTGCAAAACGGGATCGTACGTGCTGATGAAAATGGAGATGTTCCCTTCCCCCCGCCACAGCAATTCAAGGTTCTGATCTCTCGACAACGACGCTCCACCAACGGGAGCCAACACTCTCAACTCTCCGGGAGACACGATTGAGGCACCAGTTGCATTGATGCTGTCCGCTGCCCAGGTGTACGTCTGATTCGATTGATACGTCGTGGTCAGATCCTTGACGTACTCAAAGCCGGCAACGGTGTCCGCCTGTGGTGCCTTCATCCTGATGATATGCGGGATCCTGTTCATTGGTGAGTTGTTCAGAAGGATGGGCCCGAGATTAAAGCCGTGGAAACCGATGGTTCTTTGATTACGTCGGACCGGTCGGATTCTGTCCGCGAAGAAGACTTTCGAGAATGCAAATGAGTCAACCCGCGTTCCGGCATCATACGTCACCTTGTTGACAATGAGCAAACCGGCAAACGCATTTTCATCCGAGGGAAGTATGGCCGTCGAATCGATGGCGCTGAGTTCAACATCGGGGTCTGCCGGCGGAAGAGCTGTTACCTCCAGAAGATCCTCTTCGCGGTCGAGCACCACACTGGTGGGCTCCTTGCAGCCGAGAACCGCAACTGCAACGAAACAGCTTATGAGGATCAATCGTTTCATGACTCTTCCCTCTCTCTTGCGCGTCAATTAGTCGAAATCCTGTTTCAAATTCAACAATGGAAAAATCTTCCGGGGCCCTCTCCCCCATCTGAAGGAGAAGGTCCCGGAGTTCCCCTGCACTAGAATACCCGGTATGGTATTCCCCACCAGCTCGCAGAATACGGAGTGGCATCATCAAATAGCGTCCCTCGGGTAATCGCGTCCACACCAGCGTGGAAGAACCCACGGTGGAAGTGAACGAAGAACGGTCCCTGGTACACACGGGTGTACGTGCCGTTGCCGTTATTCACCTCGGAGATCAACTGCATACGGAATCGGCGTTTCTGGAATGTCCCCACGCCATACCGCAGCGCTACGAGATCAGTATCAGGCGAGGCGCTGACAACTGTCGCCTGAACGACAATTCGTGCTGACGGATCAAGCTGAGGAAGATCCTTTCGGCCCCCATGGAACATGGACATCCAACGATAGCGGAGGTAGTAGTTCAATGGATCGGTCACCGTGATCGTGTCGCCGTTCGGGAGAAACATTTCCACCTTGGTGATGTCGATGGAGTTGTTCGGGGGAATCGTCCCACCGTCCACCAGCGAGGTTGCAACAGGAACCCAGTTCAGCCAGAACCGGCGTGTCTCGCGTCCAACGCGCTTGAAGATGATGTTGCGGTCGGAGTTGTCCGTAAACGTTTTCTCCACCAGCACCGTGTCGCCGGCTCCGTTTATCCCGCGAATCTTGAAGATACCATCGATCACCTTGTGGACATGAACGAACGCAAT
>DASRUE010000207.1:0-13330 GCA_035687895.1 Bacteroidota bacterium | reverse complement strand
GATCTGGCCGCAGCCCAGTCAGTGCTACTGACCGGCATCTCCATCGTGTTCTTCATCATCCTTAGCCGGACAATCAGCACACGCTCCGTAGTTGCCTCAAAAGGTACGAGCCTGCTTCGATCAATATCACTCTCGCCCTTTGCAAGAAGGTTGCTGGTCTTGGTTACCACCACACTGCTCGCGATCGAATTGCTCCCGATCTTGACCATCATACTTATCTCTTTTGTTCGAGAGGGGTCGTGGACCTGGCAATTGCTTCCAACAGAATTCACCGCCATGAACTATCACAAACTGCTCGAGGATCCCCATGTTTTTGAGCCTCTCAGGAACAGTATGGTGATGGGTCTTCTTACCGTTGTGGCTGCGATTGCGCTGGGTGTCACTGCCGCTTTTCTTGTCGTGAAGGGAGGATTGAAACGCGGGCGTCTGCTTGCAGAGATTCTACTGAATCTTCCATTTGCCATTCCCGGAACGGTTATTGCAATCAGCCTTATTCTCGCGTTCAATACACCCACACTCTTCAGCGGTTACACGGTCCTCGTCGGGAGCTTTTGGATTCTTCCGCTTGCCTATTTCATTCGCACCTATCCGTTGGTGATTCGCTCAACCACTGCTGCGCTCGCGCAAGTGGATGATTCATTGATGGAAGCAGGGCAGTCGTTCGGCGCGGGGTCGTTCACCGTGTTCCGCAGGATTGTCCTCCCTATGATACTTCCCGGAATCGTGTCCGGCAGTCTGCTTACCCTGATTGCTGCGCTAGGGGAGTTTGTCTCATCGATCCTCTTGTATTCGTATTCGTCGCGACCGGTAGCTGTGGAAATTCTTTCACAACTTCGCGCGTACAACTTCGGTTCGGCGGCTGCGTATTGTGTTGTCCTGCTACTTCTCATCCTCGGCCTCACATTTGCCGCCAACCGGCTGGGGCGCGCCTCGGGTGCAGAGCAAGGCGTCAACTTTTAGGTTGAATGCCAGCGTTTTTTTTGGTAATTTGAGCTGCATTGAAGGGGTGTTCCAGACTCCTGCCGGAACATCCTCACAAGAACAGCAGATGCGCCCGTAGCTCAATTGGATAGAGCGTTGGCCTCCGGAGCCAAAGGTTTCGGGTTCGACTCCCGACGGGCGCACAAATTGTTTAACATCATTTCAATCATACGGAGGATTCGAATCACGCATGCTGCGACCAAAGAAGAAAATCAGCAAGAGAGAGATGAAGGAAGACGCCCTGGTGACGACGTACTTCAAGGCAACAACGTTCTATGAAACGCACAAGAAGAACATCAGCATGGGTCTGGTGGCAGTCCTGGTAATTGTTGCAGGGACGTTCTTTTATGTGAAGAACAAGAACGCGGACAACGAGAGAGCGATGACTGACCTCGGACGAGTTTACCAGATGTACGACAATGGCCAGTATCAAATTGCGATCGACGGTGTGCCAGAACGGAACATCCCCGGGCTCAGGGCCATTGTCGAAAACTATGGCGGCACCGAGGGTGGCAATATGGCGCGATTCTATCTTGCCAACGCCTACTTCCTAACGGGGAAGTACGATGAAGCACTTGAAGCCTTCGAGGATTTCAGCACGAGTAATCAAGTCTTGGAAGTTTCGAGGCTCTCAGGGATTGCGGCCTGCTATGAAGCAAAGCGAGAATACAAGGAAGCAGCAGACTACTTCGAGAAGGCTGCCAGCAAGTATGGGAAGGATGTACATGCGGCGGATAACCTGAATCATGCGGCCGCCAATTATGCCCTGGCGGGCGAGAAGGAGAAAGCCCTCGACCTGTACAAGAAGCTGAAGAAGAGCTACCCCACATCAAGTGCGGCGCGCGATGCCGACCGCTTTATAGCGCAATTGTCTGTTTGAGTCGCACACCTCGTCCCCCGGACAGTTGCCCCGTTTGGGGCATCTCATCGGTGTAACTTTTCACCATGATTGCCGAAGAACAAACAGGTAGTATCGCACATGCAACGTGAGATCAAAGGAAATCACGCATGAGTGGTACAGGTTCTCGTCGTTGCTCACGGTGGGACCGCCCATCAGAATAAACACGGTACAATGAAACTGCGGCGGATACTCTCTCTCGGTGGTGCATCGATTCTCGTTCTTATTGTGTTCACAATGGACGTGATCCAGAAGAACGTGGAGCTCGATATCAGTGGCCTGTGGGTGATCCGCAACCTGCTGATCATCGGTGCAACGGTGCTTGTGTTTTTCTTCTTTGAGTTGCTGAAGCCGCAGCGCGATCAAAATGCGGTCAAGAAGCTCGGCCTCTTGCTGATCGCGTCGGTGCTGATGCTCCTCGTCGGGCTTGTCGTGACTTTCGTGGCGCAGGATGGCTTCGACTCAAAGAACTATTCGCTCATTCCTCTCGGCTATGACACTCTGTTCCTCGCCTCATTCATCAGTATTCTCTTCGGTGTCTTCGCCATTCTCGTCTTCCGGCTGGTTCGTGACCTCACAATGTACAAGAGGAAAAAGGGGACACAACGGAACTTCTTGATCTTCACTGTGCTCCTGGTCGTCACATCCGGGGCCACCATAGGCTTGAAGCCATTGGAAAAAGAGGTCATCGTCAGTATTCTGTTTGGTCTGGCGGTGACGTTTGCGATTGTAAACTCGTTCCGGCTTTCATGGATCGTCTATCTCACCAAACGGGAGAAGATCTTCAGCCTTGTGTACGGCTTTTTCCTGTTCGGAGCGTTTATTGTTCTTAATATCATTCTGCAAACCGGGGTTGTTAACAAGTCGCTGCTTTACTATTCCTATCCATTGTCGGAATTTGTTTCTCTGGTATGCGTGTTTGGCAACATCTACTTTGGAATGGCTTTCGTCAGCACGTTGTTCCATCTCCCAACGGCCGAGGCCTTTGACCGTAAGACATCAGAGGTCTCCTCGCTGCACAACCTGAGTAAGCTGATAACGCAAGTCTTCGATTTCGGCGAACTGGTCGATACGGTCACGACGATGACGCTGCAGGTGTGTGAAGCGAAGAGTTGCTGGCTGGAGATCATTCATCCCCCCGAGGAAATCCATCGCCAGGCCGACCTTCCAGGGTCCTCGCACGTGATCGCAGGACAGTACCACATCCAGCTTGTAGGGATGAAGAACATTACCCGGGCGGAGGTAGACGCATTGCTTCCGGCAGGTGAGCACACCGTACGCGACGAGGTGCTACAGGAACGCCGCGCCATTGTTGTTGACGATGTGTACCATGACAAGCGTTTCAAGAGGGAGAAAAAAGAGAAGGTCTCCATCGGTTCGCTTGTCGTGGTTCCGCTTGTATCCCATTCCGGATTGGTTGGTATCCTCTATGCAACGAAGGATACGGATCATTCCTTTTTCCAGGATGACGTGGACGTAATTTCCGCGTTTGCAGACCAGGCAACCATCGCGATTGAGAATTCACGCCTGATCAAAACATCACTCGAGCGTGAGAGGCTGACAAGAGAGATGATGCTCGCCCAGGACATGCAGAAGCGGCTCCTGCCACAGTCTTTACCTCAGTATCTTACCCTGCAGATCGATGCGATCTCCACACCCGCGTTTGAAGTAGGTGGAGATTACTACGATTTTGTTCGCCTTGATGAGCGAAGGCTGGGGATTATTGTCGGCGACGTTTCAGGTAAAGGAGTCTCCGCGGCTTTCTACATGTCCGAGGTGAAGGGCATATTCCAGGCTCTGAGCAGGATGTATCCTTCGCCCAAGGAATTCATGATGAAAGCGCATGAAGCGCTTTCCAGTTCCATCGACAAGCGCTCATTCATCAGTATCATCTATGCGGTCTTGGATACAACGACAGGCGAACTGATGCTGTCACGCGCAGGACATTGTCCGATGCTGCTGGTATCCGACAACCACATTGGTTATATTCGCCCTGCTGGAATGGGTTTGGGATTGAGTAATGGCGAGGTGTTTTCCCAATCCATTGAAGAACATACCGTGCAACTTCGCCCGGGTGATATCTGTATGTTCTATACAGACGGCGTTACGGAAGCCCGGAGAGGCGAGGACGAATTCGGCTACGAGAGGTTGCTGGACGCAACGGTCGCGGTTCGTAAGAAACATGCCTCAGAAATCAAACATGAAGTTTTGGAATCAGTGAGGACGTTTACGGAGCATCAGGCAAACCACGATGACCTTACACTGGTCGTTCTGAAGTGGTGTGGTAAAGGTCAAGAGAACTGAAAGAAGTTTCGCAACCAGAGGAGTTTCAGATGAGCGAATTCAAGATAGCCCAGCGGGAGACAAACAATGTCAGCGTCCTTGAGCTCAAGGGATACCTGGATGCGCACACCGCACCGAAACTGGAGGAGGCATTCACCCAGCTTCTGACGAGCCAGCGATATCGAATTGTGGTGAATTGCAAAGACCTCTCCTACATTAGCAGCGCCGGTCTTGGCGTCTTCATGGCGTACATTGAGGACGTCCGGAAGAATGCGGGCGATATTAAGTTGACGAACATGTCTCCCAAGGTCTATAACGTGTTCGACCTCCTGGGCTTTCCGCTTCTTTACGAAATCTTCAAGGATGAAGGCGAAGCTGTCAGGAAATTCTTTGAAAAGGGGAGATAGTCAACAGCGTTCGTGAAGCCGAAGACCATCCATATTGAAAGTCGTACCGAGCGCTTGATTGCAGTGCGCGAGTTTATTTCGGCTGCTGCTAGGGAATTCGGGTTCTCAGATGAGGAGGTAAGCAAGATCGCCCTCGCAGTGGACGAGGCCTGTACCAATATCATCAAGCACGCATATCAATTTGACCCGGGTAAGAAAATCTCGATCACGGTCAAACCGGCTGAGCTCGCATTTGAAGTAGTGATCCATGATAACGGAAAGAATTTCAACCCGGCCGATGTGCAAGCGCCGGACATGAAAGAGTACCTCTCCCACTACCGGAAGGGAGGATTGGGTGTTTACCTGATGAAGACACTGATGGACAAGATCGAGTATAACATTCGGCCCGGTCAGACGAATGAAGTTCGCCTTGTGAAGTATCTACCCCGGTAAATCCTCCTCTTTTGCCCATGAGCCCTCGCCGTCCCTCGACTCCTACGCCCGCCGGGTCTTATGAGAGCCATTTTGAGCATTCTGCGCTCTTTGAGTTTAGTAAGGTGATCAACTCATCGCTCGATCCCCACTTCATTCTCAGCCACATCCTTCTCACGATCATGGGAAAGATTCTCTCTACCAAGGGAATGGTGATGCTTGGAAAGGGAAAGGGAAGGTTTTCTGTGGAGATGGCCAAAGGGTTTCCAGGAAGTCTGGTTGGTACTGAATTGGCCATACGCGCGATTCCTGGCAGCTTGTTCTACGTGGACAAAGTCGACGCGTCAAGGCACCCATGGGTGAAATTCTTTAGGAACCAGGGGGTGCGGATCCTCCTGCCGATGCTTATCGCCGACAAACCGATTGGCCTCCTGGGTTTTGGTGAGCGGTTCTCCAGGAAAAAATTGAAATCAATTGAACAAACATATCTCCGATCCTTGGCGAACATTTCGGCCACCGCAGTCGAGAAGAGTCGCACCATTGCCGAGATTCAGCAAGTGAATAGGAAACTGGACCGGAAAATCCAGGAGCTGAATACGTTGTTTGAGGTCGGGAAAGAGCTCGGTGCGCTCCTTGATCCTGATAAGGTTGTCCGTTTGCTGGTCTTGTCTCTCCTTGGCCAGGTCGGGATTAATCGCTACCTCATCTGCCTGAAAGAGGGTTCGGACATGAAAGTTGTGGCGTCGCGAATCGATGGGCATGCTCCTCAGAGTGAATTGCTTGTGCAGCTCGCGACGGTCAAAGCCCCGGTTCGTGTTTCAGACATTGTTCTGAGACGTGCAACGGATCCAAGAGAAGCACTGGTGGGGATGGGGCTCAGGGTGCTCGTCCCGATGCAACTTCAAGGTGAAACAAAAGGGATAATCTTTCTTGGTGAAAAGCTTAACAGAGAAGAGTTTAGCGAGGCAGACCTGGAGTTCCTTGTGTCACTTGCGAACATTGCCATCATCGCATTGGAGAATGCTCGCCTCTTCCTGGAGGCAATCGAAAAACAGAAAATGGAAGACGAACTCCTGATCGCAAGGGAGATTCAGAAAGGCTTGTTGCCAAGTGTTATCCCGAACATCCCGGGGTTCCAGGTGGCAGCGGCGAACATCTCATCCAAACAAGTGGGCGGAGATTATTACGACGTGCTCCGGGTGGGCGATGCAAGGCATGTGATTGCCATCGGTGATGTGTCAGGGAAGGGAACCCCCGCCGCACTCTTGATGGCCAACCTCCAGGCTACCATTCGCGCCCTTGTTCCGCTGGATCTCACTCTTGGCGAGCTCACTGGTAGAGTGAATGATTTGATGTGTGAAAACACCGGTGGAAACAAGTTTGTGACTTTTTTTTGGGGGTTCATCGACCACAATGCTATGACTCTGACATATGTCAACGCCGGCCACAACTACCCCTATCTTCTCCACGAGGACGGGACTATCGAGCGTCTGGAAACAGGTGGGATGATCCTTGGCGTTATCCGGACGATTGCTCACTATGAGGAAGCCACCATTCCGCTCCGTGCAGGAGATATGATTGTCTTGTTTACGGATGGTGTCAGTGAAGCAATGAGCAAGGAATCCGCTGAGTATGGGGAAGAACGTCTCGAGGCTCTCATCCGAGCTAATGTCAACCGGAGCGCCCAGGAAATCACCGAGGCGATTCACAAGGATATCCTGAAGCACACCAAAGGGGCTCCCCAATCAGATGACATTACCATGATGGTCGTCAGGGTTTCTTGAGCGGTTCTTATCTGACGTGTCCCGTTCTTATCTGACGTTTCCCTTCACCAATCCCCATTCTGTTGCTTGTGAAACGTGAATTCGGTAGATTCTGTTATTGCACCAACGGATTTACCGTCCATGTTCCTGTCTAAAGCGTTTCATGACCGATTCCTCTTTTGAGACTGTAGAACTGACTCATCAGGATCTTGCCTTCCTAAGCGACCAGTTCATCCAGAGCCTTCAAGATAAGCGCCCAGAGACACGCGGCACATATCAGCGAGCATTGCGAGAGTTTGTGCGTTGGTGTCATTTCGATGGCAGATTCACGTTTCAGGTTGGTGACGTGCAAAGGTATAAGAGGTACCTATCCGAAACAAAGAGACTCTCAGAGATGTCCGTTTCGACCTACTTAACCGCACTCCGCCGGCTTTGTGAATACCTCACCGCCAAGGAGGTCATCGAGATCAATCCTGCCCGCTATGTAGACGGGAACAAGCGTCCCATTGCACACTCCAGGGAAACCCTTTCTCCTCAGGACGTGGAATGTCTCGTGAACTCAATCAGCAGGACCGATGTCCGAGGCAGGAGGGATTACATGATTATTCGTCTGATGTTGGATGCGGCCCTTTCAGAAATCGAAATCATTCGGGCGGATGTAGGAGACATTCAGATGCGCGGCAATACACCCGTCCTTCATGTTCAAGGAAAAGGTCGACGGACTAAGGATGAAGTGGTTGAACTATCGGAAATTACAAAGCGTGCAATTGATGAGTACCTTGGCCTCAGAAGCTTTGCCTCCAATTCCGAACCGCTTGCGTTGAGTGCGGGCAACCGGACGAGCGGTGAGCGCATGACAACTCGAGGGATCCGTAACAGAGTCAATTGCTACCTGGAACGCGCGGGAATCAAACAAGGGAAGCTTCGCCGTGTGACACCGTTTTCACTCCGCCACACCGCCGCCGTCAGGCTTGCCGATGCAGGAGCATCAGCGGACGAGATCAGGCAACGCATGCGACTTGGGAGTATTACCACAGCCATGTTGTACGTCAACCACAAGGACCGGAGCGCCCTCCGGAATCCGGAGGCTCCTTCAATATAGCCATGGCGTATCCTTTTCTTCAAATAGAGTCCAAATGGCAGCGGTACTGGGACGATCACAAGACGTTCCAGACCAGCGCCTCGACTACAAAGTCAAAAACTTTCATCCTCGATATGTATCCGTATCCCTCCGGGGCAGGACTGCATGTGGGTCATCCGGAAGGCTACACAGCAACCGATATTCTCTGCCGCCATCGCCGGATGAAGGGGTACAACGTACTCCACCCGATCGGTTGGGATGCATTCGGCCTCCCTGCCGAGCGATATGCCATGCAAACCAATATTCACCCCCGGATCACGACCGAACAGAACATTTCCACCTTTCGGCGTCAGATCAAAATGCTGGGTCTCAGCTATGATTGGGGCCGAGAGATCGATACAACAGACCCCAAGTACTATCGGTGGACTCAATGGATATTTCTTAAGATCTACAATTCCTGGTTTGACCGCCGCATGAACAAAGCCAGGTCGATTTCGACGCTTGAGGATGAACTCCAGCGGCAAGGAACTGCTGAGTTGGATATTAACCCACCCTTTACGGCTGAAGATTGGACTCGACGGAGTTCAAAAGAAAGGCAGGATTTCCTTGCCCAACATCGCCTCGCGTACATTGCTGAGATTCCGGTAAACTGGTGCGAAGCACTGGGGACTGTCCTGGCGAATGAAGAAGTGACCGAATGGACGGAGAAGGGTTACACCGTCGAGCGCCGCCCTATGCGTCAATGGATGATGAGGATAACTGCGTATGCAGAGCGATTGCTGGAAGACGCTCAGGATCTGGACTGGCCGCAATCAACCATGGACCAGCAAAAGAACTGGATCGGGCGTTCGGATGGAGCGGAAATAGTTTTCCCGATTCAAGGGCGTTCTGAGTCTGTGCGAGTGTTTACGACTCGCCCGGACACGATCTTTGGGGCAACGTATATGGTGTTGGCGCCCGAGAATCCTCTCGTTGACGTGATCGTGTCCAAAGTGAAAAGGGGAGAAGTTCAAGAGTATCAGAAGCAGACCTTACTCAAGAGTGAAATGGATCGTGGTCTTGACAAGGACAAGACTGGAATCTTCACCGGTGCTTATGCGATCAACCCGGCGACCCACAAGGAGATCCCGATCTGGATTGCTGACTACGTGTTGATGGGCTATGGTACTGGAGCGATCATGGCTGTCCCGGGTCAGGATGAGAGGGATTGGGAGTTTGCAGAGAAGTTCGGCCTGCCAATTATTCGCACGGTGCAACCCCCGCCCGATTTCAACGGCAAGGCGTATACGGAAGACGGCGTGGCGATCAACAGCGGTTTCCTTAACGGGCTGGGCGTTGAGGATGCAAAGAAAAAAACCATCCAATGGCTGGAGGCGCAAGGGATCGGTCAGCACAGAGTGAACTACAAACTCCGCGACTGGCTCTTTTCACGGCAGCGCTACTGGGGCGAGCCGATTCCGATCATCCATTTGGAAGATGGGACGATGAAAGCGCTCCGTGAAGATGAACTCCCGTTGCTCCTGCCTGACCTGAAGAAGTTTCAGCCGAGCGGGACGACTGAATCACCTCTCGCACTAGCAACCGACTGGGTGAATGTCGTCGACAAAGAGACGGGCATGCGAGGCCGTCGAGAAACGAACACCATGCCGCAATGGGCGGGATCCTGCTGGTACTATCTCCGCTATCTCGACCCGAAGAACGACCGCGAGTTTTGTTCGAGGGAGAAGGAACATTACTGGATGCCCATCGACCTGTATGTCGGAGGGGCAGAACATGCCGTGCTGCATCTTATGTATGCCCGGTTCTGGCACAAGGTACTGTACGACGTGGGATATGTCTCCACGAAGGAGCCATTCAAGAAACTACGCCATCAGGGAACAATTCTTGGCGAAGACTCCCGCAAGATGTCCAAGTCGCGAGGTAACGTCGTTAACCCGGATGAAGTAGTTGGCCAGTACGGTGCAGATGCAATGCGGCTGTTTGAGATGTTTATGGGTCCGTTGGAAGAGATGAAGCCGTGGAGCACCCGTGGGGTGGAGGGTGTGTTTAGGTTTCTCAGCCGTGTTTGGCGGCTCTACGTGGATGATGAGGGCAAACTGAATTCGGAGGTGAAAGATATTCCAGTCTCCTCCGAACTTGAGCGTGCGTACCACTCAACCGTCAAGAAAGTGGGTGAGGATATCGAAGCTCTCCGGTTCAATACTGCCATCTCGCAAATGATGATCTTCGTGAATGAAGTGATGAAATCTGACACCCGGCCCCGGCAGTTGTTGGATCCCTTTGTGCTCGTCCTCTCTCCGTTTGCTCCGCACCTGGCCGAAGAACTCTGGGAAAAGCTCGGCCACACAACAACTCTTGCCTACGAACCGTGGCCTTCCTTTGACGAACTGAAGCTCCAGCAGGCAACAGTCGAAATCGTAATCCAGGTGAATGGCAAGATCCGCTCCAGGATCGGGGTTGCCATGAATACGCCCGACCATGAACTTGAGGCTCTCTCGCTTGCCGATGAAAGCGTCAAGAAGCATATTGATGGCAAGAGACTGATTAAGGCGATCGTGGTGAAGAATAAACTCGTTAACCTCGTCGTGAAGTGAGCGATGCAAACGCTCACCGTTGTGCTTGTCACTTTGAACGAGGAGAAAAACATCGAGCGCTGTCTCAACAGTGTCCGATGGGCAAACGAGATTGTGGTGGTTGATTCGTTCAGCCAGGACAGGACGGTTGAGCTTGCGAGGCGATTCACTGAGAAGGTGTATCAGCACGAGTATCCCGGCACCAGCCGACAAGTTGAGCGCGGGATTAACTACTCAAGCGGGGACTGGATTTTTGTGATCGATGCCGACGAAGAGATGTCGGAAGAGCTGGCAGCTGAAGTGAAAGCTGTCCTGGCGAACCCCGGGGACATGGCGGGGTACGAATTCATCCGCAAGCCGTCCGCATTTGGGAAGTGGATTGAACATGGCGGGTGGTTTCCAGACTACCAATTCCGTTTTTTCCGGAGGGACAACTACTATCCCGAGCATCAGGAAATTCACGGCGGGTTCAACACGCAGGGGAAGCGGGGCAGATTGAAGGGATACCTCTACCATCACACATACGAGACCATTTATTCGTATGTGGAGAAGATGAACGAATACACATCCCTGCATGTCTCAAACAAGCTCAAAGACAATCCCGATGCAACGGCGACGTGGAGAAATCTCATTCTAAATCCGCTCTCCCATTTCCTCCGAATGTTCATCTCGAAGCAGGGATACAAGGATGGCTTCCATGGATTTGTTCTTGCTCTCCTTGATGCAACCTACACAATGCTGCTCTATGCGAAGTTGTGGGAATACAGGTATCGTCAGAGAGAAGGGCAGGGAACACTCCCGCCAATTACAAATGCCGAGCTCAACAGACTGAAGCACAAGCAATGACCATTTACACGCGTGTCCTTCGCTTTATCCTTCCGTACCGAAAGCAGCTTGCCTTCTCCATCCTCTGTTCGATTATTTACTCGGTCTTCAGCGGTGTGTCGATCTACCTGACGATCCCGTTGCTGGAAACATTGTTTGGCGGTGGAGGGTTGATTCCACAAGCACCGGAGCCCTCCGCGTTTCTCCCCCTTTGGGCGAATGAGATCAAAGAGGCATTCACGCTGTGGTTCCAGCATCTCGTGTTTCGCGAACTAGTGCAGGACACGCTGTTCAATGTCTGCGTCGCCATCGTGTGTGCGTTCCTGATCAAGAACCTCTTCGGCTATCTTCAATCGAATTTGATGATCTATGTTGAACAGGGCTTGACGAAAGATCTGCGGAATGCCCTGTATCGCCACATCCACGAACTCCCGCTCGGGTATTTCACCAACGAGCGGACCGGAAATTTGATCTCACGGATCATGAACGACGTCCCGATGATCAACACGGGCATTTCCGCCACCTTTCAAACCTTGATCCGCGAGCCGTTACTCATCATCGTTTATCTCACCATTACCATCATGATCAGTTGGAAGCTGACGCTGATCGCATTCATCGTTTTTCCGCTTGTGCTGTTAGTGATTGCACTCGTTGGGCGTCGGGTGCACAAGGAGTCGGGCCTGGCGCAGGAAAAAATCGCCGATGTCACGTCCGTGCTGCACGAGACGATTTCGGGGGTCAAGGTGGTGAAAGCCTTCGGTATGGAGGAATTTGAGAACAAAAAGTTTGAACGGGAGAACACTTCATACTTCAGGACGATTCTCAAAATCACACGTGTGCGCAATCTTGCCTCGCCGACGACGGAATTTCTCAGCGCACTCGCCGGAGGTGCGATCATTTGGTACGGTGGGATGATGGTGCTGGAGCAGGAAGCGATGAAGGCAAGCGAGTTTCTTGGCTTTCTGTTTGCCATCTTTCAACTGATGCCGCCGATCAAGGAACTGAGCGGGGTGAACAATAGGATTCAGGAAGCGACGGCATCGGGTCGCCGCGTGTTTGAGATTCTCGATACGGAACCGAACATCAGAAACGCCGCCAATCCGGTAAAGCTATACGATTTCCGCTCGTCCATCGAATTCAAAAACGTTTCGTTCCATTATAACGCCGGCGATATTGTCCTCGCCGATATCAACCTGACGATCAACAAGGGCGAAGTGGTCGCGATCGTGGGCCCGAGCGGGAGCGGCAAATCAACACTCGTCGATCTCGTGCCACGGTTCTACGATCCCACATCCGGCAGCATTGAACTCGACGGCATAGACTTGCGCAGCGCCGACCTGAAGTCGCTCCGCGACAAGATCGGTATCGTCACGCAGGAAACCATTCTCTTCAACGACACGGTTCGGAATAACATCGCCTACGGTTTGGACGACTGTCCGACCGAACGGATTGTTGCCGCGGCGAAGGCTGCCAATGCTCATCGTTTCATTGAGGATATGCCGAAAGGATATGAATCCGTCATTGGTGAGCGGGGAGTAAAGATTTCTGGTGGTGAGCGTCAGCGGCTCGCCCTTGCGCGTGCCATTCTGAAGAACCCACCGATTCTCATTTTGGATGAAGCAACATCTGCCCTGGACACCGAATCGGAGATCCTTGTGCAGGAAGCCATCGAGAATCTGATGGCAGGGAGGACCTCCATTGTCATCGCCCACCGCCTCTCCACTGTTCAGCACGCAGACAGGATTTTTGTGATTGAAGCGGGCCGTATTGTGGAAGTGGGGAAACACACGGACCTTCTGCTGAACTCGAAGGGGCTCTACAAGAAGCTGTATGAACTCCAGTTCAGAGTTTGATCATGGCTGAAAAAACGATACCTGCGACTTCAGTCAATGCCGCAGCCGGCCAAGGCCCTGTATTACTGCAGCGGGCATTCTTCCTTTTTGTCTATCTGTTTCTTGCTTCGAACTTCTTCTCCATCGCGGTCAACTCACTTGCACTGGGCATAATTGCCGTTCTCTGGCTTGCCACCATGCTGGTGAAGCGACAGTTCCTGGTTGCCCCCACACCTCTCGATTACTTTTTTCTTGCATACCTAATAGCTGAGTTGG
>DASRUE010000206.1:0-13634 GCA_035687895.1 Bacteroidota bacterium | reverse complement strand
GAAGACTCCGGTGAAGGTAGATGCCACAACAGAGCAGAAGAATCCGGTCTCACCAGCAGTGAATGAGCCTCTTCCGGAAGTGATTCTGCCGATGGAAGCATTTGTTGCTGTGCGAAAAGATCCACAAATCCTGAAGCTTGAAAAGCCATTGATTCCCGAACGTGCGTTCACGACAAACAAATCGGCCCAGGTTGTTGTGCACGTGCAAATCGGCCCTGATGGGAAACCGTTGCAAGCGAAGATCGTCAAGAGCAGCAATCCGCTTGTCAACAACTCGATCATCGAAGCGGTCATGAAATCAGAATACTCCCCCGGGGTGATGTCATCCGGACCCGTGACCACATGGGTCAGTATTCCCTTCAATATCAGAAAGTAGGAAAGTAAACGGCCCCGTCCACTGTGAACGAGACCGTTCTTTCCTGGCGTTGGTCACACTTCATCTCTTCTTCTGGGTTCTGTAGTTGTCATATTGGATCGCCTTCTTTGCGCGTGCGGCATTGCTTGAATCCTTCAGCAGACTGTTGTAGGAGTTCAGTCTTTCCTTCTGTTCCCGCATCACCTCGGATGCCGCAGCACCCGCCATCGATGCCGCGGGGGAAGCCTCAAGGCTTGCTCGAGCGTCGCCCAGTTGTCTTGCCGCATCTTCTTCCCTTCCCTCATCGATAGCCTTGAGGACATCCTCTACCTTGCGGGTTGAGACAGCCACATCCGCCTTCGCCTGTGTATCCCAATCCCGGTTCTTCTCGATTACTGCAACATCCGTGCTGTACTGAACCTTCACGGCAAATGGACTGACGCGTCCAATACGAACGTCTCCAGTCTCGAATTTCAGCGAACCTCTTGCAACGACAAGCGAGCCGGAACCTTCAGGCACTTGAACAGTCACCGTAAGCTCCCTGCATTCGCTCGCGTACAGGTCGCCAACAGGAATCAAAACCTTGTCCCCCATCGTTCTGAATTCAGCCCCAATTACATCTGTCACTGTCACTCCCCGTCCCAACGTCAGTTCGATGGACGCATTCTGGGCGAG
The DNA here is from genome assembly GCA_035687895.1 of Bacteroidota bacterium. GTDB lineage: Bacteria > Bacteroidota > Ignavibacteria > UBA10030 > UBA6906 > JAERML01. The sequence continues at coordinate 12,604 of DASRUE010000206.1, read as the reverse complement.
TACGGAGGAAAGCATCTGAAGTTCCTTTTGCATCATTGCCGCCAGGCCGTGCGAACTTTCAATGAAATAGTAGTTGCCACCACCACTTTCCGAAAGGCTGACCATCAGATTCTCGTTGTATGCAAGTCCAACACCCATGGTCGTGAGTGAAATAGACTTGCCACGGTACCTGCGGGCGATTGCACTTAACTGGCCGGGATCGGTGATGCCCCGATTTGCCAACCCGTCCGAAAGAAGGATCACGCGGTTAACGTATTCCCGACTCACGTTCCGCTCCACCTGACGCAGTCCTTCCATCATTCCACCCCCGAGATTTGTACTTCCGCGGGGATACACAGTTCCCACGAGTCGTCGGAGTTCCTCTCTCTGAGTGCCGACGCGGTGTGCATCCCGCAGAACTTCAACGTCATCATCATAGATGACAATGGAGAGGATATCCTCACTCTGCAGCTGATCGATCAGCGCATACAAGGCCGACTTGGCATGTTCGATTTTTCCTTCGTCACCCATGGAGCCGCTTCGATCCAGCACAACGGAGATGTTCATGGGTGCGCGGTGGATCATTCGGCGATCCGATGTCGCCAGCGAAAGGGTCAGGTACGCGGTCCCTCCGCAGTGTGAGATGTAGGGATAACTGATGCGCCCGCTCAGCGTAATCGATGCCTCGTCCTTCGGGAAAGACATCGCGAAGCCTGACGAACTCATCGCGAGAAATCCCAGCACAACCACCAGCAGCGTTGATTTCATGACAGCCTCCTCCAAAGTTAATAGAATGTGTGAATTGTCATCTACCACGAATATCGTATCGTGTAACTAATCGTCTTCTCCTGATCCTTTGCGAGTTTTAATGGGAACCGGAGCGTCGCTTGGTCTACCTTCTCCCAGTCGGTGCTGCTCTTCACAATGTCCCACTGACTCCAGCGCCATGGATGCTCATACACCTGAACCTGCACGCTCTCTTCTTTGTGGTTCCGCACCTTGATTTCGATGGTCTCCTCTACAATACGCCCGGAGGCAAACGACCGGAAGTCCTTTTGCACCCTCTCTCCCACGATGTCAAAAGCGTTGCCAAGATAGAGACGAACCTCTTCGTTCTTTGCGGTATGATCAATCTCATCTTCTCCCACAAACTGTTCCTTCCCATCGTTGTCCCTCTTGTAGACCCGGACCTTGCCTTTGGGCAACGGCATACCCAACCCGGACTTCTCATCATTCCTCAGAAGAACAAACACACCCACCTTTGGGTTGGATTGTTGTCCAAAGCTTCCTTGAGAACGATACGAGTAGTTGTTGTACCACGACCGCCACTGATCGGCAAGGCCGTCATAGATGAACACCTTTTTCGACGCCACCCCACGGGCCGACGTAAGTTCGATCTGCTTTGTCTCATTGTTGTGAAGGTCAGTCCGCCGCTGCATCGAGTAGAGTTTGTATTCGAACAGTTCCGTCTGTTGGAATTGAGGTGCGGATGCATCCATCGCTTCGCTCTTCGCCATCATGGCTCCGGCAAGTTGGTTTCTAACCACGTTCACATCGCCGGCGACGAGTTTCAGGCCTGCGTTGCGGAACGATGTCCCCGAGTTGTTTGATACTGTTACCCAGCCCGTCAGATCCATCTTTGTGTCGCTGTCGTCAAGCAAGGCAACATAATTGCAGTTCCAGGAGAGCTGGCCTGCGAGATAGCTGATTTCTGTTTTGTGCTGACCTTCGCGCGCGGTGTTCACCAGCCACTCCAGTTGCGGCTTCAGAATCAAACCTTCGGGAAGGCTCGGAAGAACCAGACGGCCGGCGGGGTTGAGTTCGATCTTCCCTTCCACTTCGGCCACCATTCCGCCGATACCGATATAGTTCATACCTGCGCCGCCATAATTCGGTTGGGTGGTGTACCCAGTGGAAAGAAGTCGCCCAAAGACTGAATACTCCTTCTTTGTCTCAGGGTCATACCGGACAAACTCCACCTGTCGGCCGATGTACTTCTCAAGCAACTTTGCCTGGTGCACAAGGTCATATTGATAGTTCTGCTCAAGAACGCGCACGCCCGAGGGGTCGGTGAGACTGGTAAAATGGAGCGATGTCCCATCGATCGTTGAAGGAATCTCCGGAATCACCACTCGGCTGAGCCCTCTTGCGAGGTTGATACGCCGTTCTTCCCGGATAAGGGAGAGGTTTTGATTATAAATCGTCAGATCAACAGACGTACGCTCTCCCGCCTGCGAGCCCTCCTTTCCCTGGGCATGCATTGAAATGGTGCACGCAGTGAAGATAAACACGCCAACTGCTATGGTATGGCACTTCATGGTACTCTCCTTTTGTGATTGTTATGGAATTCTCCGTATCTTTTGCCATTCACCTTGTGCCAGTTAATGACATTAACCATTGAAAGGTAAATGAGAGCAACTCCTTTTTTTCTGAATGACGATGCCCGAATACTCGATCTCATCAGAAAAGGGGATGAGGAGGCTTTGGCACTCTTATACCATGCGAACCGGGCTCCGATAGAGGCCTTTGTGAAACACAATAGCGGCAACGTTGCCGATGCAGAGGATTTGTTGCAGGATGCATTGATCGTTTTGTGGGAGAGAGTTCGAACCGGTAGGTACAAACACGAGGCGAAGATCGGGACCTTCCTATATGCGACCGTGAGAAACATGTGGCTCCGACGTCTCTCTCGCCTCCGTCGGGAGGTCGCTGAAGAATTCCAGACGGAAGAACCACCTTCTAATGACGCAACAGCGCTCGAGGTGATGATTGAGGAGGAGGAGACGGCAACCGTGAGAAAGGCGTTGGACCTTTTGGGGGAACCGTGCAAGAAACTCCTCCTGTTATTCTACTGGGAGGAGCACTCGATGGAACAGATCGCCCTGGAACTCGGCTTTGCCAACGCGGAGACGGCGAAGTCGAAGAAGTATCAATGCAAGAAATCCCTGCAGGGACTCATAGAGGAAATGAGGAGTGAGTAGAAATGCTTGATCGGCATAGCCATTGGACCGAGGATGAATCACTGGTCGAACGCTTCGTGCTGGGGCACGTTCCGAAGACTGAGAGGAACGACCTCGAAGACCATCTACGTGTTTGCGAGATCTGTCAGCGTGCCGTAATGAGGGAGCAACAACTCGCAGCAGGAATTCGACGCGCAGGGGTCGAGGAACTGAAGCAACGTCTCAAGGCACGTGTTGAAGTACCGGCAAGAGGGGACATTCCCTGGCCCCGTATCCTTAGTCTTGCGGCCATGACCGTCATAGTGGTTGGAGTCGGAATCTATACCGACTGGTTTGGCTCGCGGAGACAAGATCAAGACCTGCTGTCCGACCAGCCCCCTGCAACTTCTACTCCCGAATCTCAAGGCCGCGGGCAAATGACAGGCGAAGAAGCAAAGGATGGTCAGCCGAAGGACGTTGTTCGCCACGACGAGCCATCTCAAACGCGATCCGCTGGCGGGGCAGACGAGAACGACAAACGCAGCGACGTAATGGATAAAGTAGGTCGGAACATAGCAGCAGAGGGAGGGAAAAAAGCAAATGACGAGTATGCAAAAAGAGAGAAGTCTGATCTCGCCATTGTCGGTGCGGAAACGGAGAAGAACGAATTGGCCGCCGTTGCGCAGGGTAGTATGGACGCGGCTAATCGAACTGAGTGGGTTTCCGGAAACATCCTTCCATCCACGTCAGAATCAAAAACAAAACGCATTGCGGAAGAACAGGACAAACGGGAGTCGCGTCAATTCAAGCCGCTGTCCAAAAAATATGCCGCTGCCGAGACATCGACGGCAGCAGCGCAAACCTTTAACGGCCTGGCAATTGGTCTCAGCCAACAACCTTCAGCGGCACTTCCCCTTTCACAACAAAACGCACGCCGGCAACGGACTATCGAAACGCAGATCTACGCTGCCAATCAAACCCTCAACCTTACATTGTTTCTCGATTCACTCGTTGATGAGTCGGAGCTGCGAAACGCTGTTGTCGAACAGGTCGGTGGGGACTCGCTTATTGTTCACGTTGCAAACCAGAGGATCGGGTATCGGATTCCCGCAACCATGAACGTCCAAAACCGCGCCCGCTGATTTTCTCACACCGAATTCCCCGGCGTCTTGGAATCTCAAACGCTGCACCAGGGGAAGACACTCATCCTCAAGAAGGCAGAAATGGGACTTAGCTACTTCCTTATTCCTCTGATTGTCGTTGTCATCAGGGTTGCCGGGGTGACGCATTCGCATCGAACCTCCTTAATGCCCTCCACCTTTCAGCATGGGAAAGGAATGAAGCACCCACGGAAAGAGAATATCCAGCGCTTCCTGGACTGCCACCGGTGAACCCGGAAGGTTGATAACCACACTCTGTCCACGTAACCCTGCAACTCCTCTCGACAACATCGCATGACGGGTTCGTTCCTGCCCGTGAGCGCGGAGAACTTCCTGAACTCCTGGAAGCAGTCGATCAAGGATCTCACGCGTCGCCTCCGGCGTAACATCTCGTGCGCTGACACCCGTCCCGCCTGTTGTCATAACAAGGTCGACGCGGGCTTCATCACAGAGGCGGACCAACTCCCCGCGAATCCTGCCTTCCTCATCAGGAATCAAGAGATACTCCACAACCGCCAGTCCCAGCTCTTCAAGTCGCACCTTGATTAGCTTCCCCGACACATCGTCCCGTTCACCGCTCGAACCCTTGTCAGACATTACCAATATCGCAGCCCGGACCCCACTCATGTCCGCTTGCTTGAAATCGGACTTCCCCCCTTTCTTCTCGATAAGCCGAACGGAAGCAATCTCCAGAGTGTTATCAATAGGTTTCAACATATCGTACAGCGTCAACGCTGCTACGGACGCAGCAGTGAGTGCCTCCATCTCCACACCGGTCTTCCACACCGCCCGGACCTCCGTGAAGAAATGTACAGAGGCTTCCTTTATTTCCACTTCTATACCGACATAGTCCAGAGGTACCTGATGGCAATAAGGAATCAGCAGGCTCGTGTTCTTCGCCGCCTGAATCCCCGCGACTTTCGAAACACCAAGTGGATCCGCCTTGGGGACGTTGCCCGCCTGGATTGCGGCAATCGTCTCGGGCGAGCAGTGAACAGAACCCCTCGCCTTTGCAACGCGGAGTGTATGCGGTTTATTGGAGACGTTTCTCATGAGTTTCTAGGGATCCTGATGAACAAACTCGATATCCACGGTCTCTCCCTCATTTACTTGTCGGACTTGTTCGGGAACGATGATGAGGCAATTGGCGCGAGCGAGCGAGTTCAACACTCCCGAGCTCTGTGTACCGGTCGTCCGTACACGCAATACACCCTCGAGCGGGGTCGCCACTCCTCGAAGATAATGTCGCTTCCCATCGGTTTTCGTAATGGCGCTTTGGAGAATGGCAGCGTATCGGACCGGAAGAACATCGGTACGACCCTGCATCGCCAGGATGGCAGGTCGCACGAACTGGAGGAACGTTACTCCCGTGGAAACCGGATTGCCGGGAAGACCAAATACCAACGTCTTCCTCCGTCGTCCGAATACAAGTGGTCTCCCGGGCTTTATGTTGACTTTTGAAAAGAGAATGTGGACTTCAAGGTCGGCAAGGGCCTCCGCGACAAAATCATACTTCCCCACCGACACCCCCCCAGTAACAATCACAATGTCTGCGTCAAGAGCTTCTTCGATTTTCTTTCTGATACGACGCTTCCGGTCGGGAACGATGCCAAGGAAACGCGCCGTACCACCGGCAAGCGCAATGTAGCCAGCCAGGGCAGAAGCGCTGCTGTTTCTGATTTGTCCTTCCCCGGGCTTCTCGTCGATCTCAACCAATTCATCGCCCGTGGAAAGAATATTCACCAACGGCCTGCGTCCAACCCGGAGTTTTGTAATACCGAGTGCCGCGAGGATTCCCATATGCGGAGGACGAATTACCTCCCCTTCACGCAGAACGATCTCTCCTTCCTTTATGTCTTCTCCGCGGGCGCGAATGTGCATCCCCACCGGACCGGCTTCCGCGCACTCGATCTTGTCCTCACTCAGCAGGCGGACGGATTCAAGGGGAACAACCGAGTCGGCGCCGCGAGGGATCATTCCCCCCGTCATTATTCGCACTGATTCACCAGGTTCGACGACACCGTCGAAAGAATTCCCCGCGCTGGACTCTCCAACGACAGCGAGTGTTACCGGTGTGTTTGGCGATGCTGCCTTGACATCCGACGACAGAAGTGCGTAACCATCCATTGCACTGTTATCGAACGACGGCAAATCGACGTCAGCGGAGATGTTCTTGGCACATGTCCGGCCGAGAGTATCCGCTAACGGCACTTTCTCTGTGCCGAGCAACTGCGTATGCTCCAAGATGATGTGAAGAGCTTCAGATGCGTTGATCATAGAGGGTGGCAGAAGGGGATTCGCAGTAGATGCCGAAGCGAATCTCTGCAATCTTTCCTACAAAAGCAATCGGTTGGGGTCGTAGTGAGCGCGGGTTTCTGTTTCGGGGGGAACTTCCTCACCGACGTGCACTGGTTGACTTCCCAATGGAACTACGACAGTATGGGCAGAACTCGTGGCCTTTCAAGTCTAGTTCCTCCACGTATGAGGCTGCGTGCATGACGCAGTGCTGGAAGGAACAGTGTACTAAGCCGAGTGTATGGCCAAGTTCGTGGATGGCCACCTTGCACAGTCGCTCCAACAGCAGTCGCCGATTCGAGGGTAGACCGTAGAGCTCATTGCGAAAGCGATGGTACGAAACAACAGCAACATCTCCTCCGAGTACAGCTTCGCCAAACACATACGTGAGAATGGGCATGAAGAGATCCATGCCTGTAATCGCGACAACACTCACCTTCTTCTGTGGATGAGGATTGTCGGCGTGTGGAGAAGAGCGGCGGGAAGCATCAATGAAGTGCAGTATTTCGGTGGAGTTGTATTGGCCACGCACCAAATCATAGAACTGAGCAAGAGGCAGCGAGTCAGTGCGAATCAACACTGGCACATGAAAAGTATCCTGCAACGCCGTACCCAACACCTGGAGCAGATCCGTTTCCGCATCGGCCAGCGGTTGCAGCTCGATGGCGTTCATTGGTTCCGCTTTAGCCCGTACTTCTGGATCTTATGGTAGAGCGTGACCCGGTCGATGTCCAGGATCGCGGCGCTCCGGCTGATGTTCCATCCTGTCTCCGCAAGCACGTGCATGATGTACTGGTGTTCAATGTCCTCCAGCTTACGACCTTCCACTGTCGAGTGCGCCATCATTTGCAGCGGAAGATGCTCTTTCTCAATCGTGGGTCCGTTGCTCACAACCATCGCCCGTTCAATCGCATTTTCGAGCTCTCGAACGTTGCCGGGCCAGTCGTGGGCCTTCAGCGCGAGCATCGCTTCCGGGGTGAACCCGTCCGTGGGCTTGTTCATGGCACGGGCGTATTTTTCCAGGAAGAAATGGGCCAACTTTGCCACATCACCCTTGCGTCCTCGCAGCGGGGGGAGGCAGATGGTGAATACGTTGAGCCTGTAGAATAGATCTTCGCGGAATGTTCCGACCTTCACCGCCTTCTCGAGGTCTTTGTTCGTGGCACAGATGACTCGAAAGTCGGAATGAACAATCTCGCTGCCTCCCACCCGCGTAAACTGTTTCGTCTCGATCACACGAAGTAGGTCCATTTGGGTTTTCATGTCTACATTGCCAACCTCGTCGAGGAAGAGTGTGCCGCCATCCGCCAGTTCCACCTTCCCTTTCCGACGGAATTGCGCCCCCGTGAAAGCGCCTCGTTCATGTCCAAACAACTCGCTTTCCAACAACGTCTCCGTCATCGCCCCACAGTTCACGGTGACTATGGGAAAGAACTTCCTCGGGCTTTGATTGTGAATGGCGCGGGCAACGAGCTCCTTTCCTGTTCCACTCTCGCCCCGGATCATAACAGTGGTGTCAGCAGGCGCAACGGTAGCGATCAACTCCGTTACCTTCTTCATCTCGGGAGACTCGCCGACAATATCGCCACCGGTACTCAGCTCACTCACAGCATTCCTTAGCTGCTGGTTCTCCAGGATCAACTGTTGCTCTTTAAGCGCCTTTTCAACGAGGTGATCGAGATAGTCAGGGTCGATCGGTTTGGTGATGTAGTCGTATGCGCCGTCCTTCAGAGCCTTGACCGCCGTGTCAACAGACGCGAACGCAGTGATGATTATGACGGTGATCGTCTTGTTTATTTGTTTCACACGCTGCAAGAGCTCGATCCCATCCATGCCGGGCATTTTGATATCCACGAGCATGATGTTCCAGCAGTCGCTCTGTAGCTTCCTGAGTGCTGCTGCCGCGCTCTCTGCAACATCGACCCTGAAGCCGTCTTCACGAAACCACTTGCCGAGCGATTCCCGTACAATCAGCTCGTCGTCGACAACTAATATCCCCACTTCTTGCTTATTCATGGCGCAACTCCTTTAGCGATTGTAAGCGTTCTTCCGCACCCGCCGGCTGCGTGACGGGGAGTGTCATAATAAACGTGGCCCCTCGTCCCACTACCGACTCTACGTCAATGTGGCCGTGATGCCGCTCGACGATCCCGTAGACGACAGCCAGCCCCAGGCCGACTCCTTTGCCCTCTGATTTCGTTGTGAAGAACGGCTCAAATATGTGCGCTTGCGTTTCTTCGTTCATTCCGATTCCAGTATCCTTGACAATGACCTGCACGGCATCCTGTTGCACCGACCTCCGGACCTCAATCGTCAGTGTCCCCCCTGCGCTGCGGTCAGGTGTTGACGCCATCGCTTCGATCGCATTGACCATCAAGGCGATCAGTGCTTGCTGGATTTGATTCGGATCGCACCGGACAATGAGATCTTCCGGACATGACGCCTGCAAAGCAACGTTGTGCATCTGCGCATGATGGTTCATCAAGAGTGCGCATCGATCCACGACCGTTTTCATGCTCACGTCCTGAAAGGATCCACCCTTTTGCCAGGCAAACACCAGGAGGTTCTTCACAACGTTCCCGCACCGTTGCGCTTCATCGGCAACCAAGGTCAGCTCCTGACGCATCGGATCAGCAAACGAAGATGGCAGATCTGATTTCTTAATCCGCTTGATAAGAAGCCGAGCAAACGTCAGAATACCTTCCAGCGGATTATTCAACTCGTGCGCAACGGTTGCTGCAAGACTCCCGAGCGAGGCCATCTTCTCCACCGTCACCATTTGTTGATGGGCCTTCTCGAGATCTGCAGTCTTCTCCTCCACTTTTTGCTCGAGCGTAGCGGACCAGGCGGTGATCTCTTCCCGGGCCTTCGCCAGATCAACGGTCATGCTATTGAATGTTTCCGCGAGGTCGCCCAGCTCGTCATTCGATGTCTCGAGCTTCTGATCGAGCCGACCAGACGAAACCATTTTCATGCCACCCATCAGTCGCTTCACAGGTCTATTGATGACTATCCAGATAAATCCACCGGAGACGATGGAGATAAGCAAGACAGCGGCAATTGATAGCAGCAACAGTTTGTCTCTACTTGCCACCAGTTGCTTGTCGACCTGCGTGAGCGACATCTTCACGTCAAGGACGCCCAAGATGGTCTTGGATTGCGGATGCGCATGGCACGCAGCATCCGAACATTGCGCTTCGTTACGGATGGGAGTGATAAGACCGAGTACCCGCTTCTCATCCGACTTGGCGAAGATTCGCGTGAGTTGCACACTGGACGGGGAGATATTTCCGAGGCGGGCAGACGGGTGACAAATGATACAGGCTTCGGCGTTCAGATCGACCTTGGAGCGGATCTCGTCAGGTACCGTCCCAAAAACCACAACACCCTGTTTGTTGTAGATGCGGATTCCCTCAAATCCTGGCTCGCCGCCAACCGAGGCGATGATATTGTGAACGTCCTCTTTCTGGTTGAGCAGCATGCTGTGGCGAGTGGAACGCGCGATAATGTCGCTTGCCCGGACGGCATCCATTACCACGTTTTCCATGATGTGTGATTGCTGGATGTGGACAGCAGCATAGGTCAGGGCGAAGAGAATGATCGTCTGCACGGAGACGATCAATAGGAACAGCCTGAATGCTATTGTCCGCATGAGTCGCATGGGATCCTTGTGGGAGTTGCCGGACTCCACCGTGTTGAAATATTTCACAATTCATGCCAGATGGGGACCAAGCAACACGCCCTATTCAAGCGGAATAGGGCGTGTTTTGATTTCAGAGACAATTGTCCTTTTTCAATCCTGGCAAATCATCTCTCACTTTGTTGCAGGAATGAAAAACAACTCCTATGAACGCTCCTTTACCGCTTCCTGCATAACTTCGGCGAGCCGAGGCAGAAAGCTCTCGGCAAAGCCCACTGGGGCAGCAGAAGCTCCGGTCCACCTCAGGAAGTCTCGCCGAGAGATTCTTGATCGAAATGCCATTTGCCACCTTCGCATATTGTGATGAGTGGTTTGTGTGTTTGAGCACCTCCGCCAATTGGATGTTGAGAAGATCCCAGGTTGTTCTATTCGCTGAGAAGAAATTCCGAGGCGAACTCGTCCCACTTATCTGGGGAGAGATTCCTCACAAATCCACTCACAGGCATACCACCGTCTTGAAGCACTACGCCAAGATTACCTGACATCCTCCTCCGAAGCGCATCAACGGTCTGATCCATCCATGCACTTGCCAACTCCCCGCTCAGGAGATTCTTCCGGTCTCTGTTGAGCTTCGAAGCCTTCACCTTCAGAAGCCAGCCTTTTCCATAAGGATCCGTAGTGATGAGCTCTGGCGACTTCAGCACTTCTTCATTCACAGCGGATACCTGTCCATCCACAGGCGACAAGAGGTTCACAGAGATAGAGCCAATCCTGAAGGTCCATCCTTTCGCGCCCTGCTCGAGTCGACTTCCCACATGAGGCAACTCGAGTGCATCCGGCCTGCCAAGGAGTTTCTGGGCAAAGTCATCCATCCCCACCGCCACGACCTCGCCATCCTCGACCCGCGCCCAACTGTGGCCCTGATGGTAATAGAGATTGTCCACGAGCGTAAACCACTCGACGCTTGATGGTCTTGCCGGTCTAGTCGCTGCTGGCCGTCCCTGTCTGTTCAGCAACCTCCAGAACACCACAAGTGTGATAAGGAACCCGATGACCAGGATGTACTCAAGGCCTTTGGTGGCAAACAAATCTACATAGTTGTCGCCCATTGCTTTTCTCCTTCCTTTCGTGTTACAAATTCAACTTCTCTCGTTCCCTTCCTGTCCGTCGCCCACTGTGGAGGCTCCCTGAGAATCGGCATCCTATTCACAATCCATCGGAGAACGAGGATCTCAGCCACGACCACTGCCAGGGTGATTTCGATTTCCATCCAAGAAGGGACATAGTGCTGAGGTGCATACCATTTGTATGCGATGACAGAAATATTGAGTCGGTTCAAAACGATCCCAATCAACGTCAACACCGAGGCAACGCGGATCAACGAGAGATTGCCAAACCGGACCGCTTGCGTAAAGAGCCGAACGGGAATCAGCACAAAGCCGACGATCTCCACGAGGAACCAATACCCCAGTGGTGTATTGATATACGTCCACTGTTGTCCGTGAACGAAGACAAGCACTTTCAAGAAGAAGTAGATGTACATCGTTCCGGCACACACGCGCGCAAGCCCAATGACGATGTCATCATGGGCAAGCCTGTGGCCGCGGCTGATCTGAGATTTGAACACTCGCTGACTGATGCTTCCCTCAAAGATCACCATCGACAGTCCGGCGAAGATGCTGGAGACGAAGAAGAGAATCGGTATGAACTCCGAATACCAGAGAGGATGAATTTTGTTCTTTGCCATCAAGAAGAGCGCACCGAGTCCCGATTGATGCAGCGTCGAGAGCGTTATCCCGAGAATGACCGCTCCGAGTGTCAGTGAGCCGAGAACCTTTCGGACTCGCTTCCACCCAAGCCACTCCGCGATCGCTGGTGAGAACTCGATGAACTCCGTCATCATGTAGAGCATAAAGTGCCATGCAACCAGGAACATGACGGAGCTGACGCCGAACGAATTCCCGATGATGGGGTTGATAACGTTCCATGGACGACCGAGATCAAACAAGAGTGCGCCGGCATAGAACACGTACGCAAGGAACCCGTTCAGCACGGTCATTCGGACAATCGGATGATACTTCTCCAGACGCATGACATAGACCATGAACGTCACGACGTATGCTCCACCGGCGAAGGCGACTCCAGTAATGACATCGAATCCGATCCAGATGCCCCACGGGAAATCCTGTGAGAGGTTTGTTGTCGCTGCAAGACCTTTCGTGAAACGGATAGTTAACAGAACTGCAGCTACCAGAAGGATGACCCCGGCAATGATATTGAATGGGGTCAGGATTTTTCCCTTGGGCTTCAATTCGCTGAGGAGAAACGCTGCGAAACGTCTGGACTCGCCAGCAACCAGGGCGAGAGAACGATTTCCATTATTCATACGTCTCTCCGCTTTCGCTTAGGTCACTGTCTCGTTTCGTCGAGTTGCTCAGTGCGAGGAGAAATGCCGGCCAAAGGGTCAACACAATCGGCACCGCATAGAGATAATCCTTACTCAACTCCGGATACGAGGTGGTGTCAAGATCAGTTCGGAAACCGATTTGCGCAAGAGGAACTTTCGAGAGATACATGTACGAAGTCCCACC
>DASRUE010000205.1:0-7940 GCA_035687895.1 Bacteroidota bacterium | reverse complement strand
CCTGTACTGGATGGAGTTCACCGATGAGATAGTCAAGAGTGGACAGGTGGACAGGTTCGGGCAGCCGATCACCGGCAATGCCGATCGGACGCGTCACACTGGAATTGAGGCAAGTGTGAAAGCGAAGATTCTGCCCGACCTGGAACTCTCAGGCAACGCGACACTCAGCCGAAACAGGTTCGTACGGCATTCGGATTACACAACGGGCGCAGCAGTCAGTCTGAAGGACAACCCTATTGCGGGCTTCCCGGATTTTCTGGGGAACATCCGCATGACGTATCGGAACGAGACCTTCGCGCTTTCATGGAGCGGCCGCTACGTCGGGAAGCAGCACACCGATAATTTCAAAGACGAGGCGAACACTGTCGATCCCTTCTTCGTCAGCGATGCATGGTGCGCGTATACATTCCGGAATGTCACAGACGGTATTGATGTTGAAGCGAGGGTACAGGTCAACAATGTGTTCGATACTTTGTATGCCGCGTATGGCGAAGGGGCATCGTTCTTTGTCGGCGCGGAGCGGAATGCGTTCTTCAATCTTGCGATCCGGTTGTAGGTCGAACCTCAGTTCGACGTCCTATGCTGTCGGCTTGAAAGCCGACCTACACTCTCAGGGCGCTCAATTCACTGGTAGAGACTTCTTATGGCCGGACATGTGTTGATCATCTGTAATGGGGAGCCCCCCTCTCGCCCGTTGGCAAAACGATTGGCACGGAAAGCAGACGTTATCGTTGCTGCTGATGGCGGAGCAAACATTGCACGCCGGTACGGCATCCGTCCCGATGTGATCATTGGTGATCTCGACTCGATCAAGCCTTCCACGAAACGGTTCTTCCGAACAACATTGCTTGTGCATGTGGCCCGGCAGGATAACACCGACCTGGAAAAGGCGCTGGATTTTGTGGTCACTCGACGCATCGCGAAGGCAACAATTATTGCTGCAACAGGCAAACGATTGGATTTCACATTGGGAAACCTTTCGGTGATCTGGAACTACACGTCCCGCATCTCTCTGGAGTTTGTGGGAAACGGATGGACTGCCCGTCCAGTTGGACGAGCGGCTGCGTTCCGGGCAAAAGTCGGCACAACAATCAGTCTGATTCCATTCGGGCAATGCTCGGGGATTACACTGCGAGGGCTGCAGTATCCGCTTACCAACGCGACCATGAGAGTAGGGGAGATCGGGGTGAGTAACATCGTTCGGCTGTCTTCCTTTAGCATCCACGTGCAAAAGGGAAACATGCTTTTGATCGCCTTCGGTGACCTGAGGACGGCAAAGTAACCAATGGTCACTTTTGCCACCATCGACCTGATTCTCGTCGTCGGCTACTTTGCTGCCGTGCTCGTCATTGGTTTCCTCTCGACGAAAAAAAACTCGGACACAACCGAGTTCCTCCTTGCCGGCCGTTCCCTGACGCTTCCTGTCTTTGTCATGACGTTGGTGTCGACCTGGTATGGCGGCATTCTTGGCGTGGGGGAATTTTCCTACCTCTACGGAATCTCCAACTGGGTTGTGCAGGGTGTCCCGTACTATCTCTTTGCTTTCCTGTTTGCGTTCCTTCTGGCAAAGCGCATCCGCGCGTCCAACTTCCTTACCATTCCCGACAAACTCCACCAGGCATACGACCGGAAGACAGCGCTCCTCGGTGCATTTCTGACATTTCTCCTGATGACTCCCGCGCCGTACATCCTGATGCTCGGTGTGCTTCTCGAACTCCTCACGGGCTGGGGACTTGTTCCTTGCGTTTTCATCGGAACACTGGCGACGACAGCATATCTGTTCTTTGGGGGATTTCGGTCCGACGTCAGAACAGATGTGTTCGAGTTCATCCTGATGTTCATCGGCTTCGGGATCATTCTCCCGTACGCGTACGGAAAGTTCGGCGGACTGGAGTTCATCCGGCAAAACGTTCCGGCACTTCATCTCACATGGAATGGTGGCAACTCCATTCAGTTCGTGGTTGTCTGGTTTTTCATCGCACTCTGGACACTGGTCGATCCGTCGTTTCATCAACGCTGCTATGCGGCGAAATCGGGGGAGGTGGCACAGAAAGGAATTCTCGTATCGATCGGGTTCTGGTTCTTGTTTGATGCCATGACGGCCACGGCGGGATTGTATGCAAGGGCCGCATTGCCCACACTTGCTCAGCCGGTGATGGCATACCCTCTTCTTGCAGAGATGACGCTCCCTCCGGTGGCGAAGGGACTGTTCTACATCGGCATGCTCGCAACGATCATGTCATCGCTGAACACGCTGGCGTTTGTTTCCGCTGCAACATTAGGCAGAGATATCGTCTGGCGGGTGAAGCAGACGGATGAGTCGCGCATCCTGGCGTATACACGCGTTGGACTCTTGTTCACGGCAGTTCTTTCCATAGCACTCTCAGTCTACATCCCGTCGGTCATCAAGTTGTGGTACACGATCGGGACCGTGATCGTGCCGGGATTGCTCGTGCCTCTTGTGTCGAGCTACTTCAGTAGGACGCGGATCTCCGCCTTATTCGGATTTGTTGCAATGCTCTCCGGCTGGCTAACCTCAACCGTCTGGCTTTTGCTCGGCTGGTCTCAACAGCTCGGGACTTCCGACCGGTATCCCTTTGGTATCGAGCCGATGTTTCCTGGCGTGGCCGTGTCGGTGGTTGTTTGGGTGATCGGCAGAATGGAAATGCGGAAGTCTCTGGTTCACCGAGAGTGAACTCGCTGCCGCGCAGCCTCGGAGAGAAACACAGCGCTTGCACTGGCCACGTTCAACGAGTCTGTATTATTCTGCATCGGAATGGTAATCCTCTCCGGTTCCAGTGAGAGAACGTCCGCGCTGATACCCGTATCTTCGTTTCCAAGAATGATGCAGATACTGCCTTGCAGGTCGGCAGAATAGAGGGAATGCTGCGTGTGTGCGTCGGCTGCGATCAGGCGTGTGCTGTACCGCTCACGCAGGTGCAGGAGCGATTGTCGGAGAGAGGGGACATGAATGATCGGCAGAGCAAAGACAGCACCCATGGAATTCCGGACTGCGCGCCGGAGGTATGGACTGCAGGAATTCTCCCCCACAAGAATGGCGTGCACTCCGAATGCCGCGCAGTTTCTCACTACTACTCCCACATTCTCCACATGGGCAAGTCCATCCAGCGCTACCACAAGGTGCGGTGTGGGGAGTGAGGTCTCCTCAAGGTTGGGAGGAACAGGAACCCGTGCCACGGCCATGATTCCCTGATGCATCCGGAAACCGACGATGCTCTGCAGAAGGGGTTTCTCGCCAAGATAGATTGTGAAGCCGGAAGGGACCGACACGGGAGCCGGAAAGATTTTGGCATGCCATTCCGGTGTCATCAACATGGAGACGATCGGAAGCCCCGAAGCAAGCAAGCGGCGGACGACTTTCTCACCCTCAGCAACGAAGATTCCCTGGTCCAGATGTTCTTGCTGACGGCGAAGGGTCCGGTATGGTTGCAGGGCGGGGACGTCGAGAGACGTGAGAAATTGGATTTGATTCACCGGCGGTGTTGACGCTATTGCTATGGGGCGTCAGGACAGCTTGATCTGGTACTGCTGGATCTTTGTGTACAGGGTCTTGAGACTGATGCCGAGGACTTTGGCAGATTCCGTCTTGTTGCCACGAAAGCTCTTCAGTACGCCTTCAATGTGCAACCCCTCGATCTCCTTGAGAGGGATGGCGGTGCCGATCTTGTTATCCGGGTGAGCTCCGGAGGGGAGCTGCATCGGTGCGTTGCTGAGAGAAAGGTCGTGCGGCTCAATCGTGTTGTCTTGGCAGAGGATGGCCGCGCGCTCAATGACATTCTCCAGCTCGCGTATATTCCCAGGCCAGTCGTATTCCATCAGTAATTCCATCGCCCGCGGAGAAATACCTTTTTTCACCTTTGTCTTCATCTTGTGGTTGAGGAACGACGAGACAAGCAGCGGAATGTCCTTCTTCCGGAGACGGAGCGGGGGCACGTCGATGGTGATGACATTGAGACGGTACAGAAGGTCTTCGCGGAATCGTCCCGCCTTTACTTCTTCTTTCAGGTTCTTATTGCTGGCAGAGAGGATGCGACAGTCGGCGTTCAGGATCGTGTTTCCACCAACCCGGCGAAACTCGCCGCTCTGGATAAAGCGGAGGATCTTCGGCTGCACGATCGGGCTGATATCGCCGATCTCATCGAGGAACAGCGTCCCCTTATTGGCGATCTCCACAATTCCCTGTTTGGTGGCATGCGCGTCTGTAAACGACCCTTTTTCGTGGCCGAATAACTCGCTCTCAATCAGTGTATCGGGAATCGATGCGCAGTTTACCGTGACAAATGGCTCATTCCTCCGATCGCTGTTCTGGAAGATAAACTGGGCGACAAGCTCCTTGCCTGTGCCGCTGGGACCCTGGATCATCACGGTGGATTCGGTCGGGGCAACCTTGGCGGCGATCTCCAGCACGTTGTGGAGGGCCTCGCTTTCCCCCACCATTTCGAATGGCCCCTGCAGCCGGTCGAGCTGGTTCTTCATCACAACGTTGTCAAGTGCGAGCTGACGGCGCTCCAGTGCGCGACGAATCGTGGTAAGCAACTCGTCCGTGGTGGTCGGCTTCGTGATGAAATGGAACGCGCCAAGCTGGATGCATTCCACGGCAATTTTGATATCCCCCGCGCCGGTGAGCATGATGACCTCGATACCGGGGAAATTCGCCTTAATGAACTTCAACACCTCCACGCCATCCACTTTTGGCATCTTCACATCGCACAGAACCACGTGGTAGAGCCTGGTCTGTACGGCATTGATCGCGGTAACGCCGTCCACGGCAGTATCCGCTGTGTACCCGGCGCCGGAGATAAGGGAAGAAAGCATGTACCGCATCGCCTCCTCATCATCAACGATAAGGATGGAGAATTGTTTTCTGGTCATGGAAGCGGTGTGAGGCAGTGATGGTGGACGATCGTGGAATCCATCGGACGGCTGAACCAGCGAATGGGAAGTAACTGACCCTATATAGAGAAATCCACTCTGAAAGTCAAACGGCCTGTTCGTTGATTTTGAAAGGGGCAGTTGTTACATTGCGTTTGAATTCTGATTCTTCCCGTCCCATTCGCACCTGATCCCCCATCCCATGAAACTTGCCGAGAAGTTCATTCAGGCATTACCCAAAGTGTTGCTCCATGATCACCTTGACGGCGGACTCCGACCGGAAACGGTGATCGAACTTGCAAGGGACTCAAAGTACACCAAGCTCCCAACGTCCGATCCCGGAGAGCTCGCCGAGTGGTTCCATCGCGGTGCTGCGCGGGGGAGTCTCCCGTTGTACCTCGAAGGTTTTGCCCACACGTGTGGTGTGATGCAAACGGAAGAAGCACTGGAGCGAACAGCGTATGAGATGATCGAAGACATGTACCGCGACGGTGTGGCGTACGTCGAGACCCGGTTTGCCCCTGTCTTTCATACGGACAACGGCCTTCACTGGGATGATGTGGTGAATGCCGTGTTAAAGGGGCTGGAGAAGGGAAGAAAAGATTTCGGTGTGGAATATGGTTTGATCATCTGCGCGATGCGGAACATGAACCTTTCCCAGGAGATGGCTGAACTCGCCGTGGATTACCGGGAACGTGGGGTTGTGGGCTTCGATCTGGCCGGTGAAGAAGGTGGGTTTCCGCCGAAGAAACACGTGGACGCGTTCCATTACATCCAGCGGGAAAACTTCAACATTACCATCCATGCAGGAGAAGCGTTTGGCAAGGAGAGCATCTGGCAGGCAATTCAGTGGTGTGGGGCGCACCGTATCGGTCATGCAACCCGTCTGATTGAAGACATCGGGATGGACAAGAAGGAGCCGAACAAGATTGTGAAAATGGGCTACCTAGCCCAGTATGTACTGGACAAACGGATCCCGCTGGAAATCTGTCTCACCAGCAATGTCGACACAGGGGCAGTGAAGACTCTGGAAGAGCATCCATTCGGGACCCTGCACCGGTACAAATTCCGGGTCACCCTGAACACCGACGACCGACTGATGAGTGCAACGACCATGACGAAGGAATTCAAGATTGCCCACCAGGTGTTTAAACTTGGCCTCGACGATTTGGAAAAAATAACGATCAATTCGATGAAGAGCGCATTCATTCCATACAACAAACGCATCCGTTTGATTTACGATGTGATTAAACCGGGATACACGAAGGCGCGTGCACAATTGAAGAAAGCAAAAGGGTAGCCGATGCACCTTTCGACAACGACGGCAATTCTCCTGTTTGCGATGGCATTGGCCGGGTGCACTGCATCGTCAGCGTTGTTTCCGTATCGCGTTACCAATGACGACTGCGATTGCGACGGGTTTCTGGCCAGAGATCCCAAGGCGGATGTGAGCTATTGGTTTACAGCGCGGTATGCGGTTGGCGAAGGTATCGCGACCCGGATTGAGATTGACATCCGGAACGGAACCTCCGACACGCTTGACCTTTCACTTGCCCACGTGAGAATCTCCTCCCGCAATGTTCCCTATCGTTACAACAACAGGTTTCTCCCGGTCACGATCCCTGCTGTTGCGCCGGGTCGCGAAGAGCGACTGACCCTGGTGGGTGAAGTGGAGACGTTGAAGACGGAGGACCCCTGGCATTCCATTGCAGGCGAGGAAGTCGTGGCAACGTTAAAAGGGATGCGCCTCGGTGGCCGGGCCCTCACCCCGCAGGTTGTCCGGATGATCCCGCACAATCCCAAACTTGCCAACTGACCGACGGCATGCACATTTATCTTGTCCGGCATACTGAGGCTGTCCCTGTCGGTAGGACAATTACCCGTGATGCCGACCGGACTTTGAGTGTGCAGGGCGAAGCCGACGCTGTGTTGATGGGACAGGCTCTGGCGAGGGTCGACCCCAACCTTGACATTGTGGTAACCAGTCCGCTTGCCCGCGCCGTCCAAACGGGCGAGATCATCGGAGGGCAGATCAGCCAGCACCCGATCCTTCACGTTAGTGAGCATCTTGCACCGGGGTTCAATCATCGTTCGTTGATGCAAGAACTGGTCTCGTTAAGTGGCGGTGGCAGCATTATTGCAGTCGGTCATCAACCCGATCTCACCAATTTCATTTCCTATTTTATTGCAGGCTCGTCGTATGCTGCCATTGCCATGGAGACCGGTGCGATTGCGAGCATCGCGTTGCGTCCCGAGGGAGGACGCTCCGAAGCCTACCTCCGGTGGATCCTGACGCCCGACATCGTGAAAAGCCTGCAGAATAAACGGTAAGGAGACTTCGATGGACCTGTCCATTGTTCGCATCGAAAAGCCCGACGATATGAATTTCATCATGGGGCATGCGCATTTCATCAAGACGGTCGAAGATCTGTACGAAGCAATCGTACAAACCAACCCTGCGATGAAATTCGGCATTGCGTTCTGCGAAGCATCCGGACCTGCGCTCGTCCGCTTTGTCGGCAATGATCCAACCCTGATAGACCTCGCACAAAAAAATGCCCTGGCGCTCGCGGCAGGACACACATTCCTGATCTTCATAGACCACGGGTTCCCCGTGAACATCCTCAATACCATCAAGAACGTGCCGGAAGTCTGCCGCATTTATTGTGCGACCGCCAACCCTACGGAGGTAATTGTCGCGAAAACAGAACAAGGCCGCGGTATTCTTGGCGTGGTGGACGGCGTGAAAACGGCCGGCGTAGAGACCGAGGCGGACATTGCGAAACGAAAGAGCTTTCTCCGGACCATCGGGTACAAGCTGTAAAAAGGTGTAGGAAGGATCTCACCCCGCTATATGAGCGATCCCATACAGGAGACGCCATGACCGAACCACATGTTTCCCGCCGCGGTTTCATCCGCACATTTGCCGGCGGCATGCTGGGAGGTGCGATGCTGTATGCCTTCCCGGAAGACGCACGGGCGAAGTACGTCCTTGCCGGCGGTGAGCAGGTTCCGGCAGACGACGAACATTTCTGGAATGTCGTGCG
>DASRUE010000204.1:0-5523 GCA_035687895.1 Bacteroidota bacterium | reverse complement strand
CAGGCCATCCGTGAACAGTACGGCAGTAAGAGTGTCCTCCTCAACAACGTCCAACTGGCGTATGATCATTCAACAGGAATGGACCTGACAAAGGAGTTTGCATGGGATGAGGAAGAAGTGAGGAACCAGGAGCTCTATGGCGCTCGCGCCAATAACTTGCACACTGCAATGCATGAGGTGATCGGCCACGGCTCAGGCAAAACAAGTCCCAAGCTCGGTGGCAAGGACCCCTCGGACTTCCTGCCCGGATACTACAACACGTTGGAGGAAACGCGCTCCGATCTCGTTGCGCTCTGGAATGCATGGGACCAAAAGCTGGTGGATATTGGCGTGGCGAAGGATGAGGCTGAAGCCCGGATGATCGGCGAGACGATGTTCCAGCAGCAGGTCAGGACCGGCATCAACCAGCTCCGCCGCATCGGCAAGAGCGAGCAACTGGAACAGGACCACCTGAAAAACCGCCAGCTTATCGTCACCTATATCATCAGGAACTCCGGTGCCATCAAGGTGGAGCAGAGGAATGGCAAGACGTACTACCATATCGTAGACTATGACGCCATGCGTTCGTCGGTGGGTGAGCTGCTTGCCGAAGTCATGCGCATGAAAGCCGAAGGTGACCTCGCCGCGGCCAAAACGCTCATCGACACATATGGCTTGAAAGTGGACGTGAGGTTGAGGGACGAAGTGCAGGGGCGTGTGAAAGATTTGAACCTTGCCCCATACACCGGATTTGTGATGCCGAAGCTCGAGCCGGTCAACGACCCAACGGCGAAGATTGTGGATGTGAAGGTAAGTTACCCGCTCGACCTTGCTACACAGATGCTGGAGTACTCAGCGTTCACGAAGCCGTTCAGAACGAAGAGGACACCGTAAGCGAACAGTCCTGCTCCCTGATTAGCACACACGAGCCGCTCACGTTGCACCATGGGCGGCTCTGTTTTGTCTTCCGTGGGCTGTCCGAATCAATGCCCTCGTCCTGAATACTGCTGCAAATGATGCTGTCCCCTCGGTGTTCCTCCAACTGCAATAGTGTGCGTCCGTGGTGCACGTTTTTGTCGCGGCACCGGCACCGTTGAGACAGGGCGGACTGGTCTCTCAACCTGTTGGTGCAGTTCCTCCTCTGTAAGTGAATGCAGCTCCCCCCGCAGACTCTTCTCCATCACCTCTCGTACCGTCATTCCCCGTCCGAATGCCGCACGGAGATGATGGCTCACCAGGTGGCGAACTGTTTTCTTCCCGAGCTTGTCGGTGACGACAATGTTGACGTGTTCTCGCGCTGCGCGGGCAAGAATGCGAGTGTGGTCCATTGGCGTTTCATTCCGCACAGCATCCAGGATCCCCTTCCCGTCCTCCACAAACACATACCACAACGCTCGCTCGAAACGCCGGGCAACCCTGCTTGTCATCGCGCTACCATCGGAAGCGATAAGGAGTTTCATGTCGGCCTCCCTTACTCATTATGGACAAGAACCGGATGTGCTGCCTGCCAATCCGTGATGTAGTGGTAGACGTTGTTCCGTCCCGCGCGCTGCGCCTCGAACACGGCGTTCTTCGCTGTGAGGATCACGTCTTTGCTGGTGTGCCCGTTCTGCGGAAACGCCGCCACACCGACGCTGATACTCGACCTGATGCGCGATGGCGTGAACTCAGCCTCCTGCACTGCACGGGCCAGCGACTTCGCCATCGTCACCGCATCATCCAGTGTCATGTTCTCCAGCATCACGATGAACTCATCGGCGCCATAGCGTCCGCACGCATCGATCGGCCGGAGATGCTTCCGCAGAAGCTCTGCAAGCTCCTTCAGAAACACGGAGGCCGTGGACGACCCATACGTGCCGGTCATTTGCTTGAAGTTGTCGACGTCGAGGATCATCGCGGCAAGCGGGCTTCCTGTATGCCGTGCACGGGCAAGTCCGGTTTCCAGCCGCTCGAGGAAGGCGATGTATTTTTCGATCCCCGTTTCATGGTCGATCCTGTCCATTCGGATGTTCTGCTCGTGCAGCCGTGCTTTGTCCATCGCAAGACCGGCAACATCCGCAAGCCCCCTGAACACGACAAGATCGTCGGGAGTGAACATCCCCCGCTCCTCGCTGTCAGCAAAGAGGTAGCCGCAGGTCCGGTGGTCGATGGCGATCTGCACAGCGATACAGGATGCAAACGGGTACTCCAACTGGAGCTCGCTGCTGAACTGAGGGTCGTCCGTGCTGTCAGTGACGAGCAAAGGCTTGCCCGTCCAGAGCAGCTCGCCCACGACGCCGGTTGCCAGCGTCCGGCGGAACGCCTTGCAGAATGTCCATGAGAGGCCGAAACTATTCTCAATGCTGAGGTATTCCGTCCCTGGATCGATCAGCACGACCGCGCATGTCCGGCACTTGTACAGACGGACGATTCTGTCCACGATATGGTGCAGAACATGTTCATGCTGGTTCGAAGAGGAGAGTTCATGGATCACGTCGGAGAGGGCGATCATACATTTGTCTCGAGGTGCATTTATCATGCTCATCCCTCCTATCATAATAATGTAGTCGAAGAGTAAACTACGTGAAGAACGAATGGAAGGTGCAGGATGGTCGTGAACCACGGCCACGCCGGGTGTGGATTCAGAAGTGGGAGCGTATGCTGAGGCTGGATGCTCTCATGTCTGGAATCGTGAACCGCGACGCAGCTTGTCCACAAGTCCAACCCCTACGCCTGTCGGTATGGTATAGCAGACCGCCCAAAGAGTCAAGCCCCCATCCCGATTCCAAATATGCGCCCCATTTTCTCAAAAGTTGGAAGCACGGCGGCAAAAAACGCCCGATTTGCCGGCTTTCAGCCCGATTTCAGTGGCATGCAATTAGCCATAAAGGGAGGTATCCACAGAGACATCTACTGCAATTTCAATAGGATACCGGCACAATGAAGCGCACAATGGTCACCATCGACGGCAATGAAGCTGCTGCGTACGTCGCCCACAAACTCAACGAAGTCATCGCAATCTACCCCATCACTCCTTCGTCCAACATGGGGGAATGGGCGGATGAATGGTCGGCGCAAGGGAGAAAAAACCTCTGGGGGGCGGTTCCATCCGTGACGGAGATGCAGAGCGAAGGTGGCGCCGCGGGCGCTGTGCATGGCGCGCTACAAACGGGGGCTCTCTCCACGACGTTCACCGCGTCGCAGGGATTGCTCCTGATGATCCCGAACATGTTCAAGATTGCCGGCGAACTTACTTCGACCGTCTTCCACGTCTCCGCGCGTGCAATAGCAGCCCAGGCACTTTCGATCTTTGGAGACCACAGCGACGTGATGACCACGCGGGCGACGGGGTTTGCAATGCTTGCATCGAACTCGGTACAGGAAGTCATGGATACAGCGCTTATCGCCCAGGCTGCAACACTCGAAGGCCGCGTTCCCATCCTCCACTTTTTCGATGGGTTCAGAACCTCACATGAAGTGATGAAGATCGAACAATTGACGGATGAGGATCTGCGTGCCATGATCGATGACGAGCTCGTCCGTGCACACCGGTCGAGGGCCCTGACACCCGAACGCCCCGTCCTTCGCGGCACGGCACAGAATCCCGATGTCTTCTTCCAGGCGCGTGAAACCGTCAACCCTTTCTACGATGCATTCCCGGATATCGTCCAGAAGGCAATGGACAAGTTTGCAAAGGTGGTGGGTCGCCAGTATAAGCTGTACGAGTATGTCGGCTCCCCCACCGCGGACCGCGTCATTGTGATTATGGGATCGGGTGCCGAAGCGGTGCAGGAAACTGTTGAGTATCTGAATGCCCGCGGCCAGAACATCGGTCTGCTGAAGGTCCGTCTCTTCCGGCCATTCGCCGCGGAGCGGTTCGTCCAGGCACTGCCGAAAACCGTGAAGACCATTGCTGTGCTCGACAGAACCAAGGAACCCGGCGCATCCGGCGAACCATTATACCAAGATGTCGTGACCTCCGTAGCGGAATCATTCTCCACCGGCAAACTCCCGTTTACCTCGTTCCCGAAGATTATCGGTGGCCGGTACGGACTCTCTTCCAAGGAGTTTACCCCGGCCATGATCAAGGGTGTGTTTGATGAGATGTCGAAGGCGGAACCGAAGAATCACTTCACGATCGGCATCATCGACGACGTCACCAACACGAGCATCACGTATGATCCTTCCTTCACCACCGAGGGTGATGATGTGGTGCGCGCTCTCTTCTACGGTCTCGGCGCGGATGGCACCGTGGGCGCCAACAAGAACTCCATCAAGATTATTGGCGAGGATACGGACAACTACGCGCAGGGCTACTTCGTCTACGACTCGAAAAAGTCCGGCTCCACCACCACGTCGCATCTCCGGTTCGGGCCACGCCCCATTCACTCCACGTATCTTGTGGACCGCGCAAACTTCGTTGCGTGTCACCAGTGGTTCTTCCTTGAAAAGTTTGATGTGCTGAAGAGTGCTGTTCCCGGCTCCACCTTTTTGCTGAACAGCATCTATGGCCAGGACAAGGTATGGGACAAGCTGCCGCGCCATATCCAGCAGCAGATCATCGACAAGAAGATCAAATTCTATGTGATCGACGGCTACAAGGTGGCGCAGGAGACCGGCATGGGCGCCCGCGTCAATACGATCATGCAGACTTGTTTCTTTGCCATCTCCGGCGTTCTCCCAAGGGAAGAGGCGGTCGCCGCCATCAAGAACTCCATCAAGAAGACGTATGGAAGGAAAGGCGACCAGGTTGTCCAGCAGAACTTCGCAGCAGTGGATCAGACTCTTGCCAACTTGTTTGAAGTGGAGGTTCCAGCGGGCGTCACGAGCACCATGGAGATGCCGCCGGTGGTTTCGGCAAATGCTCCTGATTTTGTGAAGAACGTGACGGCAAAGATAATTGCAGGCTTCGGCGACATGCTTCCCGTAAGTGCGATGCCGAAAGATGGAACATATCCAACAGGCACAGCGCAATGGGAGAAGCGGAACATCGCACTTGAGATCCCGGTATGGGATGAGGCGGTTTGCATTCAATGCAACAAGTGCGCTCTGGTTTGTCCGCACGCGACAATCAGGATCAAGGTGTACGACCCGAAGATGTTACAGAACGCCCCGCCGTCGTTCAAGTCCATGGACTACAAGGGGGCGGAGTACAAGGGGATGAAATACACCATCCAAGTGGCCCCCGAGGACTGCACCGGCTGCGGCATCTGCGTGGATATCTGCCCGGCGAAGAACAAATCCGAGACGAAACTCAAAGCCATTAACATGCTTCCGCAGCCACCGATCCGCGAGCAGGAACGTGTCAACTATGATTTCTTCCTGGCTCTTCCGGAAGCAGACCGGCGCGGCGTCAAGATCGATACGGTGAAAGGCTCACAGTTCCTCCAGCCGTTGTTCGAATACTCCGGCGCGTGCTCGGGATGCGGCGAAACGCCCTATGTGAAACTGGCAACCCAGCTCTTTGGCGACAGAATGGTGGTGGCTAACGCAACAGGTTGCTCTTCGATCTACGGTGGCAATCTGCCGACAACACCATGGGCCGCAAACAAGGATGGACGCGGA
>DASRUE010000203.1:0-6110 GCA_035687895.1 Bacteroidota bacterium | reverse complement strand
ACAGGATACAGGAGGAGTATGGTGTCGACATAACGGATTATTCAAACGCGGAGACCGAAAGGATACTGCTGGAGGAGGATCTTCAACGGCATCAGGATTTTGTGAAGATCAATGATCTCATGAACAAGCTCGACACAAAGTATCAAGAAGTGCTTGCACTAAGATTCTATGAGCAGAAATCGATCGAGGAGATCGCGGTCATCCTCGGCAAGAAAACAGGAACCGTTAAATCACTCCTCTCCAGGGGAGTCGATAAACTAAAAAAAGATTTTGGAAGGAGAGCATATGAAAAAAGAAGATGTTGAAACGATGCTCAGCGGAATAGATCCGCCGAAGCCCGAGCAGATAACACATCAGGAGGAATTGAAGATCCCACTGCTTCGGTACAAACGATCGTCAAAGGCGGGATTATGGCTGCTGATCCTGCCGATCATCGTCGCAATCACGTCTATCCTGAAACATGAACTGGCAATATCCTCGACGATTCTTAATGGTATTGGGAGCTTCATTGCCGCCGTCGACGGGAATCCGGTCCTGACCTTCTTGATTCCTGTCATTGTCCTGGGACTCCCTTGCACCGCACTGGTCATGAACCTGCTGGCATTCTCTCACTTTACCTTTGTGAGGGAACGAAAGGAACTTCTCGTCACCATCAAGTACCGCCCCGTGAACATAGGCATCTTTCTGTTTTCGTTTGCGATACTCGTCTTTTTCTTCATGCCGGATGTGCTGTCATTCTGAAGTATGGGCCGGTAGCGGAATGCAGGTTCAATTCTACAAACGGCGGACCATACACTGTCCGCCGTTTTCATTTCCCTAACACATCACTCCTACATCATCGCAGCCATCGGCTTCCGGTGGAATGAGTGAGCCCTCTCCTTCAGCAGGAACTTCACCAACACATCTTCCAGATCCGGCTTCGTCGTTTCTTCGAGAGAGTACTGCACCCGCACTGATGGCTTCTTGATATGAATGATCCGCCGGAGGTCAATGGGTGTGCCGATCACCACGGTGTCGCACGGGACCCGGTTGATCGTGGTTTCAAGGTCCTTCATCTGCTGGTCGCCGTACCCCATGGCGGGGAGCAGGGGCCCTGTCATGGGATACTTCTCGTAGGTCTCGGCAATGGACTTCACGGCGAACGGCCGCGGGTCGATGATCTCTTTTGCACCGAACGTCCTGGCGGCAATCGTCCCTGCCCCATAACGCATTTCCCCGTGTGTCAGCGTGGGCCCATCCTCTACCACCAGCACTCTCTTGCCGCGTATCTCATCGGGATTATCCACCGTAATGGGTGACGCCGCCTTGATGATGAGCGCATGAGAGTTGATGCCCTGCGCGTTCTGGATCACGGTGTCGATGTTCTCCAATGAAGCAGAGTCCACTTTGTTCACCACAATCACGTCGGCGAGGCGCACGTTGGTCTGGCCGGGATAGTACGAGATCTCATGGCCCGGCCGGTGCGGGTCGACAACGGTGATCGTGAGATCGGGTTTGTAGAATGACGTATCGTTGTTCCCGCCATCCCACACAATCACATCCGCCTCCTGCTCGGCCTGACGAAGAATTGCTTCGTAATCCACCCCGGCGTAGATGATGGTGCCTTCGACAATGTGCGGCTCGTACTCCTCCATCTCCTCCACCGTGCACTTGAACTTCTTCAGGTCTGCAATCGAGGCGTACCGCTGCACACGCTGTTTCACCAGATCACCATACGGCATAGGGTGGCGGATGGCGACCACCCGTTTCCCCATGCTGCGGAGCTGGCTGCACACCTTGCGCGAAGTCTGGCTCTTACCCGAGCCTGTCCGCACAGCCACCACGGCAATCACCGGCACCTTTGACTTGATCATGGTCTGCCGTGTTCCGAGCACCTTGAAGTCTGCGCCGCACGCCATCACGAGCGATGCCTGATCCATGACATACTTGAAACTCACGTCGGAGTAGGCGAACACGACTTCGTCGATCTTCAGCTTCCGGATCAACTGTGGGAGATCGCCTTCAGGATAGATCGGGATGCCCTTCGGGTAGAGGGCACCGGCGAGTTTTGCCGGGTACTTCCTCCCATCGATGTTGGGAATCTGCGTGGCGGTGAACGCCACCACCTCATATTTCTTGTTGCCACGGAAGACCGTGTTGAAATTGTGGAAATCCCGTCCTGCTGCCCCCATGATGAGGACCCGTCTACGTGTCATGCTGCCTCCAATTGTTCAGGTAACTCGATAAAGAAAACTTGTGCATTTGTTGCTCAGTCCAGATATTCAACTCATACAACCCGCGATATCGTCATCCCACTCTGCAATATGACCCCTCTTGCTTTCTCCCCTCTGCCAGTTGTGTACCTCTTCGAGGGGAGAAAAAAGTTGTTGTGGGATGACGTGCCGCGTCTCGCCTCTTCACTCCCCTCCCTTTTCAAGGGAGGGGCAGGGGGAGAGTTCCGGATATTCAACTTACACAACACTCGACGGTGTCATCCCACTTTGTCATATAACACCCCTCTTGTTTTCTCCCCTCTACCAGTCGTATGCCTCTTCGAGGGGGAATGAATTGTTGTGGATGACGACCCCTTTGCTCACCCCATCACTCCCCTCCCTTCACAAGGGAGGGGCCGGGCCTGCACGCCGAAGGTCGCTTACACTCCAGAGCTTCGGCAACGGACCGGCGTTTCGGCCCGCAGGCGTGGGAGAGTTCAAGATGTCCACCCCTACGGCCATTCAATCATTTCGTGCGATGGGAGGATGTGCGTCCCTGCCTCCCCGTTCATTGCTGCCCGCAGGTGCGCTGTGTCCGTGATGATGACTTCCTTGCCACCTCCGTCAAGATAGGAAAGCGCTGCGCGGATTTTGGGACCCATGCTTCCTTCGGGGAACTGTCCCGCACTCAGATACAGCCGGCATTCATCATCATTCATTTTTCCCAATGCACGCTGCGTTGGTTTTTTGTAATCCAGATACACATGCTCTTCCCCGGTGGCGATGGCGAAGACGTCCGCCCCCAGCCGGCTTGCGAGCAAAGCAGATGTGAGGTCCTTGTCGATGACGGCCTCCACACCCTTGGCAATGTCATGGTCGTTAAAGACCGGCACACCGCCGCCGCCGGCAGCAATCACGACAAGTCCACGGTCAACGCAAGCACGAATGGCTTCGACCTCGATAATTTCTTTGGGCTCAGGCGAAGGGACCGCACGCCGGAAGCCGCGCATGGAGTCCTCGATCATCGCCCACCCGAAGTGCTTCGAGTACCGTTCCGCCACCTCCTTTGAGTAGAACGGACCGACCGGCTTCGTGGGATGCTGAAAGGCCGGGTCTTTCGGATCGACAAGCACCTGTGTAATGAGCGTGACAACCGGAACGCGCAGTTGCTCCCGCTGCATCATCTGCCACAAGGCATACTGCAGCACGTAGCCGATCTCTCCCTGCGTGGATGCCACACAGCAATCGTAGGGCATGCGATACGCATAGGTGAATGCCATCTCGGAACGGGTGAGTGCGGCACCGACTTGAGGTCCATTGCCATGCGTAAGCACCACGCGATACCCCGCTTTGATCAGGTGCACGACGGCTTCGGCGGTCTCCATCGCATTTTCAAACTGCTGCTCGGCCGTGCCGGTTTGTCCGGCGCGGATCAACGCGTTACCTCCAACGGCAACCAGTACGAGCCCGGGCTTGTCAGTCCTTGAGGAGTTCATGCATGATCGCCTTTTCGATGTGGAGACGGTTCTCCGCCTCCTGGAATACAACCGAGTTCGGTGAATCGATGACGTCGTCCACAACCTCTTCCCCGCGATGTGCCGGGAGGCAGTGCATGAACAAGGCATCCGGCTTCGCGTGCGAGAAGAGTTCCTTGTTGACCTGATATGGTTTGAAGATCGCTCTCCGCTCTGCAGCCTCTGCCTCCTGCCCCATGCTTGCCCATGCGTCTGTGTAAATCATGTCCGCATTGTCGGATGCTTCAACCGGATCATTTGTTATAACGATCGTTGCACCTGTGACGGCGGCAATTTCCCGTGAACGCATCAAAATCTCTTGCGACGGCTGGTAGCGATCGGGTACGGCAACAAACAGGTGAGCGCCGAGTTTGGCGGCTGTGAGCATCAACGAATGGACGACATTGTTTCCGTCGCCAATATATGTCAGCTTCAGCGAGCGGATATCTTTCTTGAACTCCGTAATGGTGAAGAAGTCCGCCAATGCCTGGCATGGATGCTCGAGATCCGTGAGCCCGTTGATGACCGGCTTGTCGCAATGCAGGGCAAACGACGTGCACACGTCATGACCGAACGTGCGGATCATGACGCCCTCCACCATCCGTTCGAGGTTCTTTGCAACATCATGCACCGATTCCCGTTTGCCGAGACTGATCTCCGCCGGCGAGAGGTAGATGGAGTCGCCACCCAGTTGCTTGATGCCCACAGCAAATGTCGTCCGGGTCCGTAGCGATGGCTTCTCAAAGATTAACGCTATCATCTTCCCGTCGAGGGACTTCCTGAACGTCAGGGGCTTTTTCTTCATCTCGGCAGTAAGTCTGAAGAGGTGAAGTACTTCCTCGGCAGAGAGATCATCAATCGAAAGAAGGTCCCGTCCGCGAAGCGAGTTGCTAATGTACCTCTTCTGCGATGTCTTTGATTTGGATGAAGCAGTGCGTTTCACGCGATGCATTGGCAATACCCTTTGTGAATTTCGCTTGTGAAAACAGAACGGTTCAAACGTAAATTGCTACACCAGAAGAGAATGGCTCAAAAAACGTGCCCATGGAAATAGCGTTTTAAACGCGATAGAAGCCAGTGAAACGACAGGGAATGAGAGGGCTTCGCACGATTGGGAATGGGCTGAAGAATCTGAAAACGATTCATATAAGCATCAGTGTTGAAGAATTCGACAGACCTGCTGGGTGTTTAACAAGGGCCAGGGAGGGAAATTTGACCCGGAAATGCACAGCGGGCATCCCATTGAAATAGTCAGAGAAGCTTTGTATTGTAGGTACAGATCAGTCTCCAGTTCATCAACATGTTGAAGAGTAGAGAATGCCTTTGAAGGGAATCGTTTGCGTTTCGCTGATCGGAGTGTTGGCTGGGCAGGCTCTTGGACAATTCAAGGATCAGTCGAACAACGACCGACACCTCTTCCCTTCACGCTCTATAGCCCCCGCACACTTTTCACAAGGGCTCACCGACGCCTTCACCACCAGGGACCTTTCACTCGTCGGACTTGCGGCGCTGACCATGTACAAACCCGACGAGTCTGATGATCAGGTTGCGTTGCTCCCTTTTGGGTTTGACCGGAATGTCAGCAGCTCTCTCAGCAGGTCGGACGGTGGCCAGTCACTCGGCTCCCGGATTAACCCGGCGACTATTCAGACCGCCATCTTCGTCGGACAACTCAGTCTCACTGCCCTGCTCGATGTTGCCACAGACGCAGACATCACGTCACGCGACTACGAGCGGCCATTCGTCTTTGCCAAGACGATGCTGTACACCTACGGCATCACCGAAGTATCCAAGAATCTCATTTACCGCGTTCGTCCTGACGGCTCGGATAGCCGTGCATTTTTCTCCGGTCATACATCAGGGTCTTTCGCTGCGTCAGCATTCGTGTACCGTGAGCTGGATGATTGGATTGATGGGTGGGGAATCGCGCGGCGTTCTGACTTCACACGCACGATGCTGAAGACCACAGCGTTTGTCACGACGTATGGATGGGCGGCGTATGTGGGGTATTCGCGCATCCACGACCGGAAGCACTATCTGAGCGATGTGATCATCGGCGCCGCGGTCGGCACGGCGATTGGCAACATCGTATATGATTGGCATTTCGGTGATGAAGGAAGTACAGCCACATCGTCTTTGCAGTTCAGTTTCATCCCCTCTTCTCAGCCATCAGTCGGACTGATGTATCATTTCTGATTCACACCAGTTGGTGGTGTCTCAGCTTGGCTCTCCGACATTCAAATCGAATAGCTCGCCCCATGCCATAGGCAAGGGAGGGGAGTCACGGTTGACCTGAGAAAGGGGAGAGTTCTCAGGGGCTATCATCACACGCATTCGATCGCTGATTCCAAAATGGGACACTACCCACCAGTTGCAATAGTTGCCGCTTCATTGTTAATTCCTC
>DASRUE010000202.1:0-2904 GCA_035687895.1 Bacteroidota bacterium | reverse complement strand
GCTTCGAATCCTGCACCCGCTATGAGTGCGAAGAGCAACCCGAACCATGACGCCCGTATCTGAAGTGCGCTCTTGACGCGCGCTGCGAATTCCTGCCATCGTTCTCTCATCTTTCCGTATGGAGCTGGTTCGGTACCATCTCGCGAAAAAAGGAGAACAGCCATCGACAACCAAATGGTTGTTATCAGCAGAAGATGTACTGCGGGGCTCCCCAGTCGCTCGAACAGGAGCAGGCTTACGCCTCCGAACACCGAACGTCCGAGCAGCATGCCCGATTGCATCCAGCCGTTCAGCGCCCCGCGCTCGCTCGTAGGCACCGTCGCAATGGCATATGCGTCGATGGCAACGTCCTGCGTTGCAGCCGCAACGGCATGAAGAACCAGAAAAGGAACAATCAGCGCAAGATCTGTCTGGAGATCAAGAACGAGGAGCGGGAGGAGGGCAAGGCCCATCATTAGCTGGGCTGCAACGATCCATGAGCGGCGAGTCCACCGCAAAGACCGGAGGACATCAACAAAAGGAGCCCAGGCAAATTTGAACGTCCAGGGAATAACGAGGAGGGCAGTTAATGCCGTGATATCCTCAACGGGCACGCCCGCGCCCCGCAGACGCGTCGGGAGAGCCCACCACAGAAACCCGATCGGCGCGCCTTCGCTGAGGTACAACAACGCGAAGAGGAGCTTTCGCCCTGCCGGGGTCCCGGTTAGCCGGAAGCAATGAGGCTTCACCCTTGCCGCTTGAGCTTGATCTCGTAGAGGTCGGTCCGGCGGTCCCGCCAGTTCAGGACGCTCCCGCTCTGGCGGTGGCGCTTCAAGAGTTCGAGGTCCACCTCATCGATGATCACCGTTTCAATGTTCGGCGTACATTCCGCCTCTATCGCGTCGCGGGCAAACTGTACATCCGACGGAGTGAAAATGCCAGACTGTGCATACTGGATGTCCATATTGTGAATAGAGGGGAGGTTTCCCACCGTCCCGGCAATCGCCACAAAAACGTGGTTCTCGATACACCGCGCCTGGGCACAGTAGCGGACTCGAAGGTATCCGGACCGCTCATCTGTGCAGAACGGTACGAAGATGATCTGCGCCCCCTTCTCCGCGGCCACACGACCGACTTCCGGAAATTCAATATCGTAGCAAATCTGGATGGATATCTTCCCTTTATCCGTGTCGAAGACCTCTATCTTGTTTCCCGGCTCGACCCCCCACCAATGGCGCTCGTTTGGGGTGATGTGAAGCTTGTATTGTTTGTTGATCTCCCCATTCCGCTTGAAGAGATACGCGATGTTGTAGAGATGGTCATCTTCGACGGCAAAGTGTGAGCCGCCGATAATGTTGATGTTGTATTTTACCGCGAGCCCGGTGAATTGTTCGATGTACTGCGGGGTGTATTCCGCAAGTTTCCGTACGGCAACCCCCGGACGGGGAGCATCGATGAAAGAAAGCATCTGGGTGGTGAAGATCTCAGGGAAGAGGATGAAGTCGCAGCGGTAATCGGACGCCACATCGATGAAGAACTCGCATTGCCGGATGAACTCCTCGAACGATGCAATCTTCCGCATTTCGTACTGCACGACGCAGATTTTGACCGGACTCGCAGGTACGAACACCCGTCTCGGATCGGGCGAGTAGTCCAAGTTCGACCATTCAAGGAGCGTCGCGTATCCCTTGGACTCCTTGTCAGACTCCATGTACTTCCCGATGAGCCGCTTCAATACAAATCCGTTGGCAAGTTGCGTCGTCAAAACCGGATCGACCATATCCTTGTGGATCACCTTGTTGACGTATTCCCGGGCTGTCATCTCGTGGGCATGCTGGCCATATCCGGGAATCCGTCCACCCAGCACAATCCGCATTAAATTCTTTTCAATCGCCAGGCGCTTACGCGCATCATACAGGCGCCGGGCAAGCTTCATCCCCCGGAACTCCGGGTGGACCATAATTTCAATCCCGTAGAGGGTATTTCCTTCCGGGTTGTGGTTGGTGATATATCCTGCACTTGAAATGTCCTGCCAGTTATGGAGATCACCGTACAGGGCGAAGTCGAGGATCAGACTGCTGCACGACGCAACGATTTTGCCATCATACTCGATGCAAATCTGCCCTTCCGGAAAGATCTGAAGCTGGCTTGCGATTTGTTCCAGCGTCCACAATTTCATGCCGGGAAAACAGAGCGCTTGCAGGGCCACGATTTGGTCGAAATCATCCATGCGGATAGCACGCACATGGATCTTTTTCTCAAACGATTGCATGTCAATTGCAGGCATGAGGTCCTCCACTAGGTACTTGATAACATCAATTGCGCGATGAGACTACGAGCGACACAGGGGGCTGGATAACAGAGACGACGGGGCTACGTTCAAGATAGGATTCTTTGGGAGAATGTCAACGAATTCTCTCTGGTAAAAGACAAACGCCGCCTCAGATGTGGAGACGGCGTGTCGCACATTTCTGATGTTGAAGAACAGGATTATTCCAGATGGTCCTTAAGGTACTCGATGTTGTACCGTAGCAGTGCACATGCTTCTGAGGTGAGGTACGATACCCCCGGCCCTACCCCCAAGCAGTCCTCCTCTACTGCACTCAGCGCTGCCTGAAGGTCTTCCAGTGCTCCGGATTCGTCTTCACTTTCAAGATGATCACGCGCCTTGGAAAGCCTCGTGTCGATCAGATCGGAGAGATCGCTCTCCTGGATCCAGTTCAGGCTCTTCGCCTCGTCTTTCATCGCAATGAGCGTGTCGATGAAGTCGAGGGCAACAAAGGGGGTGGGGCGAGTTCGTGGTGCAATAGTACGTCCCTGGACACAGTTCACAAAAATGTCATCTGTACCCTCTGCTATTGGGATTTCTCCCTCGGGAGGCTCGGTGTACCCTACCGCGTAATAGTTGACAATACTCGGAAGACC